>NZ_JBIAVA010000005.1:0-496376 GCF_042893535.1 Streptomyces sp. NPDC001599
CACCGGCGAAACCGGAAAGCTCTACCTCTACAAGGGCACCGGCAACGGCGGCCTCACCACCCGCACCGAAATCGGCACCGGCGGCTGGTAGACCCCGTCCCGTCCTAGAACGGGTGCACGCCGACCGGCGTCGCGGGTGCCGGTCCGTACCCGGCGGCGATGCGCTGGTGGTAGGTGGCCCGGTCGATGACCTCCAGGCCGACGATCTCCCAGGGCGGCAGTCCCGCGGTCTGCCGGTGTTCGCCCCACAGGCGCAGGGCGACGGCGGCGGCGTCGTGCAGGTCGCGGGCCTCCTCCCAGTACCGGATCTCCGCGTGGTCGTCGGCGTACCGGCTGGTCAGCAGGAAGGGGTGGTCGTGCGCGAGCTGTTCGAGCGCCCGGCGCACCTCGGTGAGCGGGGCGCGGGCGCCGGAGACGCTGAGCGTGACGTGCCACAGGCGCGGGGTGTGCTCGGGCTCCTCGCCGTGGAACCGGTCACCGGCGGCGACGCTGGTCAGGGCGCGCTCCTCGCCGCCCGCCCGGTTCGCGCCCCGGGCGCCGCCGGGGCGCGCGCCCGTGCCGCTGCGGGCGCCCGCACCGCCGCGGGAGGCGGTACCACCGCGGGGCGCCGCCGTCCCAGGGCGTACTCCGCTCACGACGGCCTCCTTCACGCACACGGCTCGGCCCGGTGGTCGGCCGGACTTGTCCCTGAGGAAAGTTGAGCAGGCCGCGCGAGATCGCGGGGCGGTTTTGCGGAACGTCCACCACCGATTCGGGGACGTTTCGACCCATTACGGGTGCAGGATCACCAGATCGTCCCTGTGTACGACCTCACGTTCGTACGCGGGTCCGAGTTCGCGCGCCAGTTCCCGGGTGGAGCGGCCGATCAGCCGGGGCATCTCCTTGGCGTCGAAGTTGACCAGCCCACGGGCCACCGCCCGGCCCGAGCCGTCCCGCAGCTCCACCGGGTCGCCCGCGGCGAAGTCGCCCTCCACGCCCGCGATCCCGGCCGGCAGCAGCGACTTGCGGCCCTCGACGACCGCGCGCACCGCCCCGTCGTCGAGGACGAGCGCGCCCTGCGGGGCGGAGGCGTGCTGGAGCCACAGCAGCCGGTCGGCGGAGCGCCGGCCGGTGGCGTGGAAGTACGTGCCGGTGTCGCCGCCGGTCAGGGCGTCGGCCGCGTGGACGGCGCTGGTCAGCACCACGGGGATGCCTGCGGCGGCGGCGATCCGGGCCGCCTCGACCTTGGTGACCATGCCGCCGGTGCCGACCCCGGCCTTGCCCGCGCTGCCGATGTCGACGCCCGCGAGGTCGGCCATGTCCCGCACCTCGGCCAGCCGGGAGGTGCCCGGTCTGCTCGGGTCGCCGTCGTAGACGCCGTCGACGTCGGACAGCAGCACCAGGAGGTCGGCGCGGACGAGGTGGGCGACGAGGGCGGCGAGGCGGTCGTTGTCGCCGAAGCGGATCTCGTCGGTGGCGACGGTGTCGTTCTCGTTGACGATCGGGAAGGCGCCCATCGCGAGCAGCTTGTCCAGGGTGCGGGAGGCGTTGCGGTGGTGGGCGCGGCGGCTCATGTCGTCGCTGGTCAGCAGCACCTGGCCGACGCGGACGCCGTAGCGGGCGAAGGACGCGGTGTAGCGGGCGACCAGCAGTCCCTGGCCGACGCTGGCGGCGGCCTGCTGGCGGGCCAGGTCCCGGGGGCGGCGACGCAGGCCGAGGGGGGCCAGCCCGGCGGCGATGGCACCGGAGGAGACGAGGACGACCTCCTTGTCGGCGCCGCGCACCTTGGCGAGCACGTCGACGAGCGCGTCGACCCGGTCGGCGTCCAGCCCGCCCGCGGCGGTGGTCAGCGAGGAGGAACCGACCTTGACCACGATCCTGCGGGCCTCGCCCACGGCCTGCCTTGCCCCTGCCACGGCCCCGTCCGCCTCTCCCGTCGACACGCGCCGATCCCTGCGCCCGCCAGGCAATCTACGCGAAGGGGAACGCACGCCGCACCGCAGTTCACGCTGCGGACAACGGCCGCGGACCACGCCACGTCCTCGCCGCGCACGCACACCACCCCGCCACGGTCGGCACCGCGTCCGCACCCCGCCGCCGTCGGTTTCCCCGCCGCGCCGGGAGGGGCCGGGACAACACGCGCGTGTCGTCGGGCGGTCACCCCGCGTTAACCCGGTTGTCCGATGCGCGACGAGCCTGGAGCGACCGCAGTGCCCCTATCCCTGTCCCGCCGCCGTCTCCCTCGCCTGCCCGGGCGGCGGATCGCCGTGAAGCTGCTGGTCCTGGCCGTGCTGGCGGCCGCCTTCGCCGCACAGGCCGTGGGCGCCCTGTTGCCGCACGTGCCACTGCTGCTCGCGGGGAGCGCCGGTTCACTGGCCGCCGAGGGGGTGCTGTACCGGTGGCAGCGGGGCATGGTGTCGCTGTTCGCCAAGTCGCACGCCGATGTCACGGTCCGGCACGTGCTGCGTGACCTGCTGCTCGTGGTGGGCCTGCTGCGCCTGGGCGAACAGCACCGGGAGGGCGTCTACGCGCCGCTCGTCGCCGGGCTGCTCGTCCTCTACGCGCTGCACTGGTCGATCCAGGCGGTGTCCGTCCTGGTCCGGCGCACCCGGACGCTGCCCGTGGTGACCCGGAACATCGACGCCTCGGCGCTGCGGCTGACCCCGGCGCCCCCGGTGCTGCTGCGCCGCCCGGGGCCCCGGCTGGCGGTCTTCGGGTTGCCCGCGACGGCCGGGCTGCTGGCGACGGCGGCGACCGACGCGCCGGTGTACGGGGTGGCCGGGCTCGCGCTGTCGCTGGGGGCGGCGCTGACGGGTCTGGGCGCGCTGTTGTTGCGGCTGCTGCCGGGGCGCAGGCCCGCCGGTGAGCAGGAGGTGCTCGACTGGTTCGACGCGTGGCTCGCCCGGTACCGGCCGACGGTCGGCCTGTACTTCTCGGGCGGGGCGTCCTCGGCGTACCAGGCGAACATGTGGCTGGAGCCGCTGGCGCGGCTGGAGGGGCGGCCGGTGATCGTGCTGCGGGAGCGGCACATGGTGCAGCGGATCGCGGCGACCGACATCCCGGTGGTGTGCCTGCCGAAGGTGTCCACGCTGATGCGCCTGGAGCACTCGACGCTCCGTGTCCTGCTCCACCCGTCCAACTCCGGCAAGACCTCTCAGGTCCTGCGCATCCCGACGATCAAGCACGCCTTCGTCAATCACGGGGAGAGCGACAAGCTGTCCTCGTGCAACCCGTACGCGAAGGCGTACGACGAGGTGTGGGTGGCGGGCCCCGCGGCGCGCGAGCGGTACGCGCTGGCGGAGGTCGGCGTCGAGGACAAGGACGTGGTGGAGATCGGCCGCCCGCAGCTGGACGCCGTACGGCCGTACGCGGGGCCGCCCGCGCCGGGGGCGTTCACGACCGTCCTGTACGCGCCGACCTGGGAGGGCTGGGACGGCAATCCCGGCAACACGTCGGTGGTCGAGGCCGGGGAGAACCTGGTGCGGGCCCTGCTCGCGGATGCGGGCGTACGGCTGCTGTACAAGCCGCATCCGCTGACGGGGTCGGTGGACCCGCGGGCCCGGGCCGCCGATCTGCGCATCCGGGAGCTGGTGCGGGCGGCGAACCGGGAGCGCGGCGGTCCGCGTCCCGACGTGTCGGCGGCCACCGTCCTGGCCCGGCGGGCGGCGGAGCTGGACCGGCTCACCGCGGCCGGCTTCCGGTCGGCGGCGGACCAGGCGGAGCGGATGCTGCGGCAGCCGGAGCCGGAGCCCGGGCGGGCGGGGGCCGTGCGGCGGGCGGCGGCCGCGTGGGAGGAGGCGTACTGGGCGTCGCTGCCCGCGTGGGAGCACCAGGTCGTCACGGACGCCCGCCCGCCGCTGTACGCCTGCTTCAACCGGGCCGACCTGCTGATCAGCGACGTGTCGAGCGTGATCAGCGACTTCCTGGCGAGCGGCAAGCCGTACGCGGTGGCCAACACCAGCGCGCTGGCCGAGGACGTGTTCCGCAAGTCGTTCCCGACGGTGGCGGCGGCGACCGTGCTGGCGCCGGACGCGTCCGGGGTGCCGGCGCTGCTGGCGGCGGTGCGCAGTCCGGAGCGGGACGAACTGGCCCAGGAACGTGCCGCGTTGGCCCTGCGTCTGCTGGGTCCGGCCGAGCCGCCGTCCCGGGAGCGCTTCGCCGGTGCGGTGCGGGACCTGTGCGCGGCGGCCGGCGACCACCGCGCCCGCCGGGCCGAGCGCCTCGCCGCGGACCTCTCCGTCCCTGGTCCCCGGCTCGGAACCGACGCGAGCGCGCTGCGCGGGCGGCGTTGAGGGCAGAGCGGCCGTCCGGGCGGACGGGCCCGGACGGCCGGGCAGGAGTAGACCGGTGGATCCGGGGAACATGAGAAGAACTTGAAACCACCCTGTGGGCGTTCGGGGCACATGTGTGGATACTCATAAGAGCTGTTGGGGCAAGATCGGGCATACCCCTCCAACAGGACCGTTACGCTTGGCCGCAAATCACAGACTCTCCCGATACGGTACGCGGCAACACACGGACAGCTTTCCCCTTCGAACAGGTTGCAGGAATGCCCAGGTTCTCCCTCATCGTCCCGGTGCACAAGGTGCAGGGCTATCTGCCCGAATGTCTCGATTCGGTGCTCGGACAGAACTTCGTGGATTTCGAGATCATCGCGGTCGACGACTTCTCACCGGACGGTTCGGGGGCCATTCTCGACGAATACGCGAAACGCGACGCGCGTATCCAGGTGACACATCTCACGGAGAATGTGGGGCTGGGCCGTGCCCGAAACGCCGGGTTGGAAAAGGCGCAGGGCGACTACGTGCTGTTCCTGGACAGTGACGACACCTTGTCCGAGGGGGCGCTCGCGGCGATAGCGGACCGTCTCGACGCGACGGACGACCCCGAGGTGCTCGTCTACGACTACGCCCGCACCTACTGGAACGGCAAGGTCAACCGCAATCAGTTGGCGGACCTGCTCGCACACACCGGCCCGGACGTCTTCTCCCTCGCCGACCGTCCGCAACTGCTGGACCTGCTCCAGATCGTCTGGAACAAGGCGTACCGGCGGGACTTCATCGCCCGCACGGGACTCACCTTCCCGCCCGGCTACTACGAGGACGCGCCCTGGACATTCTGCTCCCTGATCAGCGCCGAGCGGATCGCCGTGCTGGACCGGGTCTGCGTCTACTACCGGCAGCGGCGTGAGGGCGGCAACATCCTCAAGACGGTCAGCCGCAAGCACTTCGACGTCTTCGACCAGTACCAGCGGGTCTTCGACTACGTCGACGCGCACGAGGAACTCGCCGAATGGCGCGGCCCGTTGTTCCGCAAGATGGCCGACCACTACCTGACCGTCCTGGAGCGTCCGGGCCGGCTGCCGCGGGAGGCGCGGGCGGAGTTCTTCCACCGCGCCGCGGCCGACTACCGCGCCCGCGTGCCGAAGGGCTTCACCCGGCCGGGCGGCGGCCGCGGCCACAAGTACGCGATGCTGGAGCGCGACGCCTACTCCACCCTGGTGAGCGCCCTCGCCGCGGTGAAGGTGCGCCGGCGGGTCAAGAAGAGCGTCCGCACCGCGGTCAACCGGTCCAAGCGCGGCGCGATGCGCGCCCTCTACCAGTCGCAGCTCAGGCTTCCGCTCGACGACAACCTGGTGCTGTTCTCCGCCTACTGGAGCCGCGGCGTCTCCTGCAACCCGGCCGCCATCGACGCCGAACTGGCGCGCCGGGCCCCGCATCTGCGCCGCGTCTGGGCGGTCCGCGCCGAGCACGCGGACCAGGTGCCCGAGGGCGTACGGGTGGTGCGCGTGGGCTCGCGCGAGTACTGGGCGGCGGTGGCCCGCGCCAAGTACCTCGTGAACAACGTGAACTTCGCGGACTCTGTGGTCAAGCGCGAGGGCCAGATCCACGTCCAGACCCACCACGGCACCCCGCTGAAGACCATGGGCCTGGACCAGCAGAAGTATCCGGCCTCCACCGACATGGACTTCGAGAAGCTCCTGGAGCGGTGCGACCGCTGGGACTACAGCCTCAGCTCCAACCGGTTCTCGACCGTGATCTGGGAGCGGGTCTACCCCTGCTCCTACACCACCTTGGAGACCGGCTACCCGCGCAACGACGTCCTGGTCAACGCCACGGCCGAGGACGTGCGCGCGGCCCGCGCCGAGCTGGGGCTGGCCGACGGTGTCAAGGCGTTCCTGTACATGCCGACGCACCGCGAGCACCAACCGGGCTTCGTCCCGCCGATGCACCTGGCCCGGTTCGCCCGCGAACTCGGTCCGGACGTGACGCTGCTGGTGCGCGGTCACTACTTCTACGGCAACTCCCCGCAGATCACCGAGCTGCGCCGCACCGGCCGCATCGTGGACGTCTCCGGGCACGCCCGGGTGGAGGACCTGTACCTCGCGGCCGACGCCCTGATCACGGACTACTCCTCGGCGATGTTCGACTACGCGGTGCTGGACCGCCCGATCATCAGCTACGTCCCCGACTGGGACGTCTACTCCGCGGTACGCGGCACCTACTTCGACCTGCTCCAGGAACCGCCCGGCGCGGTGGCCACCACGCAGGGGGAGCTGCTGGCGCTGCTCGCCTCGGGGTCGTACGACACCCCGGAGGCGACCAAGCGCCGGGACGGCTTCCGCAGGCGCTTCTGCGAGTTCGACGACGGTCATGCGGCCGAACGGGTCGTACGACGAGTCTTCCTGGGCGAGGAGAGCCTGCTGCCTGTCGTCCCGTTCGACGACCGTTCCCACGCCCCGACACCCACCCAGGCGCTCGAACCTGTCGAGCGGGCCTGACCACGGAAGGAACCGCACCCAGCATGGCCCCTCGGCTCAGTGTCATCGTCCCGATCTACAACGTGGAGCGGTATCTCCCCGCCTGCCTGGATTCCCTGGCCGCGCAGACCTTCCGCGACATCGAGGTACTGATGGTGGACGACGGTTCACCGGACGACTCGGCCTCGATCGCCGCCGCATACGAGACCCGCGACCCCCGTTTCAAACTGATCCGCAAGGAGAACGCCGGCCTCGGCGCGGCGCGCAACACGGGAATGACACGGCTGGCGCCCGAGTCGGAGTACGTCGCCTTCGTGGACAGCGACGACATGATCCCGCCGAACGCCTACCGGCTCATGGTGGACAGTCTCGACGAGAGCGGCTCGGATTTCGTCACGGGCAACGTCCAGCACATCAACAGCACCAAGATCTGGCAGTCCCCCATGCACCGCATCCTCGCCGGCGGCGCGGTCAGGCGGACCCACATATCGCGGAACAGGAAGCTGCTGACCGACCGAATAGCCTGCAACAAGGTGTTCCGCCGTTCGTTCTGGGAGAAGCACGACCTCTCCTTCCCGGAAGGCGTGCTGTACGAGGACGTCCCGGTGATCCTCCCGGCGCAGTTCCTCGCCGAAGCCGTGGACATCATCAGCGAGCCCACGTACTACTGGCGACTGCGCGAGGGCGAGGCCGCCCCCTCCATCACCCAGCGCCGGACCGAGCCGAAGGCCGTGCGGGACCGTGCCGCGGCCGTGGAGTCCGTCAGCCGGTTCTTCGCCTCCCAGCCCGGCGAGACGAGCGCCGAGCTGAAGAACGCGTACGACAGCACCGCTCTCACCGGTGACCTCCGGATCTTCCTGAACGTCCTGCCGGACGGTGACGCGGAGTTCCGCGCCGAGTTCCTGCGCGTGATCAACAACTACCTGGACCAGGTCGACCCGCGCGTGGTCATGGAGCTCCCGGCGACCGCCCGCATCAAGTGGCTGCTCGTCCGCAGACACGCGCTGGACGAGCTCGTGGACCTGCTCCAGGCGGAACGGCGCGGTGACGCCGTGAAGATCACCGGCTTCCACCGCAAGTACGTCGACTACCCCGGTCTGGAAACGGCCGCCACCCGGCTGCCGAAGAAGGCGCGCCGTATCGATCCCGACCTCAAGCTCCACGCCCCCCTCCAGGACATCCGCTGGGAGGACGGACGGCTGCGGCTGGCCGGACACGCCTGGATCGACCAGATCGACCAGGCCGGAAGGCGCAGCGCGGCCAAGATCCTCGTGCTGAAGAAGGACGGCTCCCGCAGGGCCACGGTCCTGCCGCTGCGCAACGCCTACGTCCCGGAGGCCACGTCGCTGTCCGGCCGCAAGCACACCAACTACGACTGGTCGGGCTGGGAGGCGGACCTCGACCCGCTCAAGCTGCGCAGGGGCTCCCAGTGGGAGGAGGGCACCTGGCGGGTCGGCATCGGCATCGCCACCGCCGGTCTGCTGCGCAAGCGCGCGGTCCAGGTGAAGGGCCCGACGCGGGCCAACCACCCGCCCTACCAGTGGCTGGACGACAACTTCCGGCTGCTGCCCACCCCGGTCAACGGGGCGCTGCGGCTCACCGTGGAGCGGGTGCGCGCGCTGATCACGGGCCATCGGGCGGTCGGCGCGGACATCGAGATCGACGGTGAGATCCGCGTGCCGCTGGACGCGGGAGAGACTGTCTCGCTGCGCGTCACCAACAAGAAGAGCGGCGAGCGGCTGCACTACCCCGTCACGCTGAGCACGGCCGACGGCGCGCACACCCCGTTCACGGTGCGGGTGCCGATGCGGGACGTCGCCCTGCTGCCTGAGCACCAGGACGTCGTGAAGGAGGAGAACGCCGCCGGCGGTGCCGACCCCGCGGCCGCCTCCCGGCGCAACTGGAGCACCCAGCTGGTCGCGGTGGCTCCCGACGGGAGCGAGCGCCGTTTCTCCACCGTGGTCCGTGAAGGACTCGCGGACGGGGAGATGCGACTGCCGGCGTCCCTCGCGGACAACGCCGACCGCAACGAGATAGCCCTGGTCTCGGGGCACAACGGCTATCTGAAGTTCTCCGGCCGCCCGCTCCAGGCGAAGATCACGTCGGTGCGCTGGACCGGTGACCGCTACGTCGTGGAAGGCGTGAGTGCCGCCGACATCGACGGGGCTGACTTCGTCGTGAAGGCCCGGGACCGGTTCGACGAGAAGACCGTGGCCCTGCGGACCTCACCGGACGGTTCGTTCGCCGCCGAGTTCACCCCGGCGTCCATGTCCGGTCCCGAGGGAACGCTGCCGCTCAAGAGCGGGCGCTGGAACTTCTTCCTGCGCGCCCCCGACGGCAGCGACATACCCTTCCTCGTCGACCGGCTCGCCGTGGACGACTTCCCCGTGCTCGGCGCCGCCAAGGACCGGGAGTACGAGTTCGAGTCCCGTTGGTACAACTTCCCGCAGCTGCACTGCCCGTCCGACCTGTCCGTCCTGGAGCGCGGCGCCTACCGTCAGGAGCGGCTGCGCAAGGACGTGTACGAAGCGGGCCGGACCAAGCCGCTGCGGGACGCGGTGCTGTTCATCAGCTACAACGGCAAGCAGTACTCGGACTCGCCGCGCGCGATGCACGAGGAGCTGCTGCGCCGGGGGTCCGACCTCGAGTACCTGTGGCTGGTCCGGGACGGTCAGGTGGACCTGCCCGACACCGCGCGCAAGGTGCGGTTCTGGAGCACCGAGTGGTACGAGGCGCTGGCCCGCTGCCGCTACATCGTCACCAACGCGCACCTGCCGCACTGGATGGAGCGTCGCCCGGGGCAGGTGATCGTGCAGACGTGGCACGGCACCATGCTGAAGAAGATCGGCCTGGACATCGAGGCGCCGAAGTTCGACCCCCAGTACCACGAGCGGCTGATCCAGGAGGCCCGCAACTGGACGATGCTGGTCTCCTCCAACCGCTTCAGCACGCCGATCCTCAAGCGCGCCATGGGCTTCGACGGGAAGATCATCGAGACCGGGTACCCGCGCAACGACTACCTCTACGCGCCGGACCTCGCCGAGCGTGCCCGGGAGATCAAGGAGCGGCTCGGCGTGCCGGCCGACAAGCGGGTGATCCTCTACGCGCCGACCTGGCGGGACGACCTGTCGCACCGGCGGGGGCAGTTCAAGTTCGACCTGCGCATCGACGTCGAGGACGCCCGCGCGCGGCTGGGTGACGACCACGTGCTGCTGATCCGCCGGCACTCCAACGTCGTGGACAGCATTCCCGGCGCGGGCAACGGCTTCGTGTACGACGTCTCGGAGTATCCCGACATCGCGGACCTGTATCTCGCCGCCGACGTGCTGGTGACGGACTACTCCTCGGTGATGTTCGACTACGCGCACCTGAAGCGGCCCATGCTGTTCTTCACGTACGACCTGGAGCACTACCGGGACAAGCTGCGCGGCTTCTACTTCGACTTCGAGAACGACGCGCCGGGTCCGCTGATCCGCACCTCGGAGGAGCTGGTGAGCGCGCTGGGCGACCTGGACAAGGTGTCGGCCGAGTACGCGGACCGCTACCGGCGCTTCCAGGAGCTGTTCTGCGAGCTCGACGACGGCAGGGCCGCGGCACGCGTCGTGGACCTGATGCTGGAGCAGGCGCGGGAGGTCTGACGCCCGCTGCGGCGGAGGGGGCAGGCGCCCGGAACTCAGCCCGGTGCCGCCTGCCCGAAGCCGCCTAGAACGGCTCGAAGCCGTCGAACTCCTGCTGGGCCTCGTCCCGTTCGGCGTCCCGGTCCCGGCGCCGCTGGGCGGCCGGGCGGGGCGCCTCGAAGCGGTGGTCCTCGCCGCGGCGGCCGAGCATCTCGGCGCCCGCCGTGACCGAGGGCTCCCAGTCGAAGACGACCGCGTTGTCCTCGGGGCCGATGGCCACGCCGTCGCCGTTGCGGGCGCCCGCCTTCATCAGCTTCTCCTCGACGCCGAGGCGGTTGAGCCGGTCGGAGAGGTAGCCGACGGCCTCGTCGTTGTTGAAGTCGGTCTGGCGCACCCAGCGTTCCGGCTTCTCGCCGCGCACCCGGAACAGGCCGTCCTCCTCGCGGGTGACGGTGAAGCCCGCGTCGTCCACGGCCTTGGGCCGGATGACGATCCGGGTGGCCTCCTCCTTCGGGCGGGCGGCGCGGGCCGTGGCGACCAGCTCGGCCAGCGCGAAGGACAGCTCCTTGAGCCCCATGTGGGCCACGGCCGACACCTCGAAGACCCGGTAGCCGCGCGCCTGAAGGTCCGGGCGGACCATCTCGGCGAGGTCCTTGCCGTCGGGCACGTCGATCTTGTTGAGGACGACGATCCGCGGCCGGTTGTCCAGGCCGCCGTACTCGCGCAGCTCGGCCTCGATGACGTCCAGGTCGGAGAGCGGGTCGCGCTCGGACTCCAGCGTCGCCGTGTCCAGGACGTGCACCAGCACGCTGCACCGCTCCACGTGCCGCAGGAACTCCAGGCCCAGGCCCTTGCCCTGGCTGGCGCCGGGGATGAGACCGGGGACGTCCGCGACGGTGTACACGGTCTCGCCCGCCGTCACCACGCCCAGGTTCGGGACGAGCGTCGTGAAGGGGTAGTCGGCGATCTTCGGCTTGGCCGCGCTCAGTACGGAGATCAGCGAGGACTTGCCGGCGCTCGGGTAGCCGACCAGCGCGACGTCGGCGACGGTCTTCAGCTCCAGGTGGATGTCCTGGAGGTCACCGGGCACACCGAGCAGCGCGAAGCCGGGGGCCTTGCGGCGCGCGGAGGCCAGCGCCGCGTTGCCGAGGCCGCCCCGGCCGCCCTGCGCGGCGACGTAGGAGGTGCCGTGGCCGACCAGGTCGGCGAGCACGTTGCCCGCGCCGTCGAGGACCACGGTGCCGTCGGGCACGGGCAGGACCAGGTCCTGGCCGTCCTTGCCGGAGCGGTTGCCGCCCTCGCCGGGCTTGCCGTTGGTGGCCTTGCGGTGCGGGGAGTGGTGGTAGTCGAGGAGCGTGGTCACCGACTGGTCCACGGTGAGGATCACGTCGCCGCCACGGCCGCCGTTGCCGCCGTCCGGGCCGCCGAGCGGCTTGAACTTCTCACGGTGGACGGAGGCACAGCCGTGGCCTCCGTTACCCGCGGCGACGTGCAGTTCGACGCGGTCCACGAAGGTGGTCATGGGATGTGCCTCCAGTTACTGCCTACTGCGGGGATGTCTCTTGGGTAACACGCGAAAGGCGGACCCACTTCCCGTGGGGGAAGTGAGGCCCGCCTCGCGAAAGTGTCCGGTCAGGCGACCGGGACGATGTTCACGACCTTGCGGCCACGGTGGGTGCCGAACTGCACCGCACCGGCCTGCAGGGCGAACAGCGTGTCGTCGCCGCCACGGCCGACGCCGGCGCCCGGGTGGAAGTGGGTGCCACGCTGGCGGACCAGGATCTCACCCGCGTTGACGGCCTGACCGCCGAAGCGCTTCACGCCGAGCCGCTGGGCATTCGAGTCGCGACCGTTCCGGGTGGACGATGCGCCCTTCTTGTGTGCCATGTCTCCTCAGTCCCTTACTTCGCAGCCGCGGGGATCTCAGTGACCTTGATCGCCGTGTACTGCTGGCGGTGGCCCTGACGACGGCGGTAGCCGGTCTTGTTCTTGTAGCGCAGAATGTCGATCTTCTGGCCCTTGTGGTGGTCCACGACCTCGGCCTGGACCTTGATGCCGGCCAGCACCCACGGGTCGCTGGTCACAGCGTCGCCGTCGACGACGAGCAGGGTCGAGAGCTCGACCGTGTCGCCGACCTGGGCGGTGGAAATCTTGTCAACCTCAACGATGTCGCCGACAGCAACCTTGTGCTGGCGACCACCGCTGCGCACGATGGCGTACACGCGGATCTCACTCTCTCGCTCGGAACGGCACCCCCGCAGTCCAGCCACCCGGTGACACACGGACAGCCTCTCCCGGCCGGGGCCCGCGAGGGCCCGCACCCGGAAGGAAAGAGGTTTACGGGGATGTGACGCGTCAGTCGACACGCCGACGGTCAAGATTACGGGGCCGCACGACAGGGGTCAAACCGGGCCCCCGGCGTCAACCGGAGACCGCCGCGACGTACTCGGCGTACGCCTCCGCCGCCCGCGCGGGCGTCAGGTCGAGGTGCTCCAGGATCGTGTACCGGCCGGGCCTGGTCTGCGGCGCGAACCCCACGGCCCGCACGAACTCCTCGTCGCCGAACCCGATCTCCCGGGCCACCACGGGCAGCCCGTGCCGGCGCAGCGTGTCCGCCATCAGCAGCGAGCCCTCCCGGTCGCCGCGCAGATACGTCGCGAAGGCCGCGCCGATGCCCACCTGCTCGCCGTGGCTGGCCGCGCGCCGGGGATACAGCAGGTCGAGGGCGTGGCTGATCTCGTGGCAGGCGCCGGACGAGGGGCGGGTGTGCCCGGCGATGGTCATGGCGATCCCGGACAGCACCAGGCCCTCGGTCAGCACGGTCAGGAACCCGTCGTCGCCGCAGCCGCCCGGGTGGCGCAGCACGGCCTCGCCGGCCTGCCGGGCGAGGGCGGCGGCGAGACCGTCGACCTTCTCGCCGTTCACCCGGTGGGACAGCTCCCAGTCGGCGACCGCGGAGATGTTGGAGACGGCGTCGCCGATCCCGGAGCGCACGAACCGGATCGGTGCCTCCCGGATCACCGCGAGGTCGACGACGAGCGCGATGGGCGTCGGCACGCCGTAGGAGCCGCGGCCCGCGTCGTTGTCGAGGATCGAGACCGGCGAGCAGATGCCGTCGTGGGACAGGTTGGTCGCCACGGCGACCATGGGCAGACCCACGCGGGCGGCGGCGAACTTGGCGCAGTCGATGACCTTGCCGCCGCCGAGACCGACGACCGCGTCGTAGCGGCCCGACTTCATGCCGTCGGCCAGCCGCACCGCGTCGTCGATCGTGCCGCCGCCGACCTCGAACCAGTCGGCGCCGGGCAGCGACGGCTCCAGCCGCCGGCGCAGCCGCGCCCCCGAGCCGTCGGAGATCGCCACGGCCAGCTTCCCGGACTGCGAGATCCGCTGGTCCGCCAGGACGCTCGCCAGGTCGTCCAGGGCGCCCGGCCGGACGTCCACGACGAGCGGCGAGGGGATGAGCCTCGTCAGTACCGGCACGTGGTCTCCTCTCCTCGCCGGGGCGCCCCGGCTGTCGTTGATGATGCGCGCGGGAGCGGCCGGGGAAACGTGTGGCCCCGGCCGAACGGAATCCGTTCGGCCGGGGCCACACGTCTTGCGACAGGTGCCGGACCGGGCAGGTGCCGGATCAGCCCTCGTCGGTGGCGGCCGAGACCGAGGACGGCGCCTGCTGGGCGGCCGCCGCGGTCTTCTTCGACGCCGTCTTCTTGGCCGTGGCCTTCTTGGCGGTCGTCGTCTTGGCCGCCTTCTTGGCCGTGGCCTTCTTCGCGGTCGTCGTCTTCTTGGCCGCGGTCTTCTTGGTGGCGGCCTTCTTCGCCGTCGCCTTCTTGGCCGTCTTGCGGGCCGCCGCCTTCTTGGCCGGGGCGGCCTCCTCGGCCTCGGGCTGAGCGTCCGGTGCCTCCTGAGCCGGGGCCGACGGGACGACCACGACGGCCGCCTCCTCGGACGCGGTGGACGTGGTGGGCTTGCGCACCGCGCGGCGGCGCGGACGGGCCGGGGCGGCGCTCTCGGCCGGCTCGGCGGCGGCCGGGGCCGCCTCCGGTGCCTGCTCGGGCTCCGGCGCGGGCTGCTCGGACACCGCGGTGGTCTCCGGGACCGTCAGTACGGCGGCCTCGGCCCCCTCGGGCGAACCGGCCGGTGCGGACACCTTCCGGGTGGCCCGGCGGCGGGTACGGCCCTTGGGCGCGGCCTCCTCCGGCGCGGGCGCCGCGGTCTCGGCCGGAGCGGCCGGGGCGGGGGCGCCGGAGACGGCGTCCTCGACGGCGGCGGGCTCGGCCAGCACCTCGGCGGCGGGCTCGCGCCGCACGGGACGCTCGACCTCCTCCCGCACCGTGACGTCCTGCGCCGTCGGCACCTCGGCGGGTGCGGCCGCTGCCTTGGCGGCCTCGCCCTTCGCCGCCCTGGGCGCACCCGCCGGGGCGGACGCCCGACGGCTCGCGCGACGCCGGCCACGGCCGCGCGTGGCGGCCGCCTCGGCCTCCGCGGCGCTGCTGTACAGCTCCTCGTCCGCACTGAAGTCGGGCGCCGGGAGGGCGACCGGCTCGGCCACCTCGGCGGCCACCTCGGACTCGGACTCGGTGTCCGCCTCCTGCTCCGCCGTGGGGCCGGTCTCGACCCCGGCGACGGCCTCGTGCTCGTGCGGCTGCTCGCCACCGGCGCGGGCCCGCTTGCGACGCTTGCCACCGCCGCCGCCCGCGGCGGACGTCGGCTGGTCGAGGTGGACGATGACACCGCGGCCGTTGCAGTGGACGCAGGTCTCGGAGAAGGACTCCAGCAGGCCCTGGCCGACCCGCTTGCGGGTCATCTGCACCAGACCCAGCGAGGTCACCTCGGCGACCTGGTGCTTGGTCCGGTCCCGGCCCAGGCACTCCAGCAGGCGCCGCAGCACCAGGTCCCGGTTGGACTCGAGCACCATGTCGATGAAGTCGATGACGATGATGCCGCCGAGGTCGCGCAGCCTGAGCTGGCGCACGATCTCCTCGGCCGCCTCCAGGTTGTTCCTGGTGACCGTCTCCTCGAGGTTGCCGCCCTGACCGGTGAACTTGCCGGTGTTGACGTCGACGACGACCATCGCCTCGGTCCGGTCGATCACCAGCGAACCGCCGCTGGGCAGCCAGACCTTGCGGTCCAGCGCCTTGGCGAGCTGCTCGTCGATCCGGTACGTGGCGAAGACGTCGACCTCGCTGGTCCACCTGGACAGCCGCTCGGCGAGGTCCGGCGCCACGTGGGACACGTAGCCGTGGATGGTCTGCCAGGCCTCGTCGCCGCTGACGACGACCTTGGAGAAGTCCTCGTTGAAGATGTCGCGCACGACCCGGACGGTCATGTCCGGCTCGCCGTAGAGCAGCGAGGGCGCGTTCGAGCTGCCGCCGCTCTTCGCCTTCTTCTGGATGTCCTCCCACTGCGCCTGGAGCCGCTCGACGTCGCGGCGCAGCTCGTCCTCGCTGGCGCCCTCGGCGGCGGTGCGCACGATGACGCCCGCGTCCTCGGGGACGATCTTCTTCAGGATCGACTTCAGCCGGGACCGCTCGGTGTCGGGCAGCTTGCGGCTGATACCGGTCATCGAGCCCTCGGGCACGTAGACCAGGTAGCGGCCGGGCAGCGAGACCTGGCTGGTCAGGCGGGCGCCCTTGTGACCGATCGGGTCCTTGGTGACCTGCACCAGGACCGGCTGGCCGGACTTGAGGGCGGACTCGATGCGCCGCGGGCCGTTGGCCATGCCCAGCGCCTCGAAGTTGACCTCACCGGCGTACAGGACGGCGTTGCGGCCCTTGCCGATGTCGATGAAGGCGGCCTCCATCGACGGCAGCACGTTCTGCACCTTGCCGAGGTAGACGTTGCCGACGTACGAGGTGGCCTGCTCCTTGTTGACGTAGTGCTCGACGAGCACCCCGTCCTCCAGGACGCCGATCTGGGTGCGCTCGCCGTGCTGGCGGACGACCATGACGCGCTCGACGGCCTCGCGCCGGGCCAGGAACTCGGCCTCGGTGATGATCGGCACGCGCCGGCGGCCCTGCTCGCGGCCCTCCCGGCGGCGCTGCTTCTTGGCCTCCAGACGGGTCGAGCCCTTAATGGACTGCACCTCGTCGGACGGCTCGCTCTTCTCCCGCGCCGGCCGCGGCTCGCGCACCTTGACGACGGTGCGCTCGGGGTCGTCGGTGGCGGAGTCGGCCTCTCCCGAGCCGTCCCCGGCCCGGCGGCGACGGCGACGGCGGCGCCGGCTGCTGCTGGAACCGCCGCTCTCGCCGGCGGCCTCCTCGCTCTCGTCGGCGTCCTCGTCCGCCTGCTCGGCGGTGTCCGCAGCGTCCTGATCGGCCTGGTCGGCGGCGGTGTGCTCGCCCTCGCCGTCGGTCAGGTCGCCGTCGGCGGAGTCGCCCCGGCGACGGCGACGGCCGCCCCGGCGACGACGGCGGCGCGAACCGGACTCCTCGTAGCCGTCGGCGTCGTCGTGCTCGTCGCCCGACTCGTCGGCCTCGGACTCGGCCTCGGACCCGGCGTCGGCCTGGGACTGGGACTGGGTCTCGGCCGCGGGCTCGTTCTCGGTGACGGCGGCCGTGGCCCGCTCCTCGGCGGCCTCCTCGGCGGCGGCACCCCGGCGCTTGCGACGACGGCGGGAGGCGGCGGACTGCTCCTCGGGAGCGGCCTCCGCGCTCTCCTCGACCGGCTTCGCCGGCTCGGCACCGGCCGCTTCGGCGGCGGCCTCGGCCGCGGCCCGCTCGGGCGTCTGGAACTGCGGCTCGGCGAACACGGGCGCCTGGAACACGGCGACCGCGGGACGCGACGGGCGCTTGGGCGCCTCCGCCTCGTCGGACGCCGCGGCGGCGGTCTGCGCGGGGGCGGCGAAACCGGTGGCGGCCTTGCGGGTGGACCGGCGGCGCGCACGACGCGGCGCGGCGTCCTCGCCGGACTCGGCGGGCTCGGCGGCCTCCGCGGCCCGGGCGGGCGCGGTGTCCGCGGCCTTCGCGGGCTCGGGGGCGGCGGCCTCGGACTCGCTCGCTTCGGCCGGGGCGGACACGCGGCGCGTGGCACGACGCCGGGTACGCCCCTTGGGCGCGGCACTCTCGGCCTCGGCCTCGGCCTCGGTCTTCTCCGCTTCCTCCGTCTCGGCCTCGGCGGGCTCCGGGGCCGCGGCGGCGGCAGACTCGGTGACGGTCGGCTCGGCGGCCGTCGGCTCGGCGGCCGTCGGCTCGCTGGCCGAGGTCACGCTGCGCGTGGCACGACGGCGGGTACGCCCCTTGGGCGCGGCACTCTCGGTGGCCTCAACGGGCTCCGTGGTCTCCTCGGCCGACGCCGGCGTCTCGGCGGCGGGGGCCGCGGACACGACGGTCTCGGCCGCCTCCACGGCCTCGGGAGCCCCGGCGGGCGCGGAGGCACGACGTACCGCACGGCGCCGCGGCCGGGCGGGTGCCGCGGGCTCCGGCGCCGACTCGGAGGCCTCGGCCACCTCGGCGGGGGCCGCCTCGGCCGGCGCGACGGTCTCCGCCGGCGCCTCGGAACCGCCGGACGGCGGACCCGCCGGGCGGGACGCGGCCCTGCGCCGACGGCGCGGCGGCAGGGTGTCGCTGGGGGTGTTCGATTCTGAGTCCGTCGAAGTGGTCGACGACTCGGTGGGTTCGGTCGGTTCGAGCATGCGGGGGTTTCTCCCGTCAGGCTCCCGGGCGCCGCGCCTGGTCCGGCATCGACATGTCGACCGCCGGTGACGTCCGCGGCTCGCGCGGTGCGCGGTCGCCGCCGTCCGGGGCGCGGGCGCCGCTCGGAAGCTCATCCGTGTCTTGTCTCGCCGGTTCCGTACCCCTTGTCGTGCACGGCCTGGCGAAAGTCTTGTGGTCGGTGCGCTGCCCGACCCAGGTGGCTCCCGAGTTCGAGGGCGGCGCTACGACGTCCGTCCCTACGCGGAACCTTCCTTACGCCGGCGCCTTCGCGGCGGCGGAAGCGGCGGCCGGATGCGGCTCGGGCGCTTCTGCCTCGCGGTCGGGCGCGAGCGGGTCGGTCACCGCACCGGTCTCTTCATCGAACAGCCCCTGCGCCAGCCTGGTCACCGCTGCGGGGACCGGCGGCGCCAGGTCGGCCACGGCGCGAAGACCGGACAGGACGTCGTCGGGTCGTACGGCAGGCGTCACGTGCCGAACAACCAGCCGCAGTATCGCACAGGGCCGGTCGGTCGGCCTATCAGCCGGTGAACCGTGCGTGGTGAGGCTCTCCAGGTGCGCGACGGCGGAGCGGGTGTCGAAGGTGCGGACACCGTTCTTCGTACGGCGCTGGACCTCCACCGCGGGGGCCGCGTTGAACGCCGCGACGGCGGCTTCGGCCTCGGCGGACTCCACGCCGTCCAGCCGCAGCTCCCACACGGAGGCCGTCAGCCGGTCGGCGAGCCCGGAGGTCCGGGCCTCGACCGCGTCGACGACGTCGAGCCCGGTGGGCAGCGACTCGTCGAGGAGCAGCCTCAACCGCTCCGGATCACGCGCTTCGGTGAGCGCGATCTCCAGGTACTCCGCCTCACTGCCCGTGCCGGTGGGTGCGGCATTGGCGTACGACACCTTCGGGTGCGGGGTGAACCCCGCCGAGTACGCCATCGGCACCTCGGCGCGGCGCAGCGCACGCTCGAAGGCGCGCTGGAAGTCACGGTGGCTGGTGAACCGGAGGCGGCCGCGCTTGGTGTAGCGCAGTCGAATGCGCTGCACCGCGGGAACGGGCGGCGGGCCTACGGGCTGTCGCTTGCCCAGGGGAACTTCTCCTTGTGTACGGCCGGCGGGACGGGCATCACCCTCACCTCGACGGGGGCGTGGCGCCCGGCCCTCTCCTCTAGAGTACGCGTTCCGGCCGCTGCGGGTTCCCGCCGGTACGCGAACCGCCACGACGGGACGCCGTCCGGCGTCCGACCGTCGTGGCGGTTCGGTTCAGGGCACGCGTCGCTCAGGCGAGGTCGCTCCGCGACCAGGTCCAGCTGCCGCCGTCGGCGCTGTCCCACACCTTCACCGGCTTGGCGAAGCCGGAACCCGTGCTGCTCAGCGTCCACAGGCCGGTGCGGTTGCCCGTACCGTCCGCCCGCGCACCGTAGTCGTACAGCACACCGACGTCACCGCGGCCGTCACCGTCGAAATCGCCCGCGACCGGCTTCGACCTGCTCCAGGACCAGCTGCCGCTGACCGCGCTGTCCCAGCCCGTGACCGGCTTCGCGAAGCCGGAGCCCGTGCTCCTCAGCGTCCACAGCGTCGTGCGGTTGCCGCCGCCGTCCGCGCGTACGCCGTTGTCGTACAGCACGCCGACGTCACCGCGGCCGTCGCCGTCGAAGTCACCGGAGACCAGCTCGGAGCTGCTCCAGGTCCAGCTGCCGGCGCCGTCGCCGCTGTCCCAGACCTTCACCGGCTTGGCGAAGCCGGAACCCGTGCTCCTCAGCGTCCACAGGCCGGTGCGGTTGCCCGTACCGTCCGCCCGCGCACCGTAGTCGTACAGCACACCGACGTCACCGCGGCCGTCACCGTCGAAGTCACCGGCGACCGGCTTCGACTTGTCCCCGGACCAGCTGCCGCCGGTCGCGCTGTCCCATGCCACGACCGGCTTGGCGAAGCCGGAGCCCGTGCTCCTCAGCGTCCACAGCGTCGTGCGGTTGCCGCCGCCGTCCGCGCGTACGCCGTTGTCGTACAGCACGCCGACGTCGTCGCGGCCGTCACCGTCGAAGTCGCCGACGACCGGCTCGGAGCGGCTCCACGTCCAGCTGCCGCCGTCCAGGCTGTCCCACACCCGCACCGGATCGGCGAAGCCGGTACCGGTGTTGGTGAACGTCCACAGCGCGGTGCGGTTGCCGGTGCCGTCCGGTCGCGCGCCGTTGTCGTAGAGCACGCCGATGTCGCTGCGGCCGTCGCCGTCGAAGTCACCGGCGAACGTCTTCGAGCGGCTCGCGTTCCAGCTGCCGAAGTCCGCACTGTCCCACCGGCGCTGCGGCGCGGCGAAGCCGGACTCCGCGCTGGTCAGCGACCAGAGCGTGGTGCCGAAGCCCCCGCTGGTGGTGGCGCCGTTGTCGTAGAGCACGCCCACGTCGCTGCGGCCGTCACCGTTGAAGTCGGCCCTCGGGGTGGACCGGGCGGTGGCGGTGATCCAGTCCCGGACGTCGTCGACGCGAGTGCTGACCGCACTGGCGGCGGTCCCCTCCGGGGCCTCGTTGCCGAAGCAGCCCACCTGGTTGGAGCGGCTGCTGACCGCGACCAGCGCGAGCCTGCCGTCCACCGTGCCCACGGCGGGACCACCGGCATCGCCCTGGCAGACCGACGCGCCGTCCTTCCCGGCGAGGGTGAGGTCGCCGCCGTCGACGGCCGTGACGGAGAACGTCCCGGTGTGCCTTTCGAGCGGCACCCACTCACTCGCCGTGCGGCCGTGTCCCGCGACGGTCAGTTCCTGCCCGGCGGCGGGCGCGGCGGCGGCCACCGGAACGGGCGCCACACCCCGCACGGGCTGCGCGAGACGGGCCAGCACGAGGTCGCGCTCACCGTGCGGACGGAGCTCCACCACGGTACGGGCCTGGCCGTCGCCCACGGTCGCGACGGTCTTCAGCGGGGGCGGCCCGGCCGGCAGCGACAGGTCGGATGCGGGGTTGTCGACGAAGCAACTGGCCGCCGTGAGTACCCACTCGGGGGTGACCAGCGAGCCCGAGCAGCCCCGCTGGTGGTCGCCGACCAGGAGCCGGGCGGTGAAGCCGTAGTCGGCCCCGCCGTCGGGCTGACCGACCACCGCGTGCGTCGGCGCGGCGGCCAGGAACAGCAGCGGCGCCACGCCGAGCAGCGCCGCGGCCCTGACCCCGGCGGCACGCCGGGATGCGCCCCGTCTGAGGCGGTTCGGAGGTGTACCGATCTTGCCACGTGCGTTCATCGCAGTCCTAGGGATCGTCCGGCCTTACGGGCTGAAGGCTGCGGTCCGCCGACTGCTTTTCACTTGTCGAAGGGCACCCGGATCCGTCGAAACGCACAGTCCGTCCACCCCAGGTTCACAAGAAGAACCCCGTACCCGCACCCCTCCAACATCCAAGACGACGCTTCATGATCTCGTCCACGGGTTCGAAGCCAGGCAAACTGACCGTATGTCACGAACACGTCGTGACCTGCGTCACTTCACGGTCAACGGCAGCAGCTTCCTGCCGGTCGGGCCGACCTGAATCTCGGTGTCCATCGCCGGGCATATGGAAAAGCGCTTAAGACCGTCCGCAAACTGCGCCACGCTGTCTGACATGAGGAAACGAGGACAGCGCCGACTCGCGGCAGACCGAGCGGCCTACAGCGTGGAAGCCGAGTGGACCGAGGCCGACCTTGCCCTGTTGGAGGAGCTCAAACGGGCTGAGGCCCTACTCCCCCAGGACGCACCCCGGGCGCTCTTATCCATCCGCTTGTCCGTACTGACAGACGACACGACGTCGCCGGTACGGCAGGAGCTCGATCTCCGCATCCTGGCGAGGGAGCGAGGCTGCCGAGTCGTCGGTGTCGCCTCAGACCTGAACGTGTCGGCGACGAAGGTTCCGCCGTGGAAGCGGAAGGAGCTCGGGGAGTGGCTGAACAACCGCTCCCCCGAGTTCGACGAGCTCTTGTTCTGGAAGCTCGACCGCTTCGTACGTCGTCTCTCCGATCTCTCGACGATGATCGAGTGGAGCCTGAAGCGCGGGAAGAACCTGGTCTCGAAGAACGACAGCCTCGACCTCACGACGACCGCCGGAGAGATCATGGTCACGATCATCGGTGGCATCGCCGAGATCGAGGCGGCCAACACCTCGACCCGCGTCGCGAGCCTGTGGGACTACGCGAAGTCGCAGGAAGACTGGATCATCGGGAAGCCGGCGTACGGCTACGTCACGGACGAGGACGACACGGGGAAGGTCGTTCTCGTCATCGATCCCGAGGCGGCCAAAGCCCTGCACTGGGCCCGACGCATGGCGCTCCGGGGACGCTCCGCCGGGTTCATGGTGCGCTGCTTGAAGCGGTCCGGCCTGATGACCCACGGGCTCACCGTGGCAACGCTCCACCGACGCCTGCGCAACCCCGCGCTCCTCGGCTACCGGGTAGAAGAGGACAAGAACGGCGGGCAGCGACGATCGAAGCCGCTCCTCGGCAAGGACGGCAGGCCGATCAAAGTCGCCCCTCCCCTCTTTACTGAGAAGGAGTTCGAGACCCTCGGCGCCGCCCTCGACAAGCGCAAGAAAAGCCAGCCGCCGCGCCGTGTCGGCGGTGCGACGCAGTTCCTCGGAGTCCTGCTGTGCGCCGACTGCAAGACGAACATGACCGTGCAGATCACGAACAACACGCACGGGACGTACCAGTACCTGCGGTGCCGCAACTGCAAGAGCGGCGGACTCGGAGCGCCCAACCCCGAGCGGGTCTACGAGCGCCTGGTGCAGGACGTACTCAAGGTCCTCGGAGACTTCCCGGTGCAGGTCCGCCAGTACGCCGAGGGGGCTGAGGCCCGCAAGGAGATCAAGCGTCTTCAAGAGACCATCGCGCTGTACATGAAGGATCTCGAACCCGGGGGCCGGTACACGAAGACGCGGTTCACGAAGGAGCAGGCGGAAGCGACGTTGGACAAGCTCATCGGTGAGCTCGAAGCGATCGACCCCGAGACGGCGAAGGATCGATGGGTCAACGTCCACGGCGGCAAGACGTTCCGTGAGCACTGGCAGGAAGGCGGCATGGAGGCCATGTCCGCGGACCTGTACCGGGTCGGGATCCGCTGCGAGGTGACCCGCACGAAGGTGCCGAAGGTCCGAGCCCCGAAGGTGCACCTCCGCCTACTGATCCCGGAGGACGTACGCGCGCGACTCGTGATCCGAGAGGACGACTTCGCGCAGGCCTTGTGATCCCAGCCCGCACAGGAACGAAGCCGCCTTTCCTGCATCTGAGGGAGGCGGCTTCGTCGGTTACTCGAACCATGTAGCAGGGTCAAACGGTTCTTCCGCACCGTCCTCACCCACAATCACAATCTCGCTGTCGATCAGAGGCATCGCTTCGTCGTTCGCAGCGACTCCGGCAGCGATGAGAGCGGCACCCGGTGTGTGGCCGGAAGCTCGACTTCGAGTACGGAGGCGGCCACCGCGCCTTACGCCACTACTTCCGACACGAAGTCCTCCCGCTGCTCAGCGTCGAGCAGGCACAACGAGCCGTGGACAGCACCGACCCGAAGTACGCGCACACTAGGGTTCTGCCGCATGGTGCTCGCCCAGAGCCAGCTACTCAACGGCGAACTCGAACCCGCCGTCCAGACAGCCAGCCTCGCCGTGGACGGCGGTGACAGCCTCCAGTCGAACCGCTTCCAGCGCTATGTCACCGACTTCCAGGCGGTGGCGAGCCGGCAGGTCGGCAACGACAACGTCGAAAGGCGGATCAGCGGACCGGCTCAGACGTGCCTCGCGCCTGGTCGCGGCCGGCGACCACCAGGTATTCATCGCTCTCGGGGTCGAAGGTGGTGGACTGCACCGTGAGCCCGACACTGCGCAACTGCGCCACGAGGTCCTCGTACCGGTAGGGCCAGATGGACAACCGCTCCGAGCAGGCTCGCACCGCCCCGTCCGGCTCGATCTGGGCGACCACGATCTCGAGGAAGTGTTCCTGTTCCCAGCGCTGCTCGATCTGCCAGTAGTAGCTGACGACCGCATCGCGGTCGTTGCGGCGGATGAGTCGATCGCGGACGTCTACCCGTGAGCCGGCGGAGCGCACGAGCTCCCAGTTGCGTGAGTGGAGCACAAGGCGTCCGCCCGGAATCAGCAGCCGCGCCATCGCTTTCAGTGCGGTCAGGCGCCCGGCTGCGCCCTTGGCGTGCCCGAGCGAGTTGCCGACGCAGAACACCAGATCGAACGTTGAGTCCTCCAGGTGGTCGGGCAGCTCGTCCCAGCTCGCGCGGAGTGCTCGAAGCGAGACACCCTGCTCGTCGGCGGCCTTCTCGGTCCGGCGAACCATCCCGCTGCTGGCGTCCGCAGCGACCACGTCAAGGCCAAGACCCGCGAGACCGACAGCGAGCTGGCCGGTTCCACACGCGCAGTCGAGGACGCGCCCGTTGGGCGGCAGAGAGCCCACGACATCGCTGAAATACACCGCGGCTGCCATGGCGGGGGCCAACTTGTCGTCCCCGATCAGCCACTCGTATACGTCGGAAAGCGCCCCATAACCAGCCACCGCGATACCCCATCACTCGACGACACACGGGCTAGACCGCGCCTGCGATTCAGACTTTGCGCCTCGCACTGTGCCGGGCCGTGTCAGCGAAGCATTGAGCAGGACCCAACCACTTCCGGCCGCTGAGTCTCCACCGGATTTCGTGGAAAGCGCGACGCACCGCACCCACGCAGGTCCCCACTCCACCGGCGTCCCATCGGCCGCGATGGGGGCCGCAGCCGACAAGCGCGCGTTGGGGTGGCGTCTCCCCCCGCCCCGCGGGCAGGACCACATGACCGACTGATCGTGCCGTCAGATCACCGCAGGCCGCGCTCCGGCCCTCACACCCACTCCACGTCCGACGAGACGTCCGAAGAGGCGCCAGGCGGCGGCAGCGGCGTTCTCAGCGCCTTCTGCACCGGCTGATGCCGATGTTTCTGCAAGCCGAGCGAGGTCAGCGCCGCCACCGCATCCGCCTCTGTGATGTCAGCCATAGCGTCAGCGATGCGGTGAAGCGGATCGCTCATCCCCCAGCCCCGTTTCCGCTGGTCAGCCGGACTTCTTGACCGTCAGCGGCAGCAGCTTCTTGCCCGTCGGGCCCGTTTGTGGCCATGTGTCGAACTGGGGGCAGACGCCGCAGTCGAAGCACGGGGTCCAGCGGCAGTCGTCGACCTCGGTCTCGTCGAGGGCGTCCTGCCAGTCCTCCCAGAGCCACTCCTTGTCGAGGCCGGAGTCGAGGTGGTCCCAGGGCAGGACCTCCTCGTAGCCGCGCTCGCGGGTGGTGTACCAGTCGACGTCGACGCCGGTCGGCTCCAGGGCCTTGTCGGCGCAGGCCATCCAGCGGTCGTAGGAGAAGTGCTCGCGCCAGCCGTCGAAGCGGCCGCCGTCGTCGTAGACGGCGCGGATGACGGCGCCGAGGCGGCGGTCGCCGCGGGAGAGGAGGCCCTCGACGATGCCGGGCTTGCCGTCGTGGTAGCGGAAGCCGATGGAGCGGCCGTACTTCTTGTCGCCGCGGATCTTGTCGCGGAGCTTCTGGAGGCGGGCGTCGGTCTCCTCGGCGGAGAGCTGCGGCGCCCACTGGAAGGGGGTGTGGGGCTTGGGGACGAAGCCGCCGATGGAGACCGTGCAGCGGATGTCGCCGGAGCCGGAGACCTCGCGGCCCTTGGCGATGACCCGGGTGGCCATGTCGGCGATCTGGAGGACGTCGTCGTCGGTCTCGGTGGGCAGGCCGCACATGAAGTACAGCTTCACCTGGCGCCAGCCGTTGCCGTAGGCGGTCGCGACGGTGCGGATGAGGTCGTCCTCCGAGACCATCTTGTTGATGACCTTGCGGATGCGCTCCGAGCCGCCCTCGGGGGCGAAGGTGAGGCCGGAGCGGCGGCCGTTGCGGGTCAGCTCGTTGGCCAGGTCGATGTTGAAGGCGTCGACACGGGTGGAGGGGAGGGACAGGCCGATCTTGTCCTCCTCGTACCGGTCGGCGAGGCCCTTGGCGACGTCGGCGATCTCCGTGTGGTCGGCGGAGGAGAGGGAGAGCAGGCCGACCTCCTCGAAGCCCGTCGCCTTGAGGCCCTTGTCGACCATCTCGCCGATGCCGGTGATGGAGCGCTCGCGCACCGGGCGGGTGATCATGCCGGCCTGGCAGAAGCGGCAGCCGCGGGTGCAGCCGCGGAAGATCTCCACGGACATGCGCTCGTGGACGGTCTCCGCGAGCGGGACGAGGGGCTGCTTGGGGTAGGGCCACTCGTCGAGGTCCATGACGGTGTGCTTGCTGACGCGCCACGGGACACCGGAGCGGTTGGGTACGACGCGGGCGATGCGGCCGTCGGGGAGGTACTCGACGTCGTAGAAGGCGGGGACGTAGACGCCGCCGGTCTTCGACAGGCGGAGGAGGAGTTCCTCGCGGCCGCCGGGGCGGCCCTCGGCCTTCCAGGCGCGGATGATCGCGGTGACTTCCAAAACGGCCTGTTCGCCGTCGCCGATGACCGCGCAGTCGATGAAGTCCGCGATCGGCTCGGGGTTGAAGGCCGCGTGGCCGCCGGCCAGGACGATCGGGTCGTCGATGCCGCGGTCCTTCGCCTCCAGCGGGATGCCCGCCAGGTCCAGGGCGGTGAGCATGTTGGTGTAGCCCAGCTCCGTGGAGAAGGAGAGGCCGAAGACGTCGAAGGCGCCGACCGGGCGGTGGCTGTCGACGGTGAACTGCGGGACGGAGTGCTCCCGCATCAGCTCCTCGAGGTCCGGCCAGACGCTGTAGGTGCGCTCGGCGAGGACGCCCTGCTGCTCGTTGAGCACCTCGTAGAGGATCATGACGCCCTGGTTGGGCAGGCCGACCTCGTAGGCGTCGGGGTACATCAGGGCCCAGCGGACGTCGCAGGATGCCCACTCCTTGACCGTGGAGTTCAGCTCTCCGCCGACGTACTGGATCGGCTTCTGCACATGCGGGAGCAGGGCTTCGAGCTGCGGAAACACGGACTCGGCGGCCGGGGAGGCTTCGGCAGGCATCTCACGGGACCTTTGTGTGCTGGCAAGGGGGACCATCCAGCCTAACCCGGCCGGACCGGTCCGCCTTACCGCTCACCCCCCGGGCGCCGTACCGCTCCCGCCCCCGGCGCCGTACCGCTCCCGCCCCGGGTGCCCGTGCTACGCCGACATCGGTCTCTGCACGGTGATCGACTGGAGCAGCCCTACCGCTATCCACACGGCGAACATGGAGGAGCCGCCGTAGGAGACGAAGGGCAGGGGCAGACCGGTGACCGGCATGATGCCGAGGGTCATGCCGACGTTCTCGAAGGTCTGGAAGGCGAACCAGGCGACGATCCCGGCGGCGACGACCGTGCCGTACAGGTCGGGGGTGCTGCGGGCGATGCGGCAGGCGCGCCAGAGGACCACGCCGAGCAGGGCGATGATGAGGCCCGCGCCGAGGAAGCCCAGTTCCTCGCCGGCGACGGTGAAGACGAAGTCGGTCTGCTGCTCGGGGACGAAGCGCCCGGTGGTCTGGGACCCCTCGAAGAGGCCGGAGCCGGTGAGTCCGCCGGAGCCGATGGCGATGCGGGCCTGGTTGGTGTTGTAGCCGACGCCGGCGGGGTCGAGGGCGGGGTTGGCGAAGGCGGCGAAGCGGGCGATCTGGTAGTCGTCCAGGATGCCGAGCTGCCAGACGGCGAGCGCGCCCGCGGTGCCGGCGCCGAGCAGGCCGAAGATCCAGCGGTTGCTGGCGCCGGAGGCGAGCAGGATGCCGAGCACGATGATGACCATGACCATGACCGACCCGAGGTCGGGCATGAGCATCACGATGAGCATCGGCACGGTGGCCAGGCCCAGGGCCTGGAGCACGGTGCGGTGGTCGGGGTGCGGCCGGTCCCCCGCGTCGACGCGTGCGGCCAGCAGCATCGCCATGCCCAGGATGATCGTGATCTTCACGAACTCCGAGGGCTGGAGGGAGAAGCCGCCGGGGAGCTTGATCCAGGAGTGGGCACCGTTGATGGTCGAGCCGAGCGGGGTGAGCACCAGCAGGATCAGGAACACCGAGAAGCCGTACAGGAGCGGCACGGCGGTGCGCAGGGCGCGGTGGCCGAGCCAGACGGTGGCGACCATCAGGGCGAGCCCGATGCCGGTGTTCAGCAGGTGCCGGGTGAGGAAGTAGTACTGGTCGCCCTGGTTGAGTTCGGTGCGGTTGCGGGTCGCGGAGTAGACGAGCAGCGAGCCCATGAGGGAGAGCGCTACGGCGGCCAGCAGTATCGGCCAGTCGAGCCGCCGGGCCAGGGAGTCCCGGGCGAAGAGGCGGGTCCAGCCGCCCTTGTCGGGACCGTAGCCGGAGACGTGGAAGCTGTTGCCGGTCATGCGCGTGCCCTCCGGCTTCTTCCCCTGCCGCCCGGCCGGGCGCCGCGCCCGGAGCCGCGCGCGCCGCCTCGGCGTCGGTGGCGCCGGGTGTCGCGGTTGTCCCCGTTCTGGTTGGGGGTGGTGGCGGGCTGGTCGCCCTCCTCGACGGGGGCGTACTCCTGGTCCGGGGATGCCTTCTCGTCGGGCTGGAGCTCCTTGACGATGTCCTTCGGCATCTTCGGCGACAGGATCGTGCCGTCCGTCTTGATCTTCGGGAGGCTCGCCTGCGGCTTGGGCAGCAGCGCCTTCTTCGGGTCGATGTCGCCGTCGTCCGAGACGCCGTACAGCGCGTCGTAGATGTTGCGGACGGCCGGGCCGGAGGCGCCGGAGCCGGTGCCGCCCTGGGAGATCGTCATGACGATCGAGTAGTCCTTGGTGTACGTCGCGAACCAGGACGTGGTCTGCTTGCCGTAGACCTCGGCGGTACCGGTCTTGGCGTGCATCGGGATCTTGTCCTGCGGCCAGCCGACCTGGGCGAACCGCCAGGCGGCGGTGCCGCGGCTGGCGACGCCGGCGAGGGCCTCGTCCATCTTGGCCAGCGTGGTCTTGCTTATGGGCAGCTTGCCGTGGGCCGTGGGCTCGATCTCGCGGACGGTCTTGCCGTCGGGGCTGACGACGGCCTTGCCGATGCTCGGGTCGTAGAGGGTGCCGCCGTTGGAGATGGCCGCGTAGATGGTGGCCATCTGGATGGGGGTGACGAGGGTGTCGCCCTGGCCGATGGAGTAGTTGATGGAGTCACCGGCGCGCATCTTGTTGCCGCTGTGGCAGTTCTCGAACGCGATCTTCTCGACGTAGGAGCCGTCCTTCTTGCCGGACTTGCACCAGGCGTCCTTGTTGGCCTCCCAGTAGTCCTGCTTCCACTGGCGGTCGGGGACGCGGCCGGTGACCTCGTTGGGGAGGTCGATGCCGGTCTTGTCGCCGAGGCCGAACTGGTGCGCGGCCTTGTAGAAGTAGTCGTTGGGGTTCTTGGGGTTCATCCCGCCGTCCTTCTTCCACTCCTGGTGGGACAGGCGGTAGAAGACGGTGTCGCAGGAGAGCTCCAGGGCGCGGCCGATGGTGATCATGCCTTCGTTGGCCGACTCGAAGTTCTTGAAGACCTGGCCGCCGACGTTGTAGGCGCTGGAGCAGTCGTAGTTGCCGTCGAAGTCGTAGCCGGCCTCGACCGCGGCGGCCGAGGAGACGACCTTGAAGATGGAGCCCGGGGCGGCCTGGCCCTGGGTGGCGCGGTTGAGCAGCGGGTAGTTGGAGTCCTTGCCGGTGAGCTTCCTGTAGTCCTTGGCGGAGATGCCGCCGACCCAGGCGTTGGGGTCGTAGTCGGGGTTGGAGGCCATGGCGACGACGCGGCCGGTCTTGGCCTCCATCACGACGACGGCTCCGGCGTCGGCCTCGTAGGTCCGGTTGGTGTTGCGGTCCATCTCCTTGCGGGCGGCCTTCATCGCCTCGTTCAGCTCGTACTCGGCGACCCGCTGGACGCGGGCGTCGATGCTGGTGACGAGGTTGGAGCCGGGGGTGCCCGGGTCGGACTCGGCCTCGCCGATGACGCGGCCGAGGTTGTCGACCTCGTAGCGGGTGACGCCGGCCTTGCCGCGCAGTGCCTTGTCGTACTGGCGCTCCAGGCCGGAGCGGCCGACCTGGTCGGAGCGCAGGTAGGGCGAGTCGGTGTCCTGGGCCTTCTGCAGTTCCTCGTCGGTGACCGGCGAGAGGTAGCCGAGGACCTGGGCGGTGTTGGACTTGCCGGGGGCGGCGTAGCGGCGTACGGCCATGGGTTCGGCGGTGATGCCGGGGAAGTCCTCGGCGCGTTCGCGGATCTGCAGGGCCTGCTTGACGGTGGCCTCGTCGGTGACGGGGATCGGCTGGTAGGGCGAGCCGTTCCAGCAGGGCTGCGGGGTCTCGGCGTCGCAGAGCCGGACCTTGTCGATGACGTCCTGGGGCTTCATGCCGAGGACACCGGCGAGCTTGGTGAGGACGGCCTTGCCGTCGTCCTTCATCTTCAGCAGGTCGGTGCGGGAGGCGGAGACGACGAGGCGGGTCTCGTTGTCGGCGAGGGCGACACCTCGGGCGTCCAGGATCGAGCCGCGGGTGGCGGGCTGGACGACCTGCTGGACGTGGTTGCCGGAGGCCTCCTCGGCGTACTCGTCGCCCTGGCGGATCTGGAGGTACCAGAGGCGGCCGCCGAGGGTGGCGAGGAGGGAGAGGACGAGGATCTGGATGACGACGAGCCGGGTCTGGACGCGGGTGCTGCGGCCGGTCTCGGGGATATTGGTCACTGGTTCTGGCTCCCCCTCACGAAGTGTGCGCTGCTGGAATGCTGCCGCGTCGTCACAGCCGCTTGACCCCCTTGATGCGTCCGGCGCGGGCCACGCGGGCGCGGGCCGTCTTCACCCGCAGGGCGTTGCGCTGTCTGCCGATGCGCAGGCCGGTGCCTCCGGAGAGCCAGCCGGAGGAGATGTCGGGGCTCTGGGCGGCGGAGTTGGTGTCGGCCAGCGGGTCGTGCTCGGCGCGCCGGGCGAGCGCCATGATGCCGGGGACGACGAAGGGCGCGAGCAGCAGGTCGTACAGGGCGGCCGTGAACAGCAGGCTGGGCAGGCCTACGTGGCGGGCGGCGGTGTCGCCGACGAGGGCGCCGACGCCCGCGTAGAGCAGGGTGGTGCCGACGGCGGCGGCGACCACGACGACCATGGGGCCGGTGGCCGAGCGGAGCCGTCCGTTGTCCGGTCTGGCGAGTCCGGCGAGGTAGCCGATGACGCAGAGCACGAGGGCGTAGCGGCCGGCGGCGTGGTCGGCGGGCGGGGCGAGGTCGGCGAGGAGTCCGGCGCCGAAGCCGACGAGGGCGCCGCCGACATGGCCGTAGACCAGGGCGAGGCCGAGGACGGTGAGCAGCAGCAGGTCGGGGACGGCGCCGGGCAGGTGGAGGCGGGCGAGGACGCTCACCTGGACCACCAGGGCGACGACGACGAGGGCGACGGACAGCAGGATCCGGTTGACGCGCATGGGGTGAAGGCTCCTACGGCTCGGGCTGCTCGTTCTGCTGCTCTGTCTGGTCGTTCTGGCCGGTCGCGTCGTTCTGACCGGTCGCGTCGTTCTGACCGGTCGCGTCGTTCTGACCGGCCTCGTCGTTCTGGGCCTGGCCCTCGGGGTCGGCCCCGGGGGTGACGGTGACCGTCACGGTCGGCGTGGGCTTGGACTGCTTCTTCTCCGGGAGCACCGTGTCGCGCGGGTCCTTCGACGGGGCCTGGACGACGACGCCGACGATGTCGAGCTTGGTGAAGCTGACGAACGGCGTGACGTCGAGGATGCGGGTCAGGTCGCCGCCGTTGGGGTCGACGCGGGTGATGGTGCCGACGGGCACGCCGGGCACGAAGGGCTTGTCGGCCTGGGAGCCGAAGGTGACGAGGCGGTCGCCCTTCTTGACGTCGGCCTTGCCGTTGAGGAGTTCGACGCGCAGGGGGCGGCTGCCCTGGCCGGAGGCGAAGCCGAGTTCGTCGCCGGACTCCATCCGGGTGCCGACGGTGAAGTCCGGGTCGTTGGCGAGCAGCACGGTGGCGGTGTTCGGGCCGACGGTGGTCACGCGTCCGACGAGGCCGTCGCCGTTGAGGACGGTCATGTCGCGCTTGACGCCGTCGTTGGCACCGGCGTCGATGGTGATGGTCCAGGAGAAGCCCTGGGCCGCTCCTATGGCGATGACCTGGGCGCCCTTGATGCCGTACTGCCCGGCGCCGGCCAGCCCGAGCATCTTGTCGAACTGCTTCAGCCGGCTGCGGCCGCGCTCGTCGCTGCCGAGCTTCGCCTTGAGGGCGGCGTTCTCCGTCTCCAGCTGCGCGAGCCGGTCGTGCCGGTCGCCGGAGTCGCGGATCGCGGAGACCGCGTTGCCGACCGGGTCGACCGCGGAGGAGACCCCGTTCTCGATCGGACCGAAGACGTTGGCCGCGGCCTGCCGGGCTCCGTCGACCGGTGAGTCCTCCCCGCCGCGGATGTCCACCGTGATCAGTGCGAACGCGATGGCGATCAGCAGCACCAGGAGCAGCCGGCTCTCTTTCGTGTCCCTCACGTGCGGCGGCCGTGCCTTCCTCGTCGAAATTCGGGAATCTCGGAATGTACGTGGCGGTGTTCAGGAATTCAGCTGATTCGGTACGTCGGGCGCTTCACGCGCATCCGGTACCGCAACCCTCTATATCAACGATCCGCCGCACGAGAGGAGATCGTCTCGTACGGCGGAACCGAAGTGTTACGTCATCTGCGGGGCGAGGCGTCCAGCACCTGCTGGAGCGCCTCGAACTCCTCGACGCACTTGCCGCTGCCGAGCGCCACGCTGTCCAGCGGGTCCTCGGCGATGTGGATGGGCATCCCGGTCTCCCGGCGCAGCCGTTCGTCGAGCCCGCGCAGCAGCGCACCGCCACCGGTCAGGACGATGCCCCGGTCCATGATGTCGCCGGACAGCTCCGGCGGACACTTGTCGAGGGTGGTCTTGACGGCGTCGACGATGGCGTTGACCGGCTCTTCGATCGCCTTGCGCACTTCGCCGGCGGAGATGACGACGGTCTTGGGCAGCCCGGAGACGAGGTCCCGGCCGCGGATTTCGGTGTGCTCGTCGGAGTCGAGGTCGTACGCCGAACCGATCGTGATCTTGATCTGTTCGGCCGTGCGCTCACCCAGCAGAAGGCTGTACTCCTTCTTCACGTGCTGGATGATCGCGTTGTCCAGCTCGTCACCCGCGACGCGGATGGACTGGGCGGTGACGATGCCGCCGAGCGAGATGACCGCGACCTCCGTGGTGCCGCCGCCGATGTCCACCACCATGTTGCCCGTGGCCTCGTGGACCGGCAGGCCGGAGCCGATGGCCGCGGCCATGGGCTCCTCGATGATGTGCACCTGTCGGGCGCCGGCCTGGGACGACGCCTCGATGACGGCGCGGCGCTCGACGCCGGTGATGCCGGAGGGCACACAGACGACGACCCGCGGACGAGCCAGATACCGCCGCTTGTGGATCTTCAGGATGAAGTAGCGCAGCATCCGCTCGGTGATCTCGAAGTCGGCGATGACGCCGTCCTTCAGCGGGCGCACGGCAACGATGTTGCCGGGCGTGCGCCCGATCATCTTCTTCGCTTCGGCGCCGACCGCGAGGATGCCACCGGTGTTGGTGTTGATCGCGACGACGGACGGCTCGTTGAGTACGATCCCGCGACCCCTGACGTACACCAGCGTGTTGGCGGTCCCGAGGTCGACAGCCATGTCACGGCCGATGAACGACATTGAGTTCCCCATCAGGATTCGACTGGCCTTCCCAGGAGCTTTTGAGGGCTTTTCAGGTAGGCGAAGTGGGTGCAGTGACGCGTGGAGGCTTCCATCGTAGACGCGCTTTCGCGAACACTGCGCGAGGGTCTTCGCCATTGTCAGCAGATGGCGCACCGCCTCGCTTGTGGAGACGGGCCAACGGTGGGATCCGTTCCCCCGATCAGGCGCGCATATGCCACAGGGCGGTCGCTTTTACGCGACCGCCCCGGCTCCGCCCGGTCCATTCGACTGACATGGCGTCAGAAAAAAGACGTTCCGGCGTGTCCCGAAGAAGGATCAGACCCGGCCCGGGAAGAAGATCTTCAGCTCGCGCTCGGCGGACTCCTCGGAGTCGGAGGCGTGGATCAGGTTCTCGCGGACGATCACACCGTAGTCCCCGCGGATGGAGCCCGGGGCGGCGGCGATCGGGTCGGTCGGACCGGCCAGCGCGCGCACGCCCTCGATGACCCGCTCGCCCTCGACGACCATCGCCACGACCGGCCCGGAGGCCATGAACTCGACCAGCGGCTCGTAGAACGGCTTGCCCTTGTGCTCGCCGTAGTGCTGCTCCAGCGTCTCGGTGTCCAGGGTGCGCAGTTCCAGCGCGGTGATCTGCCAGCCGGCCTTGCGCTCGATACGGCTGATGATCTCGCCGGTCAGGCCACGACGGACGGCGTCGGGCTTGAGGAGGACGAGGCTGCGCTGGGTCACGAGGGCTCCCTTGGAGATGTTCGACATGTGCGGTCGTGCGGGTGATGACTGAGATTACCGGGCGTGTCGCGGCATCCGTCACGCAGCGTCAGGCATACCGGGCCCGTCGGCCGCGTCCCGCACTCAGGCGGGGTCGGGTGCGGACGCCTCGGCCTGGGCGGCGAACCTCGCCTTCGCCTCGTCGATCTTCCGCCCGTAGTGCACGGAGGCCCACCACAGGGCGGCGAAGATCGCGCCGAGGAAGAACATGGTCGGCACCACGAAACCGGAGGCGATCAGCGCGATCTGCAGCGCCCAGCCGAGGGCGATCCCGCCGGGCCGGGTGATGACCCCGCACAGCAGCACGCTGAGGACCATCGCGATGCCGCTGACCGTCCACACCGTCCCCACCGACAGGTCCGGGTCCTTCATGGCGACCAGTCCGGCGAAGCCGATCACGAAGAACTCGCCGATCAGCGTCGAAGCACAGAGCGTACGCACGGTTTCTCAGCCCCTCCTCAGGAGCAGTCGGGCCTCGCCGACGGTGATGACGGAACCGGTGACGAGCACACCGCCGCCCGCGAACTCGCCCTCCTCCTCGGCCAGCGTGATCGCGGCCTCCAGGGCGTCCGGCAGCCGCGGCTCGACCTGGACGCGGTCGTCGCCGAAGACCTCGACGGCGACCGCGGCCAGCTCGTCGGCGTCCATCGCGCGGTGGCTGGAGTTCTGGGTGACGACGACCTCGGCGAAGACCGGCTCGAAGGCTTCAAGGAGCCCCCGCACGTTCTTGTCGGCGCTGGCGCCGACCACCCCGATGAGGCGGCTGAACTGGAAGGCCTCCCCCACCGCCTCGGCGGTGACCCGGGCGCCGGCCGGGTTGTGCGCGGCGTCCAGCACCACGGTCGGCGAGCGCCGCACCACCTCCATCCGCCCCGGCGAGGCGACGGAGGCGAAGGCCTTGCGGACCGTGTCGATGTCCAGCGACTCGGGGCGCTGCGCGCCGACACCGAAGAACGCCTCGACGGCGGCCAGCGCCACCGCCGCGTTGTGCGCCTGGTGGGCGCCGTGCAGCGGCAGGTAGACCTCGGTGTACTCGCCGCCGAGCCCGCGCAGGGTGACCAGCTGCCCGCCGACGGCGACCTCGCGGGCGACGACGCCGAACTCCAGCCCCTCGCGGGCCACGGTGGCGTTGACGTCGACGGCCTTCTTCAGCATCACCTGCGCCGCGTCCACCGGCTGCTGGGCCAGGATCACGGTGGCGTCCTGCTTGATGATCCCGGACTTCTCGACCGCGATCTCGCCGGGCGTGCCGCCGAGCCGGTCGGTGTGGTCCAGGTCGATGGGGGTGACGACGGCGACGTCCCCGTCGATGACGTTGGTGGCGTCCCAGGAGCCGCCCATCCCGACCTCGACGACGGCCACGTCCACGGGTGCGTCGGCGAAGGCGGCGTACGCCATGCCGGTCAGCACCTCGAAGAACGACAGCCGGTACTCCTGCTGGCCGTCGACCATCTCGACGTACGGCTTGACGTCCTCGTACGTCTCGACGAACCGCTCGGCGGAGATCGGCGCCCCGTCCAGGCTGATCCGCTCGGTGATCGACTGCACGTGCGGCGAGGTGTACCGCCCGGTGCGCAGGTCGAAGGCGCCGAGCAGGGCCTCGATCATGCGGGCGGTGGAGGTCTTGCCGTTGGTCCCGGTGATGTGGATGGAGGGGTACGAGCGCTGCGGCTCGCCCAGTACGTCCATCAGCGCGGCGATCCTGGTGACGGACGGCTCCAGCTTGGTCTCGCCCCAGCGGGTCGCCAGCTCCGTCTCGACGGCGCGCAGGGCCGCGTCCACCTCGGGGTCCTCGGGGCGCCCGGGGACGTCGGCCTCCGGGGGGCCGCCCTGGGTGCGCAGGGTGCGGCTGCCGGCCTCGATGACGGCGAGGTCGGGGTCGCGGGTGGTCTCCGCCGCGATGATCTCGTCGAAGTCGTTGGCGGGGTCGGAGGGGTCGGGCTGGTCGTTCTCGCCGGGGATGTCGCTCACGGGGACCAGTCTACGTACCCCGTGCCGCGTAACCGCGGGCAGTCGCGCCCCCCCCCAGCCGCGGGCAGTCGTGCCGCTGGGGCGATGGGGGCCCCCGCTCAGCGCCGGGCTGCGCGACCCGCCCCTTGGCCGCCCACGGAGAGGGGCTGCTTGGGTTCAACGGCGAGTGCAGCGCCGTCGTGGCTGGTCGCGCAGTTCCCCGCGCCCCTGGGTTGGCTACGCCTCCGGCAGCTTTTCCAGCTGGGCGGTGATGCGGGCGATGTCCTCGTCCGCCTTGGTCAGGCGGCCGCGGATCTTGTCCACGACGTGGTCCGGCGCCTTGGCGAGGAACGCCTCGTTGCCGAGCTTGGCGTTCGCCTGGGCCTTCTCCTTCTCGGCGGCGGCGAGGTCCTTCGCCAGGCGCTTGCGCTCCGCGGCGAAGTCGATGACGCCGGAGAGGTCGAGGGCCACCTCGACGCCCGCGACCGGCAGCGTGGCCGTCGCCGTGAAGGCGTCACCCTCCGGCTGGAGCCGCAGCAGCTGCCGGACGGCCGCCTCGTGGGCCGCGAGCGCGCTGCCCGCGAGGGTGAGCCGGGCCGGGACCCGCTGGCCGGGCTGGAGCCCCTGGTCGGCACGGAAGCGCCGGACCTCGGTGATGACGGACTGGACGGTCTCGATCTCCCGCTCGGCGTCGGCGTCCCGGAAGCCGGAGTCGGTCGGCCACTCGGCGATGACGACCGACTCGCCACCCGTGAGCGTCGTCCACAGCGTCTCCGTGACGAAGGGCACGACCGGGTGGAGGAGACGCAGCGTCACGTCCAGGACCTCGCCCAGGACGCGCTTGGAGACCTCGGCGGCCTCGCCGCCCGCCTGGAAGGTGGTCTTGGACAGCTCGACGTACCAGTCGAAGACCTCGTCCCAGGCGAAGTGGAACAGGGCGTCGGAGAGCTTCGCGAACTGGTAGTCCTCGTAGTACGCGTCGACCTCGGCGACGACCGAGTTCAGCCGGGAGAGGATCCACCGGTCGGTCGAGGACATCCTCGACGCGTCCGGCAGCGGGCCCTGGACCGTCGCGCCGTTCATCAGCGCGAAGCGGGTGGCGTTCCAGATCTTGTTGGCGAAGTTGCGGGAGCCCTGGACCCAGTCCTCGCCGATCGGCACGTCGACGCCCGGGTTGGCGCCGCGCGCGAGGGTGAAGCGCAGGGCGTCGGAGCCGTACTTGTCCATCCAGTCCAGCGGGTTGACCACGTTCCCGAAGGACTTGGACATCTTCTTGCCGTTCTGGTCACGGACCATGCCGTGCAGGGCGATGGTGTGGAACGGCGGGGTGCCGTCCATCGCGTAGAGGCCGAACATCATCATCCGGGCGACCCAGAAGAAGAGGATGTCGTAGCCGGTGACCAGGACCGAGTTCGGGTAGAACTTCGCGAGCGACTCGGTCTGCTCGGGCCAGCCGAGCGTGGAGAACGGCCACAGGCCGGAGGAGAACCAGGTGTCCAGGACGTCGGAGTCCTGGTACCAGCCCTCGCCGCTCGGCGGCTCCTCGCCGGGTCCGACGCAGACGACCTCGCCCTCGGGGCCGTACCAGACGGGGATGCGGTGGCCCCACCACAGCTGGCGCGAGATGCACCAGTCGTGGAGGTTGTCGACCCAGTCGAAGTACCGCTTCTCCATCTCCTGCGGGTGGATCTTGACCTTGCCGTCGTGGACCGCGTCACCGGCGGCCTTCGCCAGCGGGCCGACCTTGACCCACCACTGCATGGACAGGCGCGGCTCGATGGTGGTCTTGCAGCGCGAGCAGTGGCCGACGCTGTGGACGTAGGGCCGCTTCTCGGCGACGATCCGGCCCTCGGCGCGCAGCGCGGCGACGATGGCGGAGCGGGCCTCGAGCCGGTCCTGGCCCTGGAAGGGGCCGTGGGCGGTGATGACGGCGTGCTCGTCCATCACGGCGATGGAGGGCAGGCCGTGCCGCTGGCCGATCTCGAAGTCGTTCGGGTCGTGGGCGGGCGTCACCTTGACGGCGCCGGTGCCGAACTCGGGGTCGACGTGCTCGTCGGCGACGACCGGGATGGAGCGGTCGGTCAGCGGCAGCTTGATGAGCTTGCCGACCAGGTGCTTGTAGCGCTCGTCCTCGGGGTGGACGGCGACGGCGGTGTCGCCGAGCATCGTCTCCGCGCGGGTGGTGGCGACGACGATGGTCTCGTCGCCCTCCCCGTACTTCATGGAGACCAGCTCGCCGTCGTCGTCCTGGTACTCGACCTCGATGTCGGAGATCGCGGTCAGACAGCGCGGGCACCAGTTGATGATGCGCTCGGCTCGGTAGATCAGCTCGTCGTCGTAGAGCCGCTTGAAGATGGTCTGGACGGCCTGGGAGAGGCCCTCGTCCATCGTGAAGCGCTCGCGCGACCAGGCGACCGCGTCGCCGAGGCGGCGCATCTGGCCGGAAATCTGCCCTCCGGACTCGCTCTTCCACTGCCAGACACGCTCGACGAAGGCCTCCCGGCCGAGGTCGTGCCGGGACTTGCCCTCCTTGCCCAGCTCCCGCTCGACGACGTTCTGGGTGGCGATGCCGGCGTGGTCCATGCCGGGCTGCCACAGCGTCTCGAAGCCCTGCATGCGCTTGCGGCGGGTCAGGGCGTCGATGAGCGTGTGCTCGAAGGCGTGCCCGAGGTGCAGGCTGCCCGTGACGTTCGGCGGCGGGATGACGACGGTGTACGGCGGCTTGTCGCTCTTGGCGTCGGCCTCGAAGTAACCCCGTTCCACCCAGCGCTCGTACAGCTGCCCCTCTACCTCGGCCGGCGTGTACTGGGTCGGCAGTTCGGTGCTGGGTGCGGGCTGCGGCTGCTGAGAGTTCTCGGTCACGGGGGTCAGTTTACGGGCGTCACGGCGCTGTCCCGAAACGCGTTTCTTCTGTAACGGTGCGGCCCCCGGTGACCTGCGCACGCCAGGTCTGAGTCAGGATGTCAGAACCACGTAAAGCATCTGAGGGGGAACCCAGGAATGAGTCACAACCAGCCGGGCCCGTACGGCGGGCAGCCCCAGCAGCCCGGACCGTACGGCCAGCCGGGCCCGTACGGTCAGCAGCCGCCGCAGGCTCCCCAGCCCGGCTACGGCTACCCCCAGCAGACGCCTCCCCCGCAGCAGCCGGGCTACGGCTACCCGCAGCAGCCCCAGCAGGGCGGCGTCCCCCCGCAGGCGCCGCCGTACGGCCAGCAGCCCGGCTACGGCCAGCAGCCCCCGTACGGCCAGCAGCCGCCCTACGGTCAGCAGCCCTACGGCATGCCCCAGCCCCCGGCTCCGGGCGGCAGCGGCAAGAAGAAGGCCGGTCTGATCATCGGCGCGGTCGCCGTCGTGGCGGCGATCGGCGTGGGGGTCTACTTCGTGATCGGCGGCGGCGGTGGCGCGGGCGGCCTGGAGGACGACGGCGCGCACAAGCTGACGACGCCGGCGAAGGCGCTCGGCGAGTACACGAAGGTCCAGGGCCAGGAGAGCGGTGACTCCGACACCGCGAAGGACATGGAGAAGAGCGGCGTCAAGGACGGCACCGCCGTGATCGGGCAGTGGTCGACCGCCGACCTCAGCGGTTACGACCCCGAGGACCCGTCCACGCTGCCCGACAAGTCGGAGCTGCTGACCGCCAAGGGCTTCACCATGGTGGGCGGTTACGGCAAGATCGACGACCCCCAGGCGACCCTGGACAAGTTCTTCGCCAACATCCAGAAGGAAGTCAAGGACAGCTCCACCAGCGACACCGGCGGCATGCAGAACGCCGAGCTGGTCGGCGAGCCCGAGGAGGTCGAGATCGACGGCACGGTCGCCAAGTGCCAGTCGACCAAGGCCACCAACGCGCTCACCAAGAAGGAGTCGACCGACTGGTTCTGCGCCTGGGCCGACTACAGCACGATCGCCATGGTCTCCCCGGGCGACAATGCCGGTACCGGGGTCGGCAAGGAGAAGGCGATCGACATCACCTCGAAGCTGCGGGACGAGGTCCGCGTCAAGTCCTGACGCGCGTCGAACGGCAACGCGGGAGGGGCCCGGTCGAATCCGACCGGGCCCCTCCCGTGCGTGGTGCCTGACCGGCTACGCCGTCTTCTGCTCGCCCGGACCCCGGCCCCGCGAATCCCGGGGGATCAGCGTCGGGTTGACGTTGGAGAGGACCACGTCGGCGGTGATGACGACGCGGGCCACGTCCTTGCGGGACGGGACCTCGTACATCACGCCCTGGAGGACCTCCTCCATGATGGCGCGCAGGCCGCGGGCGCCGGTCTGGCGGAGGATGGCCTGGTCGGCGATGGCCTCCAGGGCCTCGCGCTCGAAGTCCAGCTCCACACCGTCGAGTTCGAAGAGGCGCTCGTACTGCTTGACGAGGGCGTTGCGCGGCTCGACCAGGATCTGGAGGAGCGCCTCGCGGTCGAGGTTGTGGACGGAGGTGATGACGGGAAGACGGCCGATGAACTCGGGAATCATGCCGAACTTGACCAGGTCCTCCGGCATGACCTGCTCGAACTGGTCCTTGGACTCGATCTCCCGCTTGGAGCGGATCGTCGCGCCGAAGCCGATGCCCTTGGCGCCGGCCCGGCCCTCGATGATCTTCTCCAGGCCCGCGAAGGCACCGCCCACGATGAACAGCACGTTCGTCGTGTCGATCTGGATGAACTCCTGGTGCGGGTGCTTGCGGCCGCCCTGCGGCGGGACCGAGGCGGTGGTGCCCTCCAGGATCTTCAGCAGGGCCTGCTGGACGCCCTCGCCCGACACGTCGCGGGTGATGGAGGGGTTTTCACTCTTCCGCGCGACCTTGTCGATCTCGTCGATGTAGATGATCCCGGTCTCGGCCTTCTTGACGTCGTAGTCCGCAGCCTGGATCAGCTTCAGCAGGATGTTCTCGACGTCCTCGCCGACGTACCCCGCCTCGGTGAGCGCCGTGGCGTCGGCGATCGCGAACGGGACGTTCAGCATGCGGGCGAGGGTCTGGGCGAGGAGGGTCTTGCCGGAGCCCGTGGGGCCCAGCAGGAGGATGTTGGACTTCGCCAACTCGATGGCGTCCTCGCGGCCTTGGGCGCCGCCGTTCTCGCCGGCCTGGACCCGCTTGTAGTGGTTGTACACCGCGACGGAGAGGGCCTTCTTGGCCGCCTCCTGGCCGACCACGTAGCTCTCGAGGAACTCGTAGATCTCGCGAGGCTTCGGGAGCTCCTCCCAGCGCACCTCGCTGGTCTCGGCCAGCTCCTCCTCGATGATCTCGTTGCAGAGGTCGATGCACTCGTCGCAGATGTACACACCGGGCCCTGCGATGAGCTTCTTGACCTGCTTCTGGCTCTTCCCGCAGAACGAGCACTTGAGCAGATCGCCGCCGTCACCGATGCGTGCCACGGTGTGCTTCCCCTTCGCCTGGGAGACTCCCGGACGTCGACGTCACGTCAACGGCGGGCGGACTCCTGGTGCTGCCTTATGTCCGACGGTACCTTGCCGGGCCCCTCGTCCGGGCCCCCCTTGGCACGGTTCCCTTTGACGTGAATCGCGTCAAACCGTGCCAAGGAGCGGCAGACGATACAGCCTCCCGCCTAGCGGAGAGAGGAGTTGTCCATCTTCCGGGTGGTGATGATCTGGTCGATCAGGCCGTAGCTCAGCGCGTCCTCGGCCGTGAGGATCTTGTCGCGCTCGATGTCCTCGCGGATCTTCTCGACCGGCGTGGTGGAGTGCTTGGCCAGCATCTCCTCCAGCTGCGAGCGCATCCGGAGGATCTCGTTGGCGGCGATCTCCAGGTCGGAGACCTGACCGCGGCCGGTCTCGCTGTACGGCTGGTGGATCAGGACGCGCGCGTTCGGCAGCGCCATGCGCTTGCCCGGCGTACCGGCGGCCAGCAGGACGGCGGCGGCGGAGGCGGCCTGGCCCATGCAGACCGTCTGGACGTCCGGCTTCACGTACTGCATCGTGTCGTAGATGGCCGTGAGCGCGGTGAAGGAGCCGCCGGGGCTGTTGATGTAGACCGAGATGTCACGGTCGGGGTCCATCGACTCCAGGCACAGCAGCTGCGCCATGACGTCGTTGGCGGAGGCGTCGTCGATCTGGACCCCGAGGAAGATCACCCGCTCCTCGAAGAGCTTCGCGTACGGGTCGTACTCGCGCACGCCCTGCGAGGTGCGCTCGACGAAGCGCGGGATGACGTAACGGGACTCGGCCTGGGGGCCGGTGTAGCGGCCCTGGGAGGCGGCGTGCATGTCCTGCGTGGCGTTCATGCGGTCGTACAGGCCGCTGCCGGGGAAGTCGTTCACAGTGTCTCCTGTAAAGGGGCTGAGGCGGTCGGCTCGGGGCGGAGGATGGCTCAGGCGCCCGTGCCGCCGCCGCCCGGCATGCCGGCGGCCGTGGCGATGACGTCGTCGATGAGGCCGTACTCCTTGGCCTCGAAGGCGTCGAACCAGCGGTCGCGGTCCGAGTCGCGGGTGATCTGCTCGATCGTCTGGCCGGTGTGCTGGGAGGTCAGCTCGGCCATGCGCCGCTTGGTGTGCAGCAGCCGCTCGGCGTGGATCTTGATGTCCGAGGCCGAACCGGCCAGGCCGGCGGAGGGCTGGTGGATCAGGATCTCGGCGTTCGGCAGCGCGAAGCGCTTGCCGGGGGTGCCCGCGCTGAGCAGGAACTGTCCCATGGAGGCCGCGAGACCCATCGCGATCGTCACCACGTCGTTCTTGATGTACTGCATGGTGTCGTAGATCGCCATGCCGGCCGTGATCGAACCGCCCGGGCTGTTGATGTACAGGAAGATGTCCTTGTCCGGGTCGGACGCGAGGAGCAGCAGCTGTGCGGTGATCTTGTTGGCAATGTCGTCGTCGACCGGCTGGCCGAGGAAGATGATCCGCTCGCCGAGCAGTCGGTTGTAGACCTGGTCGCCGAGGCCGCCACCGATGGAGGGCTCGCCGGCGGCTGAGGGCATCAGATTCGTCACGTATCCACCTGCTCGTCTTACGACGGCGCCGGGCCGTCTCACGTTTCCCTGCGGGGCTGGAGCCGCTTTCGGGGACTCCCCTGCCCTCGTATTCATGGACCCTAACGCGGTGACCCTCCGGTGCCATCCCGGTTCTGCGGGTGTTCGCCGGGGGCGTAGCGCTCCGCGGGGTGCGCAGATCCCCACCGCCGTGGCGGATCCGCCGGTTCCCGGGCAGCGGGCCGTCCGTGGCTCGTCGCGCCCACGCGGCGGAGCCGCACAGTGATACAGCCCCGCGCCCCTGGCGGGGCTGTCCAGCCGTATGCGGAACGGGCCCCGGCACTGATGTGTCCGGGGCCCGTTCTGCGTCCGTCCGGGGAGACGCGAGGGGGTCAGCCCTCGGTCTTCTCCTCGGCCTTGTCGTCGGCCTTCTCGGCGTCGGTGGACTCGGCGGCGGCCTCGGTGGCCTCCGTCTCCTCGTCCTCCTCGTCGTCCAGGTCGACGATCTCGCCGTTGGTGTCCTTGACCGTGGCCTTCTCGACCACGGCGGCCAGGGCCTTGCCGCGGGCGACCTCGCCGACGAGGAGCGGCACCTGGCCCTGCTCGACGACGGCCTGGGCGAACTGGTCGGGGGACATGCCGGAGGAGGCGGCCCGGCGCATGAGGTGCTCGGTCAGCTCTTCCTGGCTGACGTTGAGCTTCTCCTGCTTGACCAGCTCGTCGAGGACGAACTGGGTCTTGATGCCCTTGACCGCGGCCTCGCGGGTCTCGGTCTCGAACTCCTCGGCGGTCTTGCCCTGGAGCTCGAGGTACTTCTCGAGGTCCAGGCCCATCTGGCCGAGCTGGTGGTGCTCGAGGTTGTGCTTGCGGGTGTTGATCTCGTCCTCGAGGAGCTTCTCGGGGACCGGGACCTCGACCAGCTCGAGCAGCTTGTCCAGGACGCGCTCCTGGGCCTGCGTGGCCTGGTCGTACTGCTTCATGTTGGCCAGGCGCTTGCGGCTGTCGGCCTGCAGCTCCTCCAGCGTGTCGAACTCCGACGCGAGCTGCGCGAAGTCGTCGTCCAGCTCGGGCAGCTCGCGCGCGGCGACCTGGGTGACCTTGACGGTGACCTCGGCCTCCTTGCCGGCCGCCGAGCCGCCCTTGAGCTCGGAGGCGAAGGTGGCCTCGCCACCGGCCTCCAGGCCCTTCACGGCGTCGTCGATGCCGTCCAGCAGCTCGCCGGAGCCGATGGTGTAGGACACACCGTCGGCGACGCCGTCCTCGAGGACCTCGCCGTCGACCTTGGCCTGCAGGTCGATGGTGAGCACGTCGCCGTCCGCGGCGGCGCGCTCGACCGGGGAGGTCGAGGCGAAGCGCTCGCGCAGCTGCTCCACCGACTTCTCGACGTCCTCGTCGGTGACCTCGACGGCGTCGACCTCGACCTCGATGCCGGAGTAGTCCGGGATCTCGATGGAGGGGCGGATGTCGACCTCGGCGGTGAAGTTCAGCGTCTCGCCGTCCTTCAGCTCCGTGATGTCGACCTCGGGCTGGCCGAGCGGGTTCAGCTCGGCCTCGTTGACCGCGTCGGTGTAGAACTTGGGAAGCGCGTCGTTGACCGCCTCCTCCAGAACCGCACCGCGGCCGAACCGCTGGTCGATGACCCGGGCCGGGATCTTGCCCTTGCGGAAGCCCTTCACCGTGACCTGCTGGTTGATCTTCTTGTACGCCGCGTCGAGGCTGTCCTTGAGCTCCTCGAAGGGCACCTCGACAGTGAGCCGAACCCGGGTCGGGTTCAGGGTCTCCACGGCGCTCTTCACGGTTCGGTCTCCTTGGTGGCTGACTTCTTGGGTTCTGCCGGAACCAGAGAGTGTCCGGCAAATTTCGCCGCCCGGAGACTTCAGACGCTGATGACACACGGGCGTGCAGCTTGCATAGTAACGGCAGCGACTACACGGCCCAAAAGGCGATCACCCGGCGATCACTCGGTGGTCGGTCGGCGGATCGGTCGGTGGTCGGGGTGGCGGGATTTGAACCCACGGCCTTCCGCTCCCAAAGCGGACGCGCTACCAAGCTGCGCCACACCCCGTCTGGTGCGACACGTAGGGTACATGCCGCCAGGCACCGGGGACCGCAGAGTTTCCCGAGCGTCCGTGAAGGTCCGGCGCGGACCGGAAGGGGTGTGCGGTGAGGGGGCACGACCCGCTACGATGCGTGCAGTGCCGCGGTCACCGACGTGCGGCGCGTGCTGTGCGGGCGTAGCTCAATGGTAGAGCCCCAGTCTTCCAAACTGGCTACGCGGGTTCGATTCCCGTCGCCCGCTCCGAGAGGCCTCCGGCCCGGTCCCGCAGGGATCGGGCCGGAGGCCTTTGTGCGGTCCCGGGGGTGCCCGGACCGCACGGGGGCCTGGAGGCCGCGGGCTAGAACTGGATCGAGTTGATCGTGTCCGCTATCGAGTCCAGGAAGCGTTGGATGTCGTCCGCCATGCCGGTCGAGGCGAGGAAGAAGCCGAAGAGGACCGCGACGACCGCCGGCCCCGCCTTGATCGAGCCTCCCCGCAGCAGCACCACCAGGATGATCCCCAAGAGCAGCACCACTGACAGTGAAATGGCCACAACTGATCACACCCTCGGTCGGTCCGCACTCCCGCCCGGAGGTGCAGCACCGCACACCCCCGCCAGAACCATCGTGCCACCAACCGGGCCCCGTCATGCGGCAGGTGACACATCGTCCGGCCGGATCCGTGAACGGCACGCTCCCCCGCGCACGCGGGCGCGGCCCGCCGTCGCCTCCCGCACATGATTTCGACGATCCACTCCTGCGGGGAATTCGGGCCGTTTCGTTTCCATGCCCACACAACGCGTTCGCGGATATTTCGAATTGTCGCGGCGGACACATCGACGGGCGCGCCGACAGCGCCACCACAGGGAGATCACAGGGAGATCACAGGATCACCCATGAAGCCCGTAAGTGCACTGTTCAGTCATGATGTGTCATGACAAACAGGGCGTTCCGCATGGGGTCCGTCACGCGTCCGGGGAGGCCGAGTTCCCGGAATACGGGGTACTCGCACAGTACTCACCCCGTTTCCAAGACCCGAAATGCAGGAATGACGTCGAGCGTTTTACGGAATGCGACGGCGAACGCTAGGGTGCCTCAGATGTTCTACGCTGCCTCGTCCCCCATCAGAGCAGCGAGGTCCTGTGACTACTCGCCGGTTTTTCGGCGGGGGGTTGCATGACTAGCTCGCTGCGATCCGACGGCGACCGGAAGTCGCCGTCCCCACGCACCCGCCCGAGCCGGCAGCGCGACGCGTTCTTCGACAACGCCAAGTACCTGGCGATCGTCCTGGTCGGTGTGGGCCACGCCTGGGGTCAGATCCTGGACGGGAACCGGACCGTGGAGACCCTCTACCGGGTCCTGTACACGTTCCACATGCCGGCGTTCATCGTCATCTCCGGCTACTTCTCGCGCAGTTTCGACCTGAGCCCCAAGCGCGTCAAACGGCTGATCACCGGTGTCGTCGTCCCCTACGTGGTCTTCGAGGTCGCCTACGCGCTGCACCGCCGCGTCAGCGAGGACCCGGGCAACGACATCAGCCTGCTGGACCCCACCTATCTCCTGTGGTTCCTGTGCGCGCTGTTCGTGTGGCGGCTGACCACCCCCCTCTGGCAGACGCTCCGTTGGCCGCTCCCGATCGCCCTCGGCATCGCCGCGCTGGCCTCCGTGACGCCCACCGTCGGCAACGACCTGAACATGCAGCGGGTGCTGCAGTTCCTGCCGTGCTTCGTGCTGGGGCTGCTGCTGCGCCCCGAGCACTTCCGGCTGGTGCGGCGCCGTTCGGTGCGGATCTGGTCCGTGCCGGTGGTCGCGGCGGCGCTGGTGATCGCCTGGTGGTCGGTGCCGCGCATGGAGACCGGCTGGTTCTACCGCAACGCCTCGGTGCAGGACACGAGCGCCCCCTGGTGGTCCGGGCCCGTCCTGACCCTCGCGCTCTTCGGCTGCTCCGTGGTGCTGACCGCGTGCTTCTTCGCCTGGGTGCCCGGCCGGCGCATGTGGTTCACCGCGCTCGGCGCCGGCACGATCTACGGCTACCTGCTGCACGGCTTCCTGGTGAAGGAGGGCGACTACACCGGTTGGTTCCAGCAGCCCTTCCTGGACCGGCCGCTGGGCGAGATCGGGCTCACCGTCCTCGGCGCCGCCGTCATCACCCTGCTGTGCACCAAGCCCGTCCAGCGGGTCCTGCGGTACGTGGTCGAACCGAGAATGGACTGGGCCTTCCGACAGGATCCCGGCGACGCCGCCCGGGGCCGGGAGAAGCGGGACCGGACCGGTACCGGGGCACGCGAGACGTCCACCGAGCCCGCCGCGTCGAACGCCGGCGGCGAGAGGATCTCCGTCTAGAACCGGTGGGTCACCCCTGACCGAGAAGTGCGCGCATCCGCGTGTACTTCTCGGTCAGTCGTGTGCGGGTGGCCCTGTCGAGGACGGCCAGCCTCGCGGGGTCGGCGTTGTGCGCCAGGTCCGCCTCCTTGACCAGCCGCGCGCCGGGGGTGGCCAGGATCCGCGCGGCGTAGGCCTCGGGCGGCTCCCCCGCCCGCTTGGTGAGGGCCAGGACGATGTCCTTGGTACGGCGGCTCAGCGGCGCCTCGTCCAGCCAGCGCTCGGTCAGCGCGTCGTCCTCGACGGCGTCGTGCAGCCAGGCGGCCGCGATCTGCTCGTCGTCGCCGCCGCGCACCCGTACGCCCTCCGCGACGGCCCGCAGGTGTTCGGCGTAGGGCCGCCCCGCCTTGTCGGTCTGTCCGGCGTGGGCGGCGCGGGCCGTGGCCTCGACCTCGGCCAGGGAGAGCGGCGGGGCGGGCGGTCCGGAGTCGTGGGGCGTGGGCGGCATGGGCCCAGTATGCGGCGCGGGCCTCAGTCCGTGGCCGGCGCGGACTGGGCCGTCGGGCCCTCCCGGCAGATCAGCAGCAGCGCCCGGTCGTCGTTGACGTCCTTGGCCACCGCCTCGATCAGGTGCCAGGCCGCGCCGTGGAAGCCGCCCGCGACATAGCGGTCGGCCTCGCCGGTGAGGCGGTCGATGCCCTCGGCGATGTCCCGGTCGGAGGTCTCCACCAGGCCGTCCGTGAACAGCATCAGGACGTCTCCGGGCCGCAGCGAGCCCTTCACCTGGTCGAACTGCGCGCCGTCGTACACGCCGAGCAGCGGTCCGTCGGCGGACTTCTCCTCCCAGCGGCCGGTGCCCGCGCTGAGCTGGAGGCCCGGCGGGTGTCCGGCGGAGTACAGCTCGTAGTCGCCGGAGTCGAGGTCCAGGACGAGGTGGATGGAGGTGGCGAAGCCCTCGTCCCAGTCCTGGCGGAGGAGGTAGCCGTTGGCGGCCGGCAGGAAGGCGTGCGGGGGCAGGCTGCCCAGCAGTCCGCCGAAGGCCCCCGACAGCAGCAGGGCGCGCGAGGCGGCGTCCATGCCCTTGCCGGAGACGTCGGTGAGGACGACCTCCAGCGTCCGGCCGCCGTTGGTGCGGGCCGCGACGACGAAGTCGCCGGAGAAGGACTGGCCGCCGGCCGGGCGCAGCGCCATCTCGCGGTGCCAGCCCTTGGGCAGCTTGGGCAGCTTGCTCTGGACGCGGATGCGTTCGCGCAGGTCGAAGAGCATGGTGCCGCCGCGCCGCCAGGGCACGCCGACCCGGCTGCGGAACTGGGCGACGAGGAGCCCGAAGAAGCCGCAGGCCGCGACGACCAGGACCACGCCGGGCGTGACCCGGGAGGGGCCCTCGGTGTACGGGCCGAGCTGCACCGACTCCACGATCAGCGCGGTGGCCGCCGCGGCGTACAGGCCGAGCAGGCTCGCCGGGCGCAGCAGCAGCCCGCCCGCGACGATCGGGATGACGAGCGCGGAGGGCGAGCACCACACCGAGTTGGCCATCGTGGTGGCCGCGATGACGGGGATCGTCAGGAGCAGTCCGGCGAGCGCGATCCAGTCCGAGCCGTCGCCGCGGAAGTAGTCGACGGCGGCTCGGCGCACGCCGACGCGGGCCCGGTGCCACTGCTTCTTCCACCGGGCCGCGAACGTATCGGCCTCCGCGCGCCGCTGTCGTCCTGCTGCCATTAGTTCGGGACCCTATCCATCGGACCGGCCGCTTGGCACGGGAGGTCCCACTTGTCCCCCGTCCGAGGCCGGACTTCACAGTGAACTTCACGAACGGCTCCCGCGCCGCAACCCTGCGGAAATTGTCTCGCTCGACTCGTGCGGCCCTGGTACGCATGCCGTATGGAACGGTCCACGGGTGATGACGGCGGCGTGACGACGACGATGACGATGACGGAGCCTCGGGTGCTGCGGCGCGAGGAGTGGGACAGCTGGTACGGGTCGCTGATCCGGGCCTTCGGCGGGGTTCCGGAACCGGCCGAGGAGCTGGAGCTGTTCCGGGAGCTGACGCGGGTGGACCGGTCGATCGGCGTCTGGGAGGGCGAGGGGGAGGACGAGGCGTGCGTCGGGACGACGGGGGCGTTCGACTTCCGGATGACCGTGCCGGGCGGCGCGCGGGTGCGCGCGGCGGGCGTGACGATGGTGAGCGTCGCCGCCACGCACCGGCGCCGGGGCGTGCTGACGTCGATGATGCGGCGGCAGCTGGACGACGTACGGGCCTGGGGCGAGCCGCTGGCGGTCCTGACGGCCTCCGAGCCGGCGATCTACGGCCGGTTCGGGTACGGCGCCGCGACCTTCGGGCTCAACGCGGAGATCGACACGAGCCGGGTCCGGTTGTCCGTGCCGCCGGGCACGGATGACGTACGGCTGCGGTACGCGGTGCCCGCCGACGTGCTCGACGCGTGCGAGGCGGTGTACGCACGGCTGGTGCCGGGGCGGCCGGGGATGCTGGCCCGGCGGCCCGGCTGGGAGCGGCTGGCGCTGCTGGATCCGGAGAGCGGGCGGGACGGTGCCTCGCCCTTGCAGTGCGTCCTCGCCCGGCGGGACGGCGAGGTCACCGGGTTCGCGCGCTTCCGGGTGCGGCCGGCCTGGGGTCCCGAGGGGGCCGGGGGCACGGTGGTCCTCGACGACCTGGCCGGTCTCGACCCGGCGACCGAGGCGGCGTTGTGGCGCTTCCTGTACGACGTCGACCTGACCTCCCGGCTGGCGGTGCGGGGGCGGCCGGTGGACGAGGCGTGGCAGCACCAGGTGTCGGACATCCGGCGGTGCCGGCCGGAGCTGCGGGACGCGTTGTACGTACGGCTGGTGGACGTGGGTGCGGCGCTCGCGGCGCGGACCTACCAGACGCCGGTGGACGTGGTGTTCGAGGTCGAGGACGCCTTCTGCCCCTGGAACGCGGGGCGTTGGCGGCTGAGCGGCGACCCGAAGGGCGCCTCGTGCGAGCGTACGTCCGACGGGGCGGATCTGGCGCTGTCCGTGCGGGAGTTGGGCGCGGCGTACCTGGGGGGTGTGCCGCTGGGTTCGCTGGGCGCGGCCGGGCGGGTGCGCGAGGTGCGGGCCGGGGCGCTGGCGGAGGCGTCGGTGGCGTTCGGGTCGGACGTGGCACCGTGGCTGCCGCACGGGTTCTGAGTCCGGACTCTCACCGTTTCTGACAGGTGGGGCACCAGAAGAGGTTGCGGGCGGCGAGGTCGGCGGTGCTGATGGGACTGCCGCACAGGTGGCAGGGCTGGTTGGCCCGGCGGTAGACGTAGACCTCGCCGCCGTGGTCGTCGACGCGGGGCGGGCGGCCCATGGCCTCGGGGGTGTGCTCGGGGCGGACGGTGTCGATGCGGTTGTTCCGCACCCCCTCGCGCATGAGGGCGGTGAGGTCCTGCCAGATGGTGTCCCACTCGGCGGGGGTGAGGTCCTTGCCGGGGCGGTACGGGTCGATGCCGTGGCGGAAGAGGACCTCGGCACGGTAGACGTTGCCGACGCCGGCGATGACCTTCTGGTCCATGAGCAGGGCGGCGATGGTGGTGCGGCTGCGGGAGATCCGGCGGTGGGCGGCCGCGGGGTCGGCGTCCGGGCGCAGGGGGTCGGGGCCGAGGCGGTCGTGTATCGCCTGCTTCTCCGGGTCCGTGATCAGGGCGCAGGTGGTGGGGCCGCGGAGGTCGACGTAGGAGGTGTCGTTGGCCAGGCGGAGGCGGACGGTGTCCGTGGGCGGGGGCGCGGGGGCCGGGCCGAAGGCGACCTTGCCGAAGAGGCCCAGGTGGATGTGGACCCAGGCGGCGTCCTCGGCCGCGTACTCGGCCGCGTTCCCCGCTGCGCCGAAGCCGAGGAACAGGTGCTTGCCGTGGGCGTCGGCGGTGGTCAGGACGGTGCCGTCGAGGAGGGCGGCGGAGTCGGCGAACTTGCCCTGCGGGCTGGTGACGCGGACTGCCGTGCGGGCGAAGGCGGCGGTGTAGTCCTGCGCCAGCCGGTGGATCGTGTGCCCCTCTGGCACGTGCGGTGTCCTTTCGCCCGACGCCCGGCCGGCGTGGCCGGTGCCGCCCCCCGGTGCTCGCGCGTCACACGGCGGGGGGGGGCGGCAGGGTGGGCCGGGGGTTCGGGGGTGCTACTGCTGCGGGTGGTGGGACGGGACCGGGGGAAGGTCGCCCGTCGTCTCGTAGGACGTGAGCATGTCGATGCGGCGGATGTGGCGTTCGTCGCCGGAGAACGGGGTGCCGAGGAAGGTCTCGACCAACTTCGTCGCCTCCTCCTGCGTGTGCATGCGGGCGCCGACCGCGACGACGTTGGCGTCGTTGTGCTGGCGGCCGAGCGACGCCGTCTCCTCGCTCCAGGCCAGCGCCGCGCGCACGCCCTTCACCTTGTTCGCCGCGATCTGCTCGCCGTTGCCGGAACCGCCGATCACGATGCCGAGGGCGCCGGGGTCCGCGGCCGTGCGCTCGGCGGCGCGCAGGCAGAAGGGCGGGTAGTCGTCCTGGGCGTCGTAGATGTGCGGACCGCAGTCGACGGGCTCGTGACCCGCCGCCGTGAGCCACTCGACGAGGTGGTTCTTGAGTTCGAAGCCCGCATGGTCCGAGCCGAGATACACGCGCATGCGTCGAGTGTGACACGCGCGCCAAGCGGTGGACGCTTCGGGTTGCGACTGGGGAAAACGACTTGTGAAGCTTTAAAAGCTCAGGGAAAGCTCAAGTAACGATCCGGATTCAAAGGTTCCTGAATTCGTTCGCCTCCGTTTCACTGGTCCGGCTCGTACACCGCTCGTACGGGAAAGTGCTCGACCGGCGCAAAGGAAGACCTCCCCCATGACTTCGCAGCCGACCTTGACCAAACCGGAGGAGGGGCCCGCGGGCCCCTCGCAAACCGGGTCCGGGCTTCAGGCCGGGCTCAAGAACCGCCATCTGTCGATGATCGCCATCGGCGGCGTCATCGGAGCCGGGCTGTTCGTGGGTTCCAGTTCGGGAATCGCCACCGCGGGACCCGGCATCCTCCTCTCGTACGCCCTCGTCGGCACGCTCGTGGTGCTGGTGATGCGGATGCTCGGGGAGATGTCGGCCGCCAACCCGACCTCGGGCTCGTTCTCCGCACATGCCGACCGCGCGCTCGGCCCGTGGGCCGGGTTCTCCATCGGCTGGCTCTACTGGTTCTTCTGGGTCGTGGTGCTGGCCGTGGAGGCCACCGCCGGGGCCAAGATCCTGGAAGGGTGGATTCCCGCCGTGCCGCAGTGGGGCTGGGCGCTGATCGTGATGGTCGTGCTCACCGCCACCAACCTCGCCTCCGTCGGCTCCTACGGCGAGTTCGAGTTCTGGTTCGCCGGGATCAAGGTCGTCGCCATCGCCGCGTTCATCGTGGTCGGCGGGCTGGCCGTCTTCGGGGTGCTGCCCGGCGTGGACAGCGACCAGGCGGGGCTCGGGAATCTGACCGAACACGGCGGGTTCCTGCCGCACGGGGCCGGGGCGATTCTCACCGGCGTACTGCTCGTCGTCTTCTCGTTCATGGGCAGCGAGATCCCCACGCTAGCCGCCGGTGAGTCCGAGGACCCGCAGCGGGCCGTCACCAAGGCGACCAACAGCATCATCTGGCGCATCGCCGTCTTCTACCTCGGGTCCATCTTCGTCGTGGTCGCGCTGCTGCCCTGGGACTCGCAGTCGATCGTCGACCAGGGCTCGTACGTCGCCGCGCTGGACTCGCTCGGGATCCCGAACGCCGGCGAGATCATGAACTTCATCGTGCTGACGTCCGTGCTGTCCTGTCTGAACTCCGGGCTCTACACCGCCTCCCGCATGGCCTTCTCGCTCGGCCGGCGCGGGGACGCACCGAAGGCGTTCGCCCGGACCACCCGGCGCGGGGTGCCGCAGACGGCGATCCTGTCGTCCGTCGTCTTCGGCTTCGTCGCGGTCTTCTTCAACTACAAGTTCCCCGACACGGTCTTCCTCTTCCTGCTCAACTCCTCGGGCGCCGTCGCCCTCTTCGTCTGGCTGGCCATCTGCTTCTCGCAGCTGCGACTGCGGAAGATCATCCAGGCCGAGGCGCCGGAGAAGCTGGTCGTACGGATGTGGCTGTACCCGTACCTGACCTGGGCGGCCGCCGCGGTCATCGTCTTCGTGCTCGGCTACATGCTGACCGACACCGAGCACAACGGGCGCAGCACCGTGCTGCTGTCGCTGCTCGTCGCCGCACTCGTCCTCGTCGTCGCCTTCGTCAAGCAGCGGATCACCGCGACGCGGAGGGCCGCCGCCGGGAAGGGCTGACCTCCGCCGGGAAACGAAAGAGGCTCGCCGGGGCGCTGTCGCGCTCCGGCGAGCCTCTTCGCGTGGGCCCGCGGCCGGTTACCGCTTGTCGACCAGCTTCCACGCGGCGGGCAGGACGCCCATCGCCAGCGCGGCCTTCAGCGCGTCGCCGATCAGGAACGGGGTGAGGCCGGCCGCGATCGCGGCGGTGAGGGACATGTCGGCGGCGAGGGCCAGGTACGGCACGCCGACGGCGTAGATGAGCGCCTCGCCGAGCAGCATCGTGCCGGCCGTGCGCAGCACCGAACGGTCGGCGCCGCGGCGGGCCAGGGCGCCCACGACGGTGGCGGCGAGCAGCATGCCGAAGACGTAGCCGAGGGAGGGGGCGGCGGTGCCGGAGCCGCCCTCGGCGAACCACGGCACGCCCGCCATGCCGACCAGGGCGTAGAGCGCGAGGGAGAGCAGGCCGCGGCGGGCGCCGAGCGAGGTGCCGACGAGCAGTGCCGCGAAGGTCTGGCCGGTCACCGGCACCGGGGAGCCGGGCACGGGCACCGCGATCTGGGCCGCGATGCCGGTGAGCACGGCACCGCCCGCCACCAGCGCGACGTCCCGGACTCGGGAGGAGGGGATGAGGTCGGCGAGGACCTGCCCGGATCGGGCGGGGACGGCAGCGGTGCTCATGGGGACTCCGCGGTGGGGTGGTGTGGACATGTCGGGACACCGCGACGCTATCCCAGCGGGCGGGACCGATCACCAGCAGCGCTCGACAAAGGCCCGCTCGTGGACTTGGTGGGCTCCCGACAAAGGACGCGGGATACACACCGACTCGGGTGACACCGGTCACCGAGGGGGTGAGGCGGGCGTCACCCGGGCGTACCGGCAGGCGGAACGCCGTATTCGGATGATCGCGTTCCGTATCCGGTCCGTCCGCATCGTGGGCCGCCGCTGTCGCCGGGCGGCGCGAGACCGGAAACTGTGGGCGCTTTTGCCCTGCCCAGCCCCACCCCCACCCTCCACTCCACCCCCACCTCCACCCGCCCCCCCACGCATCGGACGAGCCGCTCCATGTCCAACAGCACCACCGCCAAGGCGCCCCGGCAGCCGGCGGACGCCTCCCTCTCCCACGGCCTCAAGCAGCGCCACCTGTCGATGATCGCCCTCGGCGGGGTGATCGGAGCCGGGCTGTTCGTCGGCTCCGGCGCCGGTATCGCCGCCGCGGGGCCCTCGATCGTCGTCGCCTACACCGTCTCCGGTCTCCTCGTGATGCTGGTGATGCGGATGCTGGGCGAGATGTCCGCCGCGTATCCCTCCTCCGGCTCCTTCTCCGCGCACGCCGAGCGGGCGATCGGCCCCTGGGCCGGTTTCACGGCGGGCTGGGCGTTCTGGGTGCTGCTGTGCACGGCCGTCGGCCTCGAGGGCATCGGCGCCGCGCAGATCGTGCACGGCTGGCTGCCGGGCACGCCCGAGTGGGCCTGGGTGGCGCTGTTCATGGTGGTGTTCTGCGGGACGAACCTGGCCGCCGTGAAGAACTTCGGCGAGTTCGAGTTCTGGTTCGCCGCGCTCAAGGTCGGCGCGATCTCGCTGTTCCTGGTGCTCGGCGTGCTGGCGATCTGCGGGGTCCTTCCCGGAACCGACTCCCCCGGCACCTCCCACCTGGGCGACTTCCTGCCGAACGGCGGCAACGGCCTGATCATCGGCCTGCTCGCCTCGGTGTTCGCCTACGGCGGCCTGGAGACGGTCACCATCGCGGCGGCCGAGTCGGAGAACCCGGTCAGGGGCGTGGCGAGCGCCGTGCGGACGGCGATGTGGCGCATCGCGCTGTTCTACATCGGCTCGATGGCGGTCATCGTGACCCTGGTCCCGTGGGACTCCCCCGAAGTCGTCGAAAAGGGCCCGTACGTGGCGGCCCTCGACGAGCTGGGCATCCCGGGCGCGGGGCAGCTCATGAACATCGTGGTGCTGGTGGCGCTGCTGAGCGCGATGAACGCCAACATCTACGGGGCCTCGCGCATCGGCTACTCGCTGGTCGAGCGGGGCCAGGGACCGAAGGTGCTGGGCCGGGTGTCGGGCGGGGTGCCGCGGGTCGCGGTGCTGGTCTCCTCCCTCTTCGGCTTCGGCTGCGTGCTGCTCAGCTACTGGCGGCCGGACGACGTCTTCTCCTGGCTGCTGAACATGATCGGCGCGGTCATCCTGGTCGTCTGGATCTTCATCGCCGCCGCGCAGCTGCGGCTGCGCCGCCGCCTGGAGCAGGAGGCGCCCGAGAAGCTGGTCGTGCGCATGTGGGCCTTCCCGTGGCTGACCTGGGTGGCGCTGGCGGGCATGGCCGCGGTGTTCGTCCTGATGGCCCGCGAGCCGGACACGCGGGTGCAGCTGTACTCGACGGGCGGGATGACGCTGGTCCTGGCGGCCGTCGGCTACGCCCGGCAGCGGCGGGGCGCGGCTCGCGGATAGCGACCCGCCCGGCACATCTCCCCAGGGCCCCCGCACGAAGGCGTGCGGGGGCCCTTTCATGCGCGCCGGGTCCGCCCCTCCACCCCTCCCGCGCCTCTTGCTGCTAGCGTGCACTTGCAAGCCTTTTGCAATAAGAGGTCGGAGGGGATCCGCCATGTCCGTCTACACGCTTCCTGAACTGCCGTACGACTACTCCGCGCTGGCTCCCGTGATCAGTCCCGAGATCATCGAGCTGCACCACGACAAGCACCACGCCGCGTACGTCAAGGGCGCCAACGACACGCTGGAGCAGCTTGCCGAGGCGCGGGACAAGGAGACGTGGGGCTCGATCAACGGCCTGGAGAAGAACCTGGCCTTCCACCTCTCCGGCCACATCCTGCACTCGATCTACTGGCACAACATGACCGGTGACGGCGGCGGCGAGCCCCTGGACAAGGACGGCGTGGGCGAGCTGGCCGACGCGATCGCCGAGTCCTTCGGCTCCTTCGCCGGCTTCCGGGCACAGCTCACCAAGGCCGCCGCGACCACCCAGGGCTCGGGCTGGGGCGTGCTGGCCTACGAGCCGCTGAGCGGCCGGCTGATCGTCGAGCAGATCTACGACCACCAGGGCAACGTCGGCCAGGGCTCCACCCCGATCCTGGTCTTCGACGCCTGGGAGCACGCCTTCTACCTCCAGTACAAGAACCAGAAGGTCGACTTCATCGACGCCATGTGGGCCGTCGTCAACTGGCAGGACGTGGCCAGGCGCTACGAGGCCGCCAAGTCCCGCACCAACACCCTGCTGCTGGCGCCGTGAGAGTCGCCCCCGGTCGCCCTGCCTCGTGATCGTCTTCTCAACCTTCACCCGGCAGGCGGAATGAGGAGGGCCCCCGCGAGGACGTGACTCGCGGGGGCCTTCTGTCGTGCCCGGCGGCGCTCTCCGTCTCGCCGGACGGCGCTCTCCGTCTCGCCCGTCGGTCGCCGTCTGGGCAGGGCGGTGGCGTTTTGCTAGCTTCGAACACATGGTTGCCCAGGCCCGGAACTTCACGTCGCGTCGCTATGTCGACCTGCGACGCCAGGGCACTGCCACCTGTCGCCGTCCTCGCGTGAGCTGACGGGGCACCACCACACGGGTGCCCCCGGCCAACGAGTCAACAGATCCGTGAGGCGGGCGGGGTGGACCCGGCGCGCCTCCGTCCGTTCAGACGGCGCAGTGTCGGACCGTTCCGGAGGAGACCCACATGCCCCGTACCGCGGCAACCCTGATCGCTTCCCCCGTACCGCGCGGCGCCGACCGCGACCGGCGGCGGGCCACCGCCGGTGTGGTGCTGCGCTCCGTGCTGGAGCACGGGCCCGTGGCGCGCAGCACCATCGCCCGGCTGACCGGCCTGTCCCCGGCGTCCGTGACGGACTACTGCGCCCGCTTCACCCGGCTCGGGCTGGTCCGCGAGGCCGAGCCGCCCCGGCGGCCGAAGGGGGTGGGCCGTCCGCACGTGCCCCTGGACCTCGACGACTCGCGGTTCGTCGTCGGCGGGGTGCACGTGGCCGTCCCCCACACCACGGTCGCGCTGCTCGACCTGCGCGGCCGGGTGGTGCGGCAGCGGGAGCTGAAGCACGAGCGCACCGATCCGCGGTGGGTGCTGCCCCGCGCGGCAAAGGCGCTGGCGGCGCTGCTGGCCGAGGTCCGCGACGCCCGGCCGCTCGGGGTGGGGTTCGCGGCCGGCGGCTGGGTCGACCGGGACTGCGGCGTGATCGTCGAGCACGGGCTGCTGGGCTGGCGGGACGTGCCGGTGCGGGAGGTGCTCGGCGCGCACACCGGGCTGCCGGTCCACGTCGACGGGCACGCCCGGGCGTTGGTCAACGGCGAGCGGCTGTTCGGGCGGGCGCGGGGCGGCGGAAGCGTGCTGCACCTGTTCGTCGGCAACATGGTCGACGCGGCCTTCGCCACCCACGACGAGGTGCATCACGGGCCGCGTTCCCAGGCGGGCGCGATCGCGCATCTGCCGGTGCCCGGCGGCGGCGAGCCGTGCCCGTGCGGGCGTACCGGCTGCCTCCAGGCGGAGTTGAGCGAGCGGACCCTGTGCCGCCGGGCCCGTGCGGCCGGGATCACCGACGGGAGCAGTCCGCGGCACGTGCTCGCCGCGGCGAACGCCGGTGACCCGGTTGCAGCCGCGCTGCTGCTGGAGCGGTCGCGGGCCACCGGGCGGGCGGCGGGGCTGCTGGCGGACGTCCTCAATCCGGAGACGGTGGTGGTGACCGAGATCGGCGCCATGCACCGCACGGACTGCCTGGCGGCGTTGCGGGAGGAGGTCGGCACGGAACGCGCGGCGGCCGTCTTCCCGACGAGTTTTCCCGAATCCGTGCCGGCCGTCGCGGGTGGCTCGGTCGTTCTCGACGTGCTGTACCGGGATCCGTTGGGCGCTTCACCCGAGGCCAATTAATTCAGCGTCGCGGAATGTTGACACGGATCACCGATGACCGGAAGCATTCACCTCATGAGCTGTCGCACCCTCTGTTGCTGACGCCCCGGCGCGCCCGGAGCGCGTATCCCGCTGCGTGAATTCCCTTTTTCGTCACCGGAATTCCGTATGCCCCACTGCCTGGCACCACCTTGCCGTGCCGTTCTGTCTTCCCGGCTGCCGCCGTGCCCCGTCCGTATGAGATCAGGGAGTTCTCCCATGCCCGCTCCGCCTGCCACAGGCATTGACCGCCGCCTCTTCCTCACCTCGCTGATCGGCGCTTCGGCAGCCGTCGCCGGGCTCAGCGGCTGCGCCGGCGGCAGTGCCGCCGCCGAGACGAAGGGCGCCTCCACCGCTCCGCTCTCCGACACGGTGCCCGAGGGCACCAGCCTGAAGATCTCCTCTTATCAGAACACTCAGCAAATCCAGTTCGAACTGGCCGGGCTGACCGTCCCGTTCAAGGTGTCGGACTGGCTGAACATCGGTGCGGGTCCCGATGTCATCAACGCCTTCCGGGCGGACTCCCTGGACCTCGCCAACAATGCGGGTATTCCGCCGATCCAGGCCCACTACCAGGGTTTCAAGGCGAGGATCGTCGCCGTCAACCTCACCCGTAGACCGAACTACCTGTTCGCGACGAAGCCCGGCAGCGACATTCGCACCCCGGCCGACTTCGAGGGCAGGAAGCTGGCCTTCTCGCAGGGGCAGGCGCAGGGCGTCGTGCTGCTGCGGGCGCTCAAGAAGGCGGGACTCGACCACGACCAGGTCGAACTGGTGCCGCTGACCAGCAACCAGTTCCTGACCGCCCTCCAGTCCGGTCAGGTGGACGTCGCCCCGCTCGCCAACAGCCAGGCCCCCGCCTATCTGGACCAGTACGGGTCCAAGGGCGCGCACACCATCGAGACCGACGTCGTCGACCTGCTCAGCCTGCTGTGGGCGCCGCAGTCCGTACTGAACGATCCCGCCAAGGCCGCCGCCGTCGCCGCCTACATCCCGCAGTGGGTCAAGGGCCTCATCTGGACGTGGGAGCACCCCGACCGGTGGAACGAGGAGTACTACGTCAAGACCCAGAACCTGACCCTCGACCAGGCGCGGGCCGTCACCGAACTGGCCAACAAGCCGCTGTTCCCGCCGAGCTGGGACGAGGCGATCAGGTGGGAGCAGGAGACGGCGGACCTGCTGGCGGAGGGCGGCTTCGTGAAGGAGTTCGACGTGACGCAGCTCTTCGACCGCCGCTTCGAGGCCATCGCGGCACGGGCCGCGACGGCGGAATACCGGAGGTGAGCGCCGTGACCACCCTCGCGAGTGCCGAGAGCGCGGTCACCGTCGCCGAGGACACCCGTCAGGTGCGCAGGCGCCGACGGCTCTCGCCCGGAAAGCGGTGGCCGGCCGCCCGGCTCGCCGGTCCGCTGCTGGTGGTCGTCCTGTGGACGGCCGCCTCGGCCGCCGGGGCGCTGGATCCCGGCGCGATCCCGGCGCCCTGGACGGTGGCGGAGACCGCCGGCCGGCTGTGGTCGGACGGGACGCTGGCCACCGATGTCGTCACCTCGCTGCGCCGGGCGGCGATCGGGTTCTCGATCGGGCTCGGTGCCGGGGTGCTGCTGGCGCTGGCCGCCGGGCTGAGCCGGGTGGGCGACGCCCTGATCGACGGGACGGTGCAGCTCAACCGGGCCGTTCCGACCCTGGGTCTGATCCCGCTGTTCATCCTGTGGCTGGGCATCGGGGAGACCTTCAAGATCGCCATCATCGCGATCGTGGTGTACATCCCGATGTACCTGAACACGCACGCCGCGCTGTCCGGCATCGACAGCCGCTACGTCGAACTGGCCGAGGTGCAGGGACTGTCCCGGCTGCGGTTCGTCCGCCGGGTGGTGATCCCCGGCTCGCTGCCCGGCTTCTTCGTGGGGCTGCGGCTCGGTGTGACCGGCTCCTGGCTGGGCCTGGTGGTGCTGGAGCAGATCAACGCCACCAGCGGCCTCGGCTACATGATGTTCCAGGCCCAGAACTACGGCCAGACGGACGTGATCCTCGTCGGCCTGCTGATCTACGGCGTCTTCGGCCTGGTCTCCGACAGCGTGGTCCGTCTGATCGAGCGGAGGGTGCTGTCGTGGCGACGCACACTGAGCAGCTGACCCTGCCGGCCGTCCGGCTGCACGGGCTGACCAGGTCGTTCAAGGGCCGTACGGTCCTCGACGGCATCGATCTCGCACTGCCCGCCGGTCAGTTCACGGCGCTGCTGGGGCACAGCGGGTCCGGCAAGAGCACGCTGCTGCGGGCCGTGGCCGGACTGGACCACGGCGTCGAGGGCGAGGGGCGGCTGTCGGCGCCGGAGCGGGTGTCGGTGGTGTTCCAGGACTCCCGGCTGCTGCCCTGGTCCCGGGTGCTGGACAACGTACTGCTCGGCGCGGAGGGCAAGGAGGCCGCCGGGCGCGGCCGGGCCGCCCTGGCCGAGGTGGGTCTCGCGGGGCGTGAACGGGCCTGGCCCGGGGAGCTGTCCGGCGGCGAGGCCCAGCGGGCGGCGCTGGCCCGGGCCCTGGTGCGGGAGCCGCAGCTGCTGCTCGCCGACGAGCCGTTCGGCGCCCTGGACGCCCTGACCCGGATCAGGATGCACGGCCTGCTGCGGGAGCTGTGGAAGCGCCACCGGCCCACGGTGCTGCTGGTCACCCACGACGTCGACGAGGCGATCGTGCTCGCCGACCGGGTGCTGGTGCTGGAGAACGGCCGTATCGGCCTCGACCTGACCATCGACCGCCCCCATCCGCGCTCCTACCGGGAGCCGAAGCTGGGCGAGTACCGGGAGCGGCTGCTGGCCGCCCTCGGTGTGACGGAGGACCACTGATGACCCGCCGACTGCATCTGAACGCGTTCCTGATGAACACCGGTCACCACGAGGCGTCCTGGCGGCTGCCGGAGAGCGACCCGTACGCGCACGTGAGCCTCGCGCACTACGTGAATCTCGCCCGGACCGCCGAACGGGGCACGTTCGACTCGTTGTTCCTCGCCGACGGCCCGCAGCTGTGGAGCAACCTCGCACAGCGGCCGGCCGGCGCGCTGGAACCGCTCACCCTCCTGACGGCGCTGGCCACGGCGACCGAGCACATCGGGCTGATCGCGACCGCGTCCACGTCCTACAACTCGCCCTACAACCTGGCCCGCAGGTTCGCCTCGCTGGACATCGTCAGCGGCGGCCGGGCCGGCTGGAACATCGTCACCACCGCGGGGGCCGAGGCGGCCCGCAACTTCGGCCTGGACGCCGAGCCCGCGCACGCCGAACGCTACGCCCGTGCCGCCGAGTTCCTGGACGTGGCACTGAAGCTGTGGGACAGCTGGGAGGACGACGCGGTCCTCGCCGACAAGGCGGCCGGTGTGTGGGGCGACGACGCCCGCGTCCATCCGCCGCGCCACAAGGGGACGTACTTCAGCGTGGAGGGCGCGCTCAACGTGCCCCGCACCCCGCAGGGCTACCCGCTGCTGGTGCAGGCCGGCTCCTCCGCGGACGGCAAGGCCTTCGCGGCCCGGTACGCGGAGGCGGTCTTCACCGCGCAGCAGACGCTCGGGGACGCGCAGGCCTTCTACGCCGACATCAAGTCCCGCACCCGGCGGGCCGGTCGCGATCCGGAGCACCTCAAGGTGCTGCCGGGCATCGTCCCCGTGCTCGGTTCCACCGAGGCGGAGGCGCGCGCCGCGGAGCAGGTCCTGGACGACCACATCGTGCCCGCGCACGGCGTACGGCGCCTGGAGGACCTGCTGCGGCTGGAGCGCGGCACCCTGGACCTGGACGGTCCGCTGCCGGACGACCTGCCGCCGGAGAGCGCCATCGAGGGCGCCAAGAGCCGCTACACGCTGATCGTGGAGCTGGCCCGGCGCGAGCGCCTGACCGTGCGGCGGCTGATCGGGCGGCTGGGCGGCGGACGCGGCCATCTGACCTTCACCGGGACACCGGAGCAGGTGGCCGACCGGATCGAGTCGTGGTTCACGGAGGGTGCGGCCGACGGCTTCAACATCATGCCGCCGGTGCTGCCCTCGGGCCTGGAGGACTTCGTGGACCACGTCGTCCCGGTCCTGCGCGAGCGCGGCCTGCTGCGCACCGCGTACGGGCCCCGGCAGACCCTGCGCGAGCGCTACGGCTTGCCCCGGCCCCGCAACCAGTACGTCACCGAAGCCACCGGCCCGGCCACGGCCGGGGCACCGGCCGCACTCACCCGTATCTGAGAGAGGAACCGGCATGAGCGATCTGCGGATCACCAGGATCACGTCCCGTATCGGCGCCAAGGTGTCCGGCGTCGACGTCTCCCGACCGCTGGACGGGGCGACCGTCACCGCGCTGGGGGCCGCCCTGGCCGAGCACAAGGCGCTGGTCTTCGACGACGTGGACCTCGACGACGAGGGCCAGCAGGACTTCGTGCGCGCCTTCGGGGACCTCACCACCGCCCACCCGACCGTCGGCGCGGTGGACGGCGCCCCCAACGTGCTGCCGGTCGACAGCGAGCGGGGCCGTGCCAACCACTGGCACACCGACGTCACCTTCGTCCTCAACCCGCCGCAGGCGACCTCGCTGCGCAGCCTGACGGTCCCGCCGTACGGCGGCGAGACCCTGATCGCGTCCTCGGCGGGCGCCTACCGGGACCTGCCCGAGCCGCTGCGGCGGCTGGCCGACGGCCTGTGGGCGGAGCACACCAACGACTACGACTACGCGGTCGCGGACGAGGACGTCGACGCCGAGCAGGCCGCGCACCGGTCCCGGTTCACCTCGATCAAGTACCGCACGGCCCACCCGGTGGTGCGGGTCCACCCGCTGACCGGCGAGCGCGGACTGTTCATCGGCGGGTTCGCGCAGCGGATCGTGGGCCTGTCGGTGGGCGAGTCGCGCAAGCTGCTCGAACTGCTCCAGTCCTACGTCACCCGCCCGGAGAACGTGCTGCGGCACCGCTGGTCGGAGAACCAGCTGGTGCTGTTCGACAACCGCATCACCCAGCACTACGCCGTCGACAACTACGACGACCGGCCGCGCCGGCTGCACCGGGTGACGCTGGCCGGTCCCGTGCCCGTGGGCATCGAGGGCAAGGAGAGCTACTCGATCGAGGGAGACGCCTCGCACTACACCCCGGTCGCCGCGTAACGGCGGACCGGACCCGGCCCCCCGTGAGCGCGGGGGTAGGGCGCCTCCTGCGGGGGAAAGGACCCACCGTTCACCCGAGGAGGCGCTCATGGCGTACGTACGGTGTCCGAACTGCGGCGACACGATGCAGGAGTTCCGGGACCTGGAGGGGGACGAGGAGAAGGCGGCGGCCCGGCTGGCCCTCGCGGAGCTGCCGGCGGCCGGGGAGGTCTTCGTCGCCAAGGCCTATCACCGCTGCACGTACAACGGCTGCCGCCGGATCCAGCGCAAGGACCGGTGGCGCGTCGGCGCGACGCTGCCCGAGGAGGACTGACCGCCCGTTCCGCGTCCCCGTGTCCCCGGGCAGGGGGCGCGGGGACACGCGCGTCCGGATCAGAGGTTGCTGAAGTCCGGGCCCTTGGTGCGGGTCCGCTTGATCTCGTAGAAGCCCGGTACGGAGGCCACGGCGAGGGTGCCGTCCCAGAGCTTGCCGGCGTCCTCGCCCCTGGGGGCGGGGGTGACGACCGGGCCGAAGAAGGCGAGCTGCCCGCCGTCGGCGCCGGGCACGGCGATGACCGGGGTGCCGACCTCCTGGCCGACCTTGTCGATGCCCTCCTTGTGGGAGGCGCGCAGCTGCGGCTCGTAGGGGGTGTCGTCCCAGTGGTCCATGAGGGACTCGGGCAGACCGACGTCCTTCAGGGCCGCGGCGACCGTCTCCCGGCCCGGGCCCTCCTCCTGGTTGTGGATGCGGGTGCCGAGCGCAGTGTAGAGGTCGCCGAGCACGTCGGCGCCGTGCTCCTCCTGGGCGGCGATGACGACCCGGACCGGGCCCCAGGCCTTGGTCTCCAGCAGCTCGCGGTAATCGGTGGGCAGCTCGTCGAGCTTGTCCTCGTTGAGGACGGCCAGGCTCATCAGGTGCCAGCGGACCTCGATGTCCCTGACCTTCTCCACCTCCAGGACCCAGCGGGAGGTCATCCAGGCCCAGGGGCACAGGGGGTCGAACCAGAAGTCGACGGGCGTCTTCTCCGACATGTCTCTCCTCATGAGGCGCCGCAAACGAGTACTCATCCCCGGGAACCGAACGACCGGCCCGCCCATTCCCGGCTGCCGCGCGTCAGGGGCGCATGGCAGGATCGGTGCTGTCCGCATACTGAACACCATCCGAGGGAGTGCCGCCCGTGCCCGGTGAGAATCTGTCCCGCGACGAGGCCCGGGAGCGGGCCGCCCTGCTGTCCGTCGACGGGTACGAGGTGTCCCTCGACGTGCGCTCGGCCGTCGGTGACGCGCAGGGCGAGGGGCCGCGCACGTTCCGGTCCGTCACCACGCTCCGCTTCCGCTGCAACGAGCCCGGCGCGAGCAGTTTCGCCGACCTGGTCGCACCGAGCGTCACCGCCGTGTCGCTCAACGGCCGCGACCTCGACCCGAGCGAGGTCTTCGACGGCTCCCGGATCGTCCTGGAGGACCTGGCCGCCGACAACGAGCTGGTGGTCGACGCCCAGTGCGCGTACTCCCGCACCGGCGAGGGCCTGCACCGCTTCGTCGACCCGGAGGACGGCGAGGTGTACCTGTACACCCAGTACGAGCCGGCCGACTCGCGCCGGGTCTTCGCCAACTTCGAGCAGCCGGACCTGAAGGCGCCCTTCCGCTTCGAGGTGCGGGCGCCCGAGGAGTGGACGGTGTGGTCCAACGGCGTCGGTGAGCGCGTCGACGGGGTGTGGCGGTTCGCGGAGACGAAGCCGATCTCGACGTACATCACGTGTGTCGTGGCCGGTCCCTACCACTACGTGACGGACTCCTACGAGCGCGTCTTCGAGGACGGCACCCGGCTGGAGATCCCGCTCGGCGCCCTGTGCCGCAAGGGACTCGCCCCGCACTTCGACGCCGACGACGTCTTCCTGATCACCAAGCAGGGCTTCGACTTCTTCCACGACCACTTCGACTACCCGTACCCCTTCGGGAAGTACGACCAGGCGTTCGTGCCGGAGTACAACCTCGGCGCGATGGAGAACCCGGGGATGGTGACCTTCCGGGAGGAGTACATCTTCCGCGGGAAGGTGACGCGGGCGTCGTACGAGGGCCGCGCCAACACGATCCTGCACGAGATGGCGCACATGTGGTTCGGCGACCTGGTCACCATGGAGTGGTGGGACGACCTGTGGCTGAAGGAGTCCTTCGCCGACTTCATGGGCGCCTTCGCCAACGTCGGCGCGACCCGCTTCAAGGACGCCTGGATCACCTTCGCCAACCGCCGCAAGGCCTGGGCGTACCGCGCCGACCAGCTGCCCTCCACGCATCCGATCACGGCCGACATCCGTGACCTGGAGGACGCCAAGCTCAACTTCGACGGCATCACCTACGCCAAGGGCGCCTCCGCGCTCAAGCAGCTGGTGGCGTACGTCGGGCAGGACGCGTTCCTGGAGGGCGCGCGGCGCTACTTCAAGCGGCACGCGTACGGCAACACGCGCCTGGGGGATCTGCTGTCGGTCCTGGAGGAGACCAGCGGCCGGGACATGGCGGCCTGGTCGCGCTCCTGGCTCCAGACGGCCGGCGTCAACTCGCTGACCCCGCAGGTGCTGCTGGGCGAGGCGGGCACCGTCGACGAGCTGGCCGTGGTGCAGGAGGCGGCGGAGTCGCATCCCGAACTGCGCCCGCACCGCGTCGCGGTGGGCCTGTACCGGCGTACGGCCGAGGGCGCGCTGGAGCGGTACGCCCGCGCCGAGGCGGACGTCGAGGGGCCGCGCACGGTGGTGGCGGAGCTGGCCGGTGCCGAGGCGCCCGAGCTGGTCCTGGTCAACGACGACGACCTCACGTACTGCAAGACGCGGTTCGACGCGACCTCGCTGGAGACGCTGCGCGAGCACCTGGGGTCCCTGACCGACCCGCTGGCCCGTGCCCTGTGCTGGTCGGCGCTGTGGAACATGACGCGGGACGCGCTGCTGCCCGCCCGGGACTTCGCGGCGCTGGTGCTGCGCTTCGCGGGCCGCGAGTCGGACATCGGCGTCCTTCAGATGCTGCACGCCTGGACGAACTCGGCGCTGGTGCACTACGCGGCGCCCGACTGGCGGGAGACCGGCGGCCGGCTGCTCGGCGAGGGTGCGCTGCGCGAGCTGCGGGACGCGGCGCCGGGCAGTGAGCAGCAGCTGGCGTGGGCGCGGTTCTTCGCGTCGGTGGCGTCCGACGGGGCGGAGCTGGAGCTGCTGCGCGGGCTGCTGGAGGGCACCGAGAAGATCGAGGGCCTGGACGTGGACCAGGAGCTGCGCTGGGCCTTCCTCGCGCCGCTGGCGGCCCACGGCGAGGCCGACGAGGGCGTCCTGGCCGCCGAGCTGGCCCGCGACGACACGGCCTCCGGCAAGCGCCACCAGGTGCGCTGTCTGGCGGCCCGCCCCTCGGCGGCGGTGAAGGCGCAGGCCTGGGCGCAGGTCGTGGAGTCGGACGCGCTGTCGAACGCGCTGGTGGAGGCGACCATCGCCGGGTTCGCGCAGCCCTCGCAGCGGGACCTGGTCGCGCCGTACACCGAGAAGTACTTCGCGGCGATCGAGCGGGTGTGGGCCGAGCGGTCCATCCAGATCGGGATGGACGTGGTCCGGGGCCTGTTCCCGTCGCTGCGGGACTCCCAGGACACCCTGGACGCGACCGACGCGTGGCTGTCGGCGCACGAGGACGCGGCCCCGGCGCTGCGCCGGCTGGTGCTGGAGGCGCGGGACGACCTGGCGCGGGCGCTGCGCGGGCAGGCCTGCGACGCGGCGGCGGGCGTTCGGTAGCGGTCCCCCTCCCCGCCTGATCTTTGGCCAATGATCGGGCGTTCCGTCATCGTTACAAGATGCGTGCCCGGCCGGCCGTAACCCCTGGTCCCACCCGTTCGGACCAGGGGTTTCGGCATCCGAACACCCGTCCTTTAGTCCGGGCTTGTCCCGGTTCGGCGATGGACGTGTAACAGCGGTTAGGGGGCCGATCGGGCGCGGGAAATTGCCGGTCATGACGCACAACACCCCGCTCTCCCCCCGCCCCCGCCCGCTGCACGCACTGGCCGACGGCCGGCGCCGGCTGATGACGGCCGCCCAGCTGCGGGCGCACGGTGTCTCCGCCGCGGAGACCAACGAGCAGTGCCGGCCCGGCGGGCCCTGGCAGCAGCTCCTCCCGAACGTCGTCCTGCTGCACCCGGGGCCGCCGACCAGCGACGAGCGCCTGCACGCGGTGCTGCTCTACGCGGCGCGGGACCGCACCTCCGGCACGGCACCCGGCGTGAGCGCCTCGGTGCCGGTCCAGCCGGGCGGGGAGCACCCGCCCGTGCCGGCCTACGCGGAGGCGATGATCACGGGCTTGGCCGCGCTGACGCTGCACGGCTTCTCCGCCGCTCCCCCGCTGTCCGCCCTGGAGCTCATCGACGTCCTGGTCCCGCGGCTGCGCCGGCTGCGCACGACGGGCTGTGCGCGCGTCGTCCGCACCACCGCGCTGCCGACCGCCGTGGAGCTGACGGGGGTTCCGGTGGCGCCGGTGGCGCGGGCCCTTGCGGACGCGGTCGCGGAGCTGACCGACCCGGGCACGGTCCGCCGGCTGCTGACGGAGGCGGTGCGCGGCGGTCACTGCGAACCGGCCGCGGTGGTACGGGAGCTGAACCGGGCGCGGCTGCTCAGCCGCCCGCACGTCGTGGACGCGGTGGACTCCCTGGTCGCCGAGGGGCGGGCGCTGGCCGAGCAGCGGCTGTACCGGATGGTGCGCGAGCACGCCCTGCCCGAGCCGGTCTGGAACGTCGACCTGCGCCTGCCCGGCGGCCCCCGCCTGGGCGGCGTGGACGCCTTCTGGCCCGAGCAGGCGGTGGCGCTGGAGCTGGACGTCCGGGCGCACCGGCAGCAGGAGGACGACGCCGCCCGGGCGGAGCACGCCCGCAAGCGCGAGCACCTGGAACGGCTCGGCATCACGGTCGTACACCTCACCCCGCGCAAGCTGCGGGACTGCCCGGAGCACCAGGCGGCCGTCGTACGGACGGCGCTGATGGCGGCCGGGGACCGGGAGCCCGCCGCGTACGTCGTGGTGCTGCCGCGGTAGGAGGGCGCCGGGCGGGCCACCGGGGGACGCGGGTCGGGAGCCGCACGGCCCGGGGCGGGAAACGGGATTGTCATGACCCGCCCCTTGTGTCCCCGATGGCGCATGGCGGAAGTACGCCATGGCTTCATCCCGTCCCGGACAACTCTCCCCAATCGGTGATCTCTTGAGTAAAGCTGAGCGGTCGTCCGGGATCGGATTCCGGACTGCCTCGGCCAGGGCCGGTCGGCCTTGGTCGTACCGCCCGTTCCTTCACCCCAAGGGATGCCGATGACCAACAGCCCCCAGCGCGAACCGATACCGGGCGCGAGACGCGCGGCCCGCCTGGCCGTCGCCACGGGTCTCGCCGCCGCGCTCGCCGCCGTCGGGCCCGTGCCCCTGGCCCTCGCCGCCGACGGGCCCGCGACGACCGCGCCACCGGTCGACGCCTCCGTCAAGTCCGCCCACGACAAGCTCGGTTCCGACGACGCGGACCTGCTCGCCGAGGCGAAGGCCGACGGCGAGAAGAACGTCACGATGATGGTCGCCACCGCCCCGGGCCGGACCGAGCAGGTGGCGAAGGAGCTGGACGCGGTCTCCGGCGGCACCGTCGGCCGCACCTACGACGAGCTGGGCTACGTGCGCGCCACCGTGCCCACCGCCAAGGCGGACTCGGCCATCGCGGCCGCCGCCAAGCTCTCCTCCGTCCACGGCATCGACCTGCGCGACGAGATCCCGCTGGACGACCCGACGCCGAGCGCGGACATGGCGAAGGGCGCCTCGCACAAGGGCCGTTCCTACCCGGCGCCGAACCGCTGGACGCCCGCCGAGAACCCGTACAACCCGTCCTTCGAGACGGGCGCCGTCGACTTCGTGAAGAAGTACCCGAAGTCGGACGGCCGCGGCGTCACCATCGGCATCCTCGACTCCGGCGTCGACCTCGGCCACCCGGCGCTCCAGAAGACCACCACGGGCGAGCGCAAGATCGTCGACTGGGTCACCGCCACCGACCCGGTCGTCGACGGCGACCGCACCTGGCGCCCGATGACCGCCTCGGTCTCCGGCCCCACCTTCACCTACGGCGGGCAGACCTGGACGGCGCCCGCCGGCGCGTACCGGGTCAGCACCTTCCTGGAGTCGTACACCACCGGCGGTGACGCCGCGGGCGACGCCAACCGGGACGGCGACACCACCGACTCCTGGGGCGTCCTGTACGACGCCGAGGCCGGCACGGTCCGCGTCGACCTGAACAACAACCACGACTTCTCCGACGACACCCCGATGAAGCCCTACAAGGACGGCTTCCAGGTCGGGTACTTCGGCACCGACGACCCGAAGACGGACGTGGCCGAGCGCCAGCCCTTCGTGGTCGAGATCCGCAAGGACGTCGTCTACAACTCCGCGGGCGCCAAGGCGGACTTCGTGAACATCGGCGTCATCGAGTCCGAGCACGGCACGCACGTCGCCGGACTCGCCGCCGCCAACGGGCTGTTCGGCGGCCGGATGGACGGTGCCGCACCCGGCGCGAAGATCGTCTCCTCGCGCGCGTGCACCTGGAGCGGAGGCTGCACCAACGTCGCGCTGACCGAGGGCATGATCGACCTCGTCGTGAACCGGGGCGTCGACATCGTCAACATGTCGATCGGCGGCCTGCCCGCCCTCAACGACGGCAACAACGCGCGTTCCGAGCTGTACACCCGGCTCATCGACACCTACGGCGTCCAGCTCGTCATCTCGGCGGGCAACTCCGGCCCCGGCGCCAACACCATCGGCGACCCCGGCCTCGCCGACAAGGTGATCTCGGTCGGCGCGTCCATCTCCCGCGAGACCTGGGCCGCCAACTACGGCTCCGCGGTGAAGACCAAGTACCAGATGATGCCGTTCTCCTCGCGCGGACCGCGTGAGGACGGCGGCTTCACGCCGACGCTGACCGCGCCCGGCGCCGCGGTCAACTCCATCCAGACCTGGATGCCGGGCGCCCCGGTCCCCGAGGCGGGCTACGACCTCCCCGCCGGCTACGGCATGCTCCAGGGCACCTCGATGGCCTCCCCGCAGGCCGCGGGCGCCTCGGCGCTGCTCCTGTCGGCGGCCGAGCAGGCCCGCATCGACCTCACCCCGGCGAAGCTGCGCACGGCGCTGACCTCCACCGCCGACCACATCAGGGGCGTGCAGGCGTACGAGGAGGGCGCGGGCCTGATCGACATCCCCGACGCCTGGAAGTCGATCCGGCGCGGCGCGAGCGCCCACGAGTACACGGTCAAGGCGCCGGTCGACACCGCGATCGACCAGTTCCTCGAGACGCCGGGCTACGGCACCGGCCTCTACGACCGCGAGGGCGGCCTGAAGGCCGGGCAGAAGAAGACGTACGAGATCACGCTCACCCGTACCACAGGACCGGACCGGGCGGTCCGGCACGAGCTGGACTTCGAGAACAACGCGGGTCACACCTTCCGGATCGTCGGCCGCGACGAGGTGAGGCTGCCGCTGAACGAGCCGGTGACCGTCAAGGTCGAGGCGCGCCCCGGCTCCGCCGGGCTCAAGAGCGCGATCCTCGAGGTGGACGACCCGCGCACCGAGGGCGTCGACCAGCAGGTGCTGACCACGGTCGTGGTCTCCGCCCCGCTGAAGTACGACTTCTCCGCGAAGAGCTCGGTGCAGCGCAACAGCACCACGTCGTACTTCGTGACCGTCCCCGAGGGCGCGAAGGCGCTGGAGGTGGCGATCGGCGGGCTCAAGGGTGAGAGCCAGACCCGGTTCATCTCCATCCACCCGTACGGCGTCCCGTCCGACAACACCTCGACGCCGTACTGCTACAACAACTACCTCGACGGCAACGGCTGCCGCCCCGACGTGCGTGCCTACGCGGACCCGCAGCCGGGCGTCTGGGAGGTCGAGGTCGAGGCACGGCGCACCTCGCCGCTGCTCGACAACCCCTACCAGTTGGACGTCACCGTGCTCGGCGCGGACTTCGACCCGGAGGTCGTGACCGTGCCCGAGGCCAAGGCGGGCACCCCGGCCGACGCCTCCTGGACGGTGACCAACAAGTACGCCGCCCTGGAGGGCAAGCTGGTCGGCGGCCCGCTCGGCTCGTCCGAGACGTCCCGCCCGACGATCAAGCAGGGTGAGACGGCCACCTCCACGGTCGAGGTGCCCGAGGGCGCCGAGTCGCTGGACGTCGCCATCGGGGGCGTCTCGGACGCGGCCGCCGACCTGGACCTGACGGTCTACGGCGCGGACGGCGCCGTCGTCGCCCAGTCCGCCGACGGCGACTCGGAGGAGTCGGTGTCGATCGCGAAGCCGGCCGCCGGCACGTACACCGTCGAGGTCGCGGGCTACTCGGTGCCGTCGGGCAGCACGGAGTACGACTACCGGGACGTGTACTTCGCCGCCACGCTCGGCTCGGTCACGGTGGACGACTCGGCGACGGTGCAGCTCGGCACGGGCGACTCCGCGACGGTCTCCGGCAGCGTCACGGCCCTGGCCGCCGCCCCCGAGGGCCGCGAGTTCTTCGGCCGCGTCCAGCTGGTCAACGCCCACGGCACGGTCGCGGGCCTGGGCAGCGTGCGGATCGGGAAGGTCGTGCCGTAGTCCGGTGCGGTACGGGGGCCTGCCGCCACATTCCCCGTCGTCCGCCCGGAGAGCCGGGCAGGCGGGAATGTGGCGGCAGGCCCCGGGGCGGGCGCACCTTTGCCGGGCGCCCGCCCCTTTCGCTTGCCTCCGGATGGGTCAGTCGCAGGTGAGGGTGCGGGACTCGGGGAGGGAGGCGGTGACCCAGGTGCGGGCGGTGGCGATGTTCCGGTCGCCGGTGATCACCGTGTCCGCGGTGGGCCGGTCCCGCAGGGCGCCGACCAGCACCTGCCGGCCCGGGGCGAGGGTGGCGAGGCTGTCGTCCAGGACGAACGTCGTCGTCGGCCCGGTGCTCTCCCCGGGCGCGTAGGCGTGCGTCACGCGGAGCGTGATCCGGTGCCGCGCGGTGCCCGGTACCGGTTCGGCCGCGGTCACCGTGCCCTCGGCGACCAGCCGGGCGCAGGCGAGGTAGCGGGGGGTGCCGAAGACCACGGCGGCCTCCTGGCCCGCGGACGGGCTGTCCGGCCGCGCCCCGGACCGGTCGGCCGCGCTGTCGCTCGCCGCGTCCTGGGTGGCGCCGGTGCCGTCCTGCACGACCAGCCAGCCCAGGCCCGTGACCACGACACCCGCGCAGGCCGCCGCGAGGACACCCAGGGCGAGGCGGAAGGGACGGCGGCGGCCCGGTGCCGGGACCCGAACGGGGGCGGGGGCCGGTCGCTCCGCCGGGACCGCCTCGCCCAGGGCGTCACCGAGCAGGGCCAGCTGCTCCCGCAGCAGCGCCACGTCGGCCGTCGCCGACCGGTGCTCGCCGCGGGCGTCCGGCCCCGCGTCCGGCGGCAGCGGCTCGCCCGTGATCGCGGCCATCAGCGCGTCGTACCCACCGGGGTGCTGTTCGGCGGCCATCTCACACCACCTCGTCCTCGTGCAGGCGGGCGCGCAGGGCCCGTACCGCCGTGTGCAGCCTGCTCTTGACCGTGCCCTCGGGGATGCCCAGCTCCTCGGCGATGCCGCGCACCGACAGGTCGGCGTAGAAGCGCAGGACGAGGACCTGGCGCTGGGCGTCGGGCAGCTCGTCCAGGCCCTGGGCGACGGCGAGGGACAGGACGCTGGTGTCCTCGTCGCGTGGGTGCTCCGTCTGGCGCAGCGCGGCCAGGCGTTCCCCGAGCCGGTCCTGGCGGCGCCTGGCCCGGTGCCAGTCCATGGCCAGGTTGGAGGCGACGACCGCCGCCCAGGCGGACACGTCGCGCGGCGCCTCGCGGCCGCCGGCCGTCCGCTCCAGCAGCCGCAGGCGGACCTGCTGCACCCCGTCCGGCAGGTCTGCCTGCGGCACCCCGCCGAGCGCGAGCACCGCCCGCACCCGGCGTTCCTGTGCCGCGTCCAGGGGGTCGTCGCGTACGTCGTCCCCCTGGCCGCGGCGGGCCCTTCTGCGCAGCAAAGCCATTCCTCCCCCGGCCACGTTTCCCCTACGACGCGCGAGCAGCCCGAAACGTTCGCCCGGGCGGCCGCCTTTCGGCGCGAGGCGTACGTCACATCGTCGTGTGCGGCGGGAAGGGATGGGCAGGGGCGGACCGAGCCACCGCGTCCCAAGGTGCGGGAACACCGTGCAAAGGATTGGACAGGCGGGCCGGGCTTCGCCCCATGATGGAAAAGTCTCGGCCGAGCAAAGCGCGCGTGAGGACACGCGTACAAGACGGAGAAGGAGTCACCGTGAGGGTCGGAATCGTCGGAGCCACCGGTCAGGTGGGCACGGTCATGCGCAGGATCCTCACGGAGCGCGACTTCCCCGTCACCGAACTGCGCCTGTTCGCCTCGGCCCGCAGCGCCGGCAAGGAGCTGGACGGCGTGACGGTGGAGGACGCGGCCACCGCCGACTACTCCGGGCTGGACATCGTGCTGTTCTCGGCGGGCGGCGCCACCTCCAAGGCGCTGGCCGAAAAGGTCGCCTCGCAGGGCCCCGTCGTGATCGACAACTCCTCCGCCTGGCGCCGCGACCCCCAGGTCCCGCTGGTGGTCTCCGAGGTGAACCCGCACGCGATCGCCGACCGTCCCAAGGGCATCATCGCCAACCCGAACTGCACCACGATGGCCGCGATGCCGGTGCTGCGCCCGCTGCACGCCGAGGCGGGCCTCGAAGCCCTCGTCGTCGCCACCTACCAGGCGGTGTCCGGCTCCGGCCTGGCCGGCGTGGACGAGCTGTTCGAGCAGGTCCAGAAGGTCGGCGCGGACGCCCCCAAGCTGACCCACGACGGTTCGGCGGTCGAGTTCCCGAAGCCGGACAAGTACGTGGCGCCCATCGCGTACAACGTGCTGCCGCTGGCCGGTTCCCTCGTCGACGACGGCCTGCACGAGACGGACGAGGAGCAGAAGCTCCGCAACGAGTCCCGCAAGATCCTGGAGATCCCGGAGCTGAAGGTGTCCGGCACCTGCGTGCGCGTGCCCGTCTTCAGCGGCCACTCCCTGCAGATCAACGCCCGTTTCGCCCGCCCGATCAGCGTGGAGCGCGCCAAGGAGCTGCTGGCCGGCGCCCCCGGCGTGGCCCTCACCGAGGTGCCGACGCCGCTGGAGGCGGCCGGTCAGGACCCGTCGTACGTGGGCCGGATCCGCCAGGACGAGACCGTGGACAACGGCCTCGCCCTGTTCGTCTCCAACGACAACCTCCGCAAGGGCGCGGCCCTGAACGCGGTGCAGATCGCGGAGCTGGTGGCGGCGGAGCTGAAGGGCTAGTCCCTGGTGACCTCGTAGAGGAAGCAGCCGTACTCGACGGCCCGGACGTGGACGAACGCCACGGCCGGGTCGTCGAGCGCTTCTCGGAGGGCAGGCGCGAAGGCGTCGGCGCCCTCGACCAGCCGCCCGCCCAGGATGTGCCCGTCGGCGGAGTAGCGGCGCAGGGTGCGATGCGCGTTGGTGAAGGGAAGACGGTCCGTCTCCGGTCCCGCGCACTCCTCGGCGTGGATGAACACCGGTCCCCGCTCGTCGTAGGCGCCCGGGTCGGCGCCCGTCCTTGCCGCCCAGCGGCGCAGCGGGGCGTAGGAGACGAGCGCGATCCGCTCACCGGCGCGGCTGCGGCGCAGGCAGCAGCGCAGCGGGGCGCCGCCCTCGTCGTCGGTCGTGGGCGCGGGGACGCGGCCCGCGTCGTCGGTGGCGCGGAGTTCGTCGAGGACGCCCGGCGGGATGGGCTGTGCGGTGTGGCCGTTCATGGGTCCAGGCTCGCGGGCGGGCGCGCCGGGCACCGGCGGGAAATGGACATCGCGTTCCGTCCCGGCCACGTGGAAGGATGGCGCAACCCACACATAACGAGGAGATGACCGCGTGCCTGGCACAAACCTGACTCGCGAAGAGGCGCGGCAGCGGGCAACGCTGCTGACCGTTGACTCGTACGAGATCGATCTCGACCTCACCGGCGCGCAGGAGGGCGGCACCTACCGGTCCGTGACCACGGTGCGCTTCGACGTCGCCGAGGGCGGCGGCGAGTCCTTCATCGACCTGGTCGCGCCGACGGTCCACGAGGTGACGCTGAACGGCGACGCCCTCGACGCCGCCGAGGTGTTCCAGGACTCCCGCATCGCCCTGCCGGGCCTGCTGCCGGGACGCAACATCCTGCGCGTGGTCGCGGACTGCGCGTACACCAACACCGGCGAGGGTCTGCACCGGTTCGTCGACCCGGTGGACGACCAGGCGTACCTGTACACCCAGTTCGAGGTGCCGGACGCGCGCCGCGTCTTCGCCAGCTTCGAGCAGCCGGACCTGAAGGCGACGTTCCAGTTCACCGTGAAGGCCCCCGAGGGCTGGACGGTCATCTCCAACTCGCCGACGCCCGAACCGAGGGACAACGTCTGGGAGTTCGAGCCGACCCCGCGTATCTCGTCGTACATCACGGCGCTGATCGTCGGCCCGTACCACTCGGTGCACAGCGTGTACGAGAAGGACGGCCAGTCCGTCCCGCTCGGCATCTACTGCCGCCCCTCGCTGGCCGAGCACCTCGACGCGGACGCGATCTTCGAGGTCACCCGGCAGGGCTTCGACTGGTTCCAGGAGAAGTTCGACTACCAGTACCCGTTCAAGAAGTACGACCAGCTCTTCGTGCCGGAGTTCAACGCGGGCGCGATGGAGAACGCGGGTGCGGTGACCATCCGCGACCAGTACGTGTTCCGCTCCAAGGTGACGGACGCGGCGTACGAGGTGCGGGCGGCGACGATCCTGCACGAGCTGGCGCACATGTGGTTCGGCGACCTGGTCACCATGGAGTGGTGGAACGACCTGTGGCTGAACGAGTCGTTCGCCACCTACGCCGAGGCCGCCTGCCAGGCCGCCGCGCCGGGGTCGAAGTGGCCGCACTCGTGGACGACGTTCGCCAACCAGATGAAGACCTGGGCGTACCGGCAGGACCAGCTGCCGTCCACGCACCCGATCATGGCGGACATCAGCGACCTGGACGACGTGCTCGTCAACTTCGACGGCATCACGTACGCCAAGGGCGCCAGCGTCCTCAAGCAGCTCGTGGCGTACGTCGGTGAGGACGCGTTCTTCCGGGGCGTGCAGGCGTACTTCAAGCGGCACGCGTTCGGCAACACCCGCCTGTCCGACCTGCTGGGCGCGCTGGAGGAGACCTCGGGCCGCGATCTGAAGACCTGGTCGAAGGCGTGGCTGGAGACGGCCGGCATCAACGTGCTGCGCCCGGAGATCGAGACCGACGCCGACGGTGTCATCACCTCCTTCGCCATCCGCCAGGAGGCCCCCGCGCTGCCCACCGGGGCGAAGGGCGAGCCCACCCTCCGCCCCCACCGCATCGCGATCGGCGCCTACGACCTCGACGGCGACGGCAAGCTGGTGCGCGGGGACCGGGTCGAGCTGGACGTGGACGGCGAGCTGACGGCCGTGCCGCAGCTGGTCGGCAAGCCCCGCCCGGCGGTGCTCCTGCTCAACGACGACGACCTGTCGTACGCGAAGGTCCGCCTGGACGAGCAGTCGCTGGCCGTGGTCACCGAGCACCTGGGCGACTTCACGGAGTCCCTCCCCCGCGCCCTGTGCTGGGCGTCGGCGTGGGACATGACCCGGGACGCGGAGCTGGCGACCCGGGACTACCTCTCGCTGGTGCTGTCCGGCATCGGCAAGGAGTCCGACATCGGTGTCGTGCAGTCGCTGCACCGCCAGGTGAAGCTGGCCATCGACCAGTACGCCGCCCCGACCGCCCGCGAGGCGCTGCTCACCCGCTGGACCGAGGCCACGCTGGCCCACCTGCGGGCCGCCGAGGCGGGCAGCGACCACCAGCTGGCGTGGGCGCGGGCGTTCGCCGCGACGGCCAGGACGCCGGAGCAGCTGGACCTCCTCGACGCGCTGCTCGACGGCACGCAGACGATCGAGGGCCTGGCCGTCGACACCGAGCTGCGCTGGGCGTTCGTGCAGCGGCTCGCGGCGGTGGGCCGGTTCGGCGGGTCGGAGATCGCGGCCGAGTACGAGCGGGACAAGACCGCGGCCGGTGAGCGCCACGCGGCCACCGCGCGGGCGGCCCGCCCGACCGAGGCCGCCAAGGCGGAGGCCTGGGAGTCGGTCGTGGAGTCCGACAAGCTGCCGAACGCCGTGCAGGAGGCGGTCATCGCCGGCTTCGTCCAGACCGACCAGCGCGAGCTGCTCGCGGCGTACACGGAGCGGTACTTCGAGGCCCTGAAGGACGTCTGGGCGTCCCGTTCGCACGAGATGGCCCAGCAGATCGCGGTCGGCCTGTACCCGGCGGTGCAGGTGTCGCAGGAGACCCTGGACCGCACGGACGCGTGGCTGGCCTCCGCCGAGCCGAACGCGGCCCTGCGCCGGCTGGTCTCGGAGTCCCGCTCGGGCGTCGAGCGCGCGCTGAAGGCCCAGGCGGCGGACGCGGCGGCGGCCGAGTAGGCGGTCGGCAGGTGTGAGGGGGCGCCCGGTGTCGTACTGGGCGCCCTCCACGTGTACTCGGGGGCGCGTGCTCGGGAGGCCTGTCCACGGACGTCCGTCCGCCGCCCGCAGCACCACGACCAGTGACTGCGGCACCCGGACGCGACAACTTGCCGGACCGAGTGGCGCACGGTCGGCCCCGCACCGCCGCGAGCCTGCCCAGCGCCCAGCAGACAGGCATGAGGTGTGCCATGAGGAGTGCGGGGTTGTATCGGCGTGCGGCTCCGCCGCGTGGGCGAGGCCGGCCACGGATCGGATCCGAACGACCCCGGCGTGGGGTGCGCGGTGGCTGCAGCCCCGGACGTGAGGGACCCCGCCTCCGTATCCCCGGACCACGAACACGATCCGTGCCGCCGGACACGGCACGAAGGCGGGCGACCAGCAGACCCCTGCCGCGCCCCGGAGGGGGCGACGACCGCGAGGGCCACCACCCAGCGCCAGAAGGCGGGCTGGACCGGCGGCACGGTCCGGCGGCTTCGTCACCTCGCGGGCCCTCGGAGACAGCGGCGGAGGCCTGGCGGGCCTACCGTCGCAGGACGGTACCCGTCAGGTCCGTCGAATCTTTTCGACCGTTCCGTGAAGCAGGACTGAAGGGTCCGCCACTCACGGCGACCGGTTGCGTGCGCGGCGCCGTCTGGCCCGCGAGGGTCGCCGCGAACGCCAGGGCCATCCCAGCCAGTTGGACCGGGCCGAGTGCCTCGCCGAGCGCCGCCCAGCCGATCACGGCGGCGGTCAGCGGCGAGAGCGGGCCGAGGAAGGTGACCTGCGTCGCCGAGAGCCGGCCGATGCCGCGGAACCAGAGCCAGTACGCCAGCGCCGTGTTGGCCAGCGCCAGGTAGAGGTAGCCGCCGATCGCCGGGCCGTCCAGGGCGGGCGGGGCGCCCTCGACCAGCAGGGCGAGCGGTGCGAGGAGCAGGCCGCCCGCGGTCAGCTGCCAGCCGGTGAGGGCGAGCGGGCCGACGCCGTCGGGACGGCCCCAGCGCCCCGCGAGCACGGTGCCGGTGGACATGGAGGCGGTGGAGGCGAAGGCCGCCAGCACGCCGAGCGTGTCCAGCCCCCCGGCCGCCTCCAGCACCACCAGGCTGACGCCGATCGCGGCGACGGCGCCGGTGAGCACGGACCGGGTGGTGGGCCGCTGCCCGAGCAGGAGGGCCGAGAGGCCGACGACGAGGAGTGGGCCGACCGAGCCGACGACGGCGGCCATCCCGCCGGGCATGCGGTACGCGGCGAGGAACAGCAGCGGGAAGAAGGCCCCGATGTTCAGCGCGCCCAGCACCGCCGCCTTCCCCCACCAGGCGCCGCGCGGCAGTACCCGGGCGAGGGCGAGGAGCAGCAGCCCGGCGGGCAGGGCGCGCATCAGGCCGGTGAACAGGGGCCGGTCGGGCGGCAGGAACTCGGTGGTCACGGCGTAGGTGGTGCCCCAGGAGACGGGGGCGAGGGCGGTGAGTGCGATGAGGGCGGGGCGGGTGGCGGGCACGAGGGCACCCTTCGGAGGGATCGAGGAAAGCTCAGCAGTTAGTAGCTTACTTCTAAGCTAGTTTCCGTCAAGCCACTTTCTTGCGGCCGAGCGGAAGGGCCCCGATACTCGTCGCATGACTGAACGCCCCCCGCAGCCCGGACCGCGCAAGGACCCCGTCGACGTGATCATCGACCAGTGGGCGGCCGTGCGGCCCGATCTGGACACGGCCGGCATGGAGGTCTTCGGCCGGGTCTTCCGGCTGGCGCGCGCCATGGGCGACCGGATGGAGCGGGCGTACGCGCGCTTCGGCATCTCTCGCGGGGAGTTCGACGCCCTGGCCACCCTGCGCCGCTCCGGCGAGCCGTACACGCTCTCGCCCCGGCAGCTGTCGGCCACGCTCATGCTCACCACCGGCGGCATGACCGGTCGGCTGGACAAGCTGGAACGGGCGGGCCTGCTGCGTCGCTCCCCCGACCCGCACGACCGCCGGGGGCTCCAGGTCACGCTCACCGAGCGGGGCCTGGAGCTGATCGACGAGGCGGTCGGCGCGGGCCTCGCCGCCCAGACCGAGGCGCTGGCCTCCCTCGACGCGGAACGGGCCGGTCAGCTGGCCGACCTGCTGCGGGACCTCCTCGCCGGTACCGAGGGGTAGGCGAGGGGCGGGCAAGGGGCGGGCAAGGTGATCAGCACGAAGCGTCCGCCGCGAGGAGGTCGTGGCCTGGCCGGCGCCCGCGCTCCAGCGCTGCCTGACGGCGCCGAACCCCTGACCGCCGCAGCGAACGCCGAAGGGCGCCGTCCCCGTCGGCGTACGGCTGATGCGCGTACGTGCGGCGGGGCGGCGCCCTCGGTGAAGCGGGTGCGGGAGGTCAGGCCTTCGCGGCGACCTTGCCCTTGGCCTTGGTCTTCGCGCCGGGAGCAGACACCCGGTGGTCCGGGTGGGACCGGTCCAGGACCATGACCAGGCCGGCGATGATCGCGAACAGCGCGAGCGGTGCCAGGACGTAGAGGCCCAGCGTCTCGACGACGCTCAGGCCGGTGCCGGGGTCGTCGCCGTCGTCGCGCGTCAGCGCGAGCGCGGGGGACGACATGAGCAGCATCATCAGCGTCGTACCGGCTGCCAGGGCGCCGGCGCGCAGGGCGTTCTTCTTGTCCACGGTGCCAAGTTAGCGAACGGTCCGGGCGGCCGCGCGCCCGGGGTGCCCGTACGGGGCCCGCGGGCGTACGGCGCGGTCGCCCCGTTCAGTCACCCCGGCCCCCGTCCCCTTCCCGTACGACGTCGATCAGGGCGTGCAGCCGGGGCGAGGCGGCCAGGTCCTCCAGCGTCACCGGGCGGCCCTCGGCGTCGGCGACGGGCAGCCGCCAGTTCGGGTACTGGTCCGAGGTCCCGGGCAGGTTCTGCGGGCGGCGGTCGCCGACGGCGTCCGGGAGCCAGATGCCGACCATGCGGGCGGGGGTGCGCAGCAGGAAGCGGTGCACGGCCTGGATCTCCGCCTCCTCGGCGGGCGTTCCGGTGTCGCCGCCGGTGCCGCGCAGCAGGCCGAGCCGGGCCAGTACGTCGAGCCACTCCGCGGCGTCCGCGGCGGCCTCGGCGCGTTCCTCCTCCACGGGCCGGGCGAGCAGGCCGAGCCGGTCGCGGAGTCCGACGTGCTCTCCGGTGAGGCGGGCGGCGGTGGACGGCAGGTCGTGGGTGGTGGCGGTGGCCAGGCAGTCGGCGCGCCACCGCTCGGGCGGCAGGGGGCGGCCGTCGCCGGTCCAGTCCCGTTCGAACCACAGCACCGAGGTGCCCAGCACCCCGCGCTCGCGCAGCGCCTCGCGCACCCCGGGCTCCACGGTGCCCAGGTCCTCGCCGATGACGACGGCACCGGCCCGGCCGGCCTCCAGGACGAGGACGGCGAGCATGGCCTCGGCGTCGTAGTGGACGTAGGTGCCCTCGGTGGGCGGCCGGCCCTCGGGCACCCACCAGAGCCGGAACAGGCCCATGACGTGGTCGACGCGCAGCGCCCCGGCGTACCGGAACAGGCCGCGCAGCAGCTCCCGGAAGGGCGCGTACCCGGACTCGGCCAGGCGGTCCGGGCGCCAGGGCGGCAGGCCCCAGTCCTGGCCGCGGGAGTTGAAGGCGTCCGGCGGCGCTCCCACCGACATCCCGGCGGCGAAGTACTCCTGCTGCGCCCAGGAGTCGGCGCCGCGCGGGTGCACGCCGACGGCGAGGTCGTGGACGATCCCGACCGGCATGCCCGCCTCGCGGGCGGTGTGCTGGGCGGCGGTCAGCTGGGTGTCGGTGAGCCAGGTGAGCCGGGAGTGGAAGTCGACGCGGTCCATCAGCTCGCGGCGGGCGCGGTCGGTGTCGGCCGAGTGGGGGTCACGCAGGCCGTCCGGCCACCGGTGCCAGTCGGGGCCGTGGACCTCGGCGAGCGCGCACCAGGTGGCGTGGTCCTCCAGGGCGGTGCCCTGTTCGGCGAGGTAGTCGCAGTAGGCGGCGCGGCGGCCGGGGCCGAGCGGGACCTCGTGAAGCAGCTCCAGGGCGTCGCGCTTCAGCTCCCACACGGCGTCCCGGTCGATGAGGGCGCCCTTGTCCAGAACGCCCTCGCGCAGCCGCCCGGCCCGTTCCCGCAGGGCCCGGCCCCGCTCGGGATCGGTGACGTACGCGTACTCCGGCACGTCCTCGATCCGCAGGTGCACCGGGTCGGGGAAGCGGCGCGAGGACGGCCGGTACGGGGAGGGGTCGGTGGGGGCGCCGGGTACGGCCGCGTGCAGCGGGTTGACCTGCACGAATCCGGCGCCGAGGGAGCGTCCGGCCCAGGCGGCCAGTTCGCCGAGGTCGCCGAGGTCGCCCATGCCCCAGGAGCGACGGGAGAGGAGGGAGTAGAGCTGGACGAGGAGCCCGTGGGAGCGGGCGGCGGGGGTGGGCAGCCGGGCGGGCGCGACGATCAGGTGGGCCTCGGCGGTGCGCCCGTCGGGCGCGGTGGCGGTCAGCCGGTGGACGCCGGGCGGAAGCGGACCTGCCCCGTCGCGGCGCTCGCCCTGCTCGGTGTCGACGCGCAGCCGGGTGCCCGCGGGCAGGGCGGACAGCGCGGCCGGGGTGCCGCCGCCGTCCCAGCGGACGACGGTGGGTGGCAGCAGCCGTTCGCGCAGCTCGCTCTCGCGGGCGGTGAGCGCGGCCCGTACGGCCCCGGCGCTGCTCGCGTCCACGCCGAGGGCGGCCAGCGCGAGGGTGACGGCGGTGGCCGTGACCGGGACGGTGCGGTCCGGGGAGGGGCGGTAGGAGGTGGCGACGCCGTGCAGGGCGGCGAGCCTGGTCAGATCCTCGGGAAGGTCCTCGGCGGGGGGCTCGGCCGGCTGGGCTGCGGGCATCTGCTTCCTCTACGACCTCGTGGGTTCCGGGACGGGGACGGCGAAGGAGGGGCCGCCCTGCTCCGGCACGTCGGCCGTGAGTTCGGGCGAGGACTCGCTGGTCAGCGGTACGGCGTCGGCGAACGGCGACTCGCTGGTGAGGGGCTCGGCGTCGGGCAGCGGCGGTTCGCTGGTGAGCGGGGTCTCGGCGCAGCTGCCGGTGGCGCCGAAGACGCAGTAGTGCGGGGTCTCGGAGGCGGCGGAGGGCTCCGCCCAGGGAGTGGACGGCTCCGCCACGGGTTTGGAAGGGGCCGGGAGCAGAAGGGGCGCCAGTGCAGCCACGGGGGTCTCCTTTGGATCAGGCTCTGGGTCGGACGGTGGAACGGGCCCGTCATCGGGCTCTGGGTCGGGCTCTGGGTGAGGCGTCGTACCGAGCACGCTTGTGGCGAGTTACGGCAGCCCCTACCCAGTCCGCACGAGGACAGACGCCCCAATACCGCCAACGTGGCCCTGGTCACATCCACCCCCTCTCGAATACGCCCGGACCCGGCCAAAAAATCACCTAACCCGCGCACGGATCACCCAAACCGGTCGCACATGCGCGCCCCTCTTCAACACGCCGCCGCGGTGCGGGCACGCGACGGCGCGAGTGTCACACCTGCGCGTAACCACCGTCGGCGAAGAACTCGGCACCATTGACGTAACTCGACGCGTCCGAGGCGAGGAACGTCGTCAGGGCGGCGATCTCCTCGGGTTCGGCGAGCCGGCCGAGCGGGACCTCGCCTTCGGACTGCCGGAGAGCCTCGGGCGGGACCAGCTCCAGCAGACCCGGGGTGCGCGTCCCGCCCGGGGACACGACGTTGACCCGGAAGCCGTGCGTGCGCGAGCTGTGGGCCCAGCCACGGGCGAGGTTGCGGACGGCGGCCTTCGACGCCCCGTAGACCTCGAGTCCCTGGGTGGGCCGTGCCGAGGCGGTCGAACCCGTGAGGATCACCGAAGCGTTGGAGCTGAGCAGCGGCAGCGCTTGCTGCAGGGTGAAGATCGTTCCCTTGACGTTGACGGCGAACACCGAGTCGATCAGCTCCTCCGTCACCTCCCCGAACGGAGCCGCGATGCCGATGCCGGCATTGGCGACCAGCACGTCGATGCGGCCGGCCCGGTCGCGCACCGTGCCGTAGAACGCGTCGAGGTCGGCGAGCACGGAGACATCGCAGACCACGCCGGTCACGGCAGGTCCGAGCTCGGCGGTCGCGGCGTCGAGCGCGTCCTTGCGGCGACCGGTGACGAAAACCCTGGCACCCTCGTCGCGGAACGCGCGTGCGGTCGCGAATCCGATGCCGGTGCTGCCCCCGGTGACCACGGCGATCTTGCCCGCGAGTGACTTGCCCATTCGTCCCACCTCGTTGATCGTTCGATCCTTCAGATAGTCGCAACATTAATTGTTACGACTATCTGTCGCAACCTTCGCTGTTACGACTCAGCTGTCGTAACATAAAGCGTTGCGGCCGGGAGGAGGGACTCATGAGCGCCAACAGCAGGCTGACCATCGCCGCCCACGCGCTGGCCTGGATCGGCCTCTACCAGCGCCAGGGCCATGAGGTCGCCACCTCCGAGCAGATCGCGGCCAGCGCGAACACCAATCCCGTGGTGATCAGGCGGCTGCTGGGCGAGCTGCGCAGGTCCGGGCTCGTGGAGTCCCGACGGGGTGTGGGCGCGGGCTGGTCGCTGGCGCGCGAGCTGGGGTCGATGACCCTGCTCGACGTGTACGAGGCGGTGGAACCCGGCCCGCTGTTCGCGATGCACCGCGCCACCCCGGACCAGGGATGCGTGGTGGGTCACGGCATCCAGCCGGCGATGCAGGACATCTACGAGGGCATCGAGGAGACCGTGCGGCACGAGCTGGCCCGCGTCACGCTCGAAGACGTACTCCGGAACGTACTCGCGGCACCTCACTAGCCTCCCCGTCAGGGCGCCGAAGGCGGTTGTCCGGCGCTGTGCGGTCCCAGGCGCGAAGGCAGAAGGGATGCCCGGCGGGGCCGGCGTGGACGCGGCTGCCGGTGTGGTCGTCCGCGGAGCTCTCCCCGGTCGGCCGCAGGCGGGTGCCGCCCGCCTCGGCGACCGTGCGGTCGGCGCTCGCGAGGTCCTCGACGCCGAAGTCGAGGTGCAGCCGCCGAGAGGTGCCGTCGGGCCGGCCCGGAGGGACGTGTCCGGGGGCCGACCGCACGACGACCACCTGCAGGCCGGGAGCCTGAACGAAGTGATGCGTCGGTATGCGGTGGACGGAGCCACCGAGAAGGCGGTGCCAGAAGGCGCCCTCCGTCTCGATGTCGGTGGCGTCGATGATCACGGAAGTGAGGGTGATGGGCATGGTCCGCGACCCGTTCTTCCTGTTGGTCGGGGTTCAGACGGTGGGGAGGATGCCGCCGTCGACGCGGAACTGCGCGCCGGTGAGCCACTTCGCGCGGTCGGAGGCGAGGAAGGCGATCATCTCGGCGACGTCCTCGGGATCCCCGGGGCGGCCCAGAGGGACCTTCAGGTGGTCCACGAGCTGCCGGGTGACCTCGTCGGTGGTCACGCCCTGCCGCTCGGCCATGTGGCGCAGGTGGGCGGTGGCGCCGTCGGTGACGACGAAGCCGGGCAGGACGCACACCACCCGCACGCCGCGGTCACCGACCTCGATGGCCAGCTCACGGCTGTAGGTGTTCAGCGCGGCCTTGGCGGCGGCGTAGGACGCCTCGGTGCGCTGGGGCAGTTGGCTGGCGATCGAGGAGACGTGCACCACGACGCCGGAGCCGCGCTCGACCATCCCCGGCACCAGGGCCCGGTCCAGGCGCACCGCGCCGAGGAGGTTCATCTCCAGGTCCGCCCGCCAGGACGCGTCGGAGCGGCTCAGGGTCGGCGTCGGCGCGCTCGCCGCTCCGGCGTTGTTCACGAGTACGTCCACACCGCCCACGTGCTCGACGACGCGGCGACCGAGGTCGGCCACGCCCTGCTCCGTGGACAGGTCGGCGGCGAGAAACGTGGCGCCGCCGTCCGTGGCGGGCGGGGTGCGGGAGGCCGTCAGCACGGTCGCGCCGGCGGAGACGAACCGGCGCACGGTCGCCTCGCCCAGTCCGCGGCTGCCACCGGTGACCAGCACGCGCAGGCCGTCCAGACTCCTGTCGATGTTCGGCACGGGAGATCCCCTCAGTAAAGTGAACCTGACTCCGGAAACCGTACACCTAAACGGAGTCGGACTCACCTTATGGAGGTTTCCTTGACGACACCACGCCCGTTGCGCCGGGACGCGCGGCGCAACCGCGAGGCACTGCTGGCCGCGGCACGCGAGGCGTTCCTCGACGGGGACACCGACGCGCACGTGGAGGACATCGCCCGCAGGGCCGGGGTGGCCGTCGGGACGCTCTACCGCCACTTCGAGACCCGCGACGCGCTGATCGAGGAGGTCTACCGCAAAGAGGTCGACGACCTGTGTGCCGCTCCCGAGCACCTGCTGGCCCAGTACGCTCCGGCGGAGGCCCTGCGTCGCTTCCTGCTGCTGCTCGTGGACCACGCCGCGGTGGGCAAGGGGATGTCCGTGGCGCTGGAGAGCATCATGGCGAGCGAGTCACCGGTCTTCGACGACGCCCGCTCCCGCATGAGCGACGCTCTCACCCGGCTGCTCGACGCCGGCGTCGCGGCCGGCACCGTCCGCGACGACGTCTCCGGCCCCACCCTGCTGCGGGCCCTCGGCGGCGTCTGCGCCCTGCGCGTGAGAGAGGGATGGCTGGACGAGGCCCGGACCATCACCGGCCTCCTCCTCGACGGCCTGCGGCACAGTGCTCCGCGTCCAACCTGAGGAAGCGCATGACGTCACTGCCGCATCGCCTCGTCCAGGCGCTCGACCGGTTCAACGCCGCTCACCCCTGGGACCACAACGCCCACTACCACCGCTGGATCCTGCGCCGGCTCCCCCACCGGTTCGGCAGCGCGCTGGACGTCGGGTCCGGCACCGGTGACCTGGTCCGCCTGCTCGCCGCCCGCGCCGACGAGGTCCACGGCGTCGACTCCGACCCCGTGGTCGTCTCGCGGGCGCGCGCGCTGACCCCGGAGCCGACGGCGGCGTCCTTCACCGTCGCGGACGCCCTGACGGGACTCCCCGCCGGACCTCACGACGTCATCACCTGCGTCGCCACCCTGCACCATCTGCCGTTCGCCGAGGCCCTCGACACGTTCCGCAGGCACCTGACCCCCGGCGGCACCCTGGTCGTCGTCGGCCTCTTTCGGCCGCAGACGGCCACGGACCACCTGCTCGGCGCGGCCGCCGTCCTCCCCAACGCCGCCATCGGGTGGCTCAAGAACAGGGGCCGGAACGCCGCCCCACCCAACTCAATGACCGCCCGGACCCGACCGGCCGGCATGTCCTTCTCCGACGTCACTGCCGCGGCCCGCACGCTTCTGCCCGGCGCCCGACTGCGCCGACGCCTCTTCTGGCGCTACACCCTCACCTGGCGCCGCCCCTGACCGGCCCGCCGCCCCGGCTCCCTCACGCACCGCGCCCACGCCTGGGGCGCGGCAAGGAGGTCGCGCTGCCCGAGCCGGTCGGGATCGCCCTGGACACCGGGCCGCGGAAGAACCGGGTGCGCCGACCCGGGGCCGGAGCAAGCGGAGGCCCGGACCTCAGGCGGAAATGCCGTCGATCCGGGCCATGGCGTCCTCCGCGCCGTACGGCTGCAAGTACGGCAACCAGCGCGGGTCCCGATGGCCGGTGCCGATGATGCGCCAGGCCAGGCCGGTGGGCGGGGCCGGTTTGTGGCGCAGGCGCCAGCCCAGCTCGACCAGGTGGCGGTCGGCCTTGACGTGGTTGCAGCGGCGGCAGGACGCCACCACGTTGTCCCACGCGTGCAGGCCCCCGCGGCTGCGCGGGATGACGTGGTCGACACTGGTGGCGACGGCGCCGCAGTACATGCAACGGCCTCCGTCGCGGGCGAACAGGGCACGGCGGGTGAGCGGGACGGGGCCCCGGTAGGGCACCCGCACGAACCGCTTGAGCCGGACCACGCTGGGTGCGGGCACGGTGACGGTCGCGCTGTGCAGGTAGGCGCCGGACTCCTCGAGGCACACGGCCTTGTTCTCCAGGACGAGGACGAGCGCGCGGCGGAGCGGTACGACGCCGAGTGGCTCGTACGACGCGTTGAGGACCAGGACATGCGGCACGGGTGCCTCCTTGGGCGTCGGCGGCGCGTGGCTCGCGCCGGGACGATCTGGTTCAGTCTCCCCTCATGCCTGGTCGTAGCGCCACCATGTCCCGGTAACGGGCTGGGAGTGTTTTCGACCACACGGGGCGCGTGGGCTTGGGCGTGACCAGTTCGGGCGCGGGTGAGCAGTGTCTCCCCCGCCGGTTTCGGGCCGAACCGGGTCCGGTGCCCCGTTAGTGTGGTGCATCTGCCCGTCCGGTGACCTTTCCGTGACCTTGGACCGGACCTCGGACCGGACCGCGCAGGACGGGCCGCCGCACCTGGAGGTTTCCGCCGTGTCCCTGTCCGCCGCCGTCCTGCCCCTGCTGGCCGCCGGTTCGTCGTCCGCGTCGTCCGCGTCGTCGCCCTCGCCGTCGCCGTCCCCGACGGCCCCGACCGTGCCCTCGCTGAAGGAGGCACACGAGAGCGCGACGAACGCCGCGGGCTGGGTCGAGGAGAACTGGTCGACGTGGCTCGCGATCGGGCTGCGGGTGCTGCTGATCGTGGTGATCGCGGTCGTGCTGCGCGCCGTGGTGCGGCGGGCGATCACCAAGCTGATAGAGCGGATGAACCGCAGGAGCGGGGCGTCCGGCGGCACCGCGCTGAGCGGGCTGCTGGTCAACGCCGAGCGGCGCCGACAGCGCTCCGAGGCGATAGGGTCCGTGCTGCGCTCGGTGGCGAGCTTCCTCATCCTCGGCACCGCCGCCCTGATGGTGCTCGGCACCTTCCAGATCAACCTGGCCCCGCTGCTGGCCTCCGCCGGTGTCGCCGGTGTCGCAATCGGTTTCGGCGCCCGCAACCTGGTCACCGACTTCCTGTCCGGCGTCTTCATGATCCTGGAGGACCAGTACGGCGTCGGCGACAGCATCGACGCGGGGGTGGCCTCCGGCGAGGTCATCGAGGTCGGGCTGCGGGTGACCAAGCTGCGCGGCGTCGACGGCGAGATCTGGTACGTCCGCAACGGCGAGGTCAAGCGCATCGGCAACCTCTCCCAGGGCTGGTCCACGGCCGGGGTCGACGTGACCGTCCGCTCCGACGAGGACCTGGACAAGGTGAAGGAGACCCTCTCCGCGGTCGGCGAGCGGATGAGCAAGGAAGAGCCCTGGAACGAGATGCTGTGGGGGCCGATCGAGACCCTCGGACTGGACTCCGTACTGCTCGACTCGATGGTGGTGCGGGTCTCCGCGAAGACCATGCCCGGCAAGTCCCTCACCGTCGAGCGTGAGCTGCGCTGGCGGATCAAGCGGGCCTTCGACGCGGCCGGCATCGCGATCGTCGGCGGTGCCACGGTCCCGCTGGAGGGCGCCCCGGCCGCCGCCGACCCGACGGCGGGCGTCGCGGCACCGTCGGCGTACGCGAGCACGGTGTCGCCGCAGTCCGTGGCGGCGTCCCCCATTCCGCCGCCCAGCACCAGCAAGTAGCCCGCGCTCCGTGCGCTTCCCGCCCCCGAGGTAACGACTGCGTTGCCTCGGGGGCGGTCTCTTGACGGCTCCTTGCGGGCGGGCCTACGTTCTCCAGCCAACAGGAAACTTTCCTAACAGACGCTCTCCAGGCGTCCCGCCGGAACGTTTCCCGTGATCCGCGCGGTGGACTTCCCCCACCGCCCCCTGAAAAGCTGAGCGGTCGAGAGGCAGGTGTGGACACGCATGGCAGGAACCGCCGGTACGCCGGGCACCCCGCGCGTCCTGCGCGCCATGAACGACCGGGCCGCCCTCGACCTCCTGCTGGAGCACGGGCCGCTGTCCCGGACCCGGATCGGCAAGCTGACCGGCCTGTCCAAGCCGACCGCCTCCCAGCTGCTGGCCCGCCTGGAGGCGGCGGGGCTGGTCCTGGCCGGGGGGACGACCGAGGGGCGCCCCGGGCCCGGCGCCCAGCTCTACGAGGTCAATCCGGCCGCCGCGTACGCCGCCGGGATCGACGTCACCCCGGGCCGGGTCCTCGCCGCGGTCGCCGACGTCACCGGCCGCACGGTCGGCCGGTTCGAGCTGCCCACCCCGGGCCGGCGCGCCGCCGCCCCCGTCGTCCAGCAGGTCACCGACGCCCTCGACGGCGCGGTGAAGGCCGCCGGGCTCGCCCGCGACGACGTCCACCGCCTCGTCATCGGCACGCCGGGCGCCTTCGACCCGGGCACCGGACGGCTGCGCTACGCCTCCCACCTGCCCGGCTGGCACTCCCCCACCCTGCTGGACGAACTCGCCGCCGCGCTGCCGATGCCGGTGGAGTACGAGAACGACGTGAACCTCGCCGCCGTGGCCGAGCAGCGCCTCGGAGCGGCCCGGGGTCACGAGGACTTCGTGCTGCTGTGGAACCAGGAGGGCCTGGGCGCCGCGCTGGTCCTCGGCGGGCGGCTGCACCGCGGCTGGACCGGCGGCGCCGGGGAGGTCGGGTTCCTGCCGGTGCCGGGCGCCCCGCTGGTCCGCAAGGTCAGTCGCACCGGCAGCGGCGGCTTCCAGGAGCTGGCCGGCTCGCAGGCCCTGCCGGGACTGGCCCGAGAGCTGGGCGTCACCGACGTGCCCTCGGGGCCGTACACCGAGGTCGCCGCCGCCCTCGTCGCCCGCGCGGCGCAGGCCGGCTCCGACGACGATCCGCACCGCCGGCTGCTCCAGACCTACGCCACCCGCCTGGCCACCGGCCTCGCCTCCCTCGTCTCGGTCCTGGACCCCGAGCTGGTGGTCCTGAGCGGCACCTCCCTCACCGCAGGCGGCGAGGCGCTGCGCGACCTGGTCCGGGACGAGCTGGAGGAACTGGCCGCCTCCCGGCCCCGGCTCGCCGTCGGTGACGTGACCGAGCACCCCGTCCTGCGCGGCGCGCTGGAGAGCGCGCTCGCGACCACCCGCGACGAGGTCTTCGACACCTCGCGCTGACCCCCGTACCGCCACCCACTCGCTCCACCCGCCTGTCCCCACCCTGCCCCTGGGAGCTTCGCCATGCCCGGAATATCCAGAAAAGCGGCCCTCGCGGTCGCCGCCTCCGCCAGCCTCGCCCTGCTCGCCACCGCCTGTACCGGCCAGTCCGAATCCGGCGCCTCCGACGACCCGAACGCCGAGACGACCATCACCTTCTGGCACGGCTGGAGCGCGCCCGCCGAGGTGAAGGCCGTCCAGGCGAACGTGGACCGCTTCGAGAAGGCGCACCCCAACATCAAGGTGAAGGTCGTCGGCAACATCAACGACGACAAGCTCAACCAGGCCCTGCGCGCGGGCGGTTCGAGCGGCCCCGACGTGGTGTCCTCGTTCACCACCTCGAACATCGGCAAGTTCTGCTCCTCGGGCGCCTTCCTCGACCTGAAGCCGTTCGTCGAGAAGTCGAAGCTCGACCTGGACGCGCTCATCCCGAAGCCGATGCTGGAGTACACCCAGTTCGAGGGGACGCGCTGCGCCCTGCCCCTGCTCGGCGACGCCTACGGCCTCTACTACAACAAGGACGCCTTCGAGGCAGCCGGGATCAAGGCCCCGCCGAAGACCTGGTCGGAGTTCGCCCAAGTGGCGAAGAAGCTGACGAAGACCAAGGGCGACGGGTACCAGCAGCTCGGCTTCATGCCGAACTACCACGGCTACGAGACCGTCGTCGACCACTACATGTCCCAGTGGGACCACGCCTACTTCGACGAGGACGGCAAGTCCAGCGTCGCCGAGGACCCGGCGTTCGCCGAGATGTTCACCTACCAGAAGAAGCTCGTCGACGACCTCGGCGGCTTCGAGAAGCTGGAGAAGTACCGCAACACCTTCGGCGACGAGTGGGGCGCCAAGCACCCCTTCCAGACCGGCCAGGTCGCCATGCAGCTGGACGGCGAGTGGCGGCTCGGCATGGCGAAGGACGCCGGGGTCGACTTCGAGATCGGCACCGCGCCGATGCCCGTCGCCGACGACGAGGTGGCCGAGTACGGCAAGGGATTCCTCTCCGGCACCGTCATGGGCATCGCCCCGCAGAGCAAGAAGCAGAACGCCGCGTGGGAGCTGGTGAAGTACATGACGACCGACACCGAGGCCGTCGTCGCCTTCGCCAACGCCATCCGCAACGTGCCCTCCACCTTCCCGGCCCTCAAGTCGCCCGGCCTGAAGACCGACCCGGCGTTCAAGACCTTCCTGGACATCGCCCAGCACCCCGAGTCGAACTCCCCGCCGGCCTCCGTCAACGGCGCCACCTACCAGCTGACCCTCCAGGACTTCGGCTACCAGTACGAGTCGGGCAAGGTGAAGGACCTCAAGGCCGGTCTGGAGAAGACCGCCGCGCAGATCGACCGCGACATCGAGCAGACGAAGTAGCGGTCCATGGCCACCAACACGCTCCGCGCGAAGCGCCGTTCCTCGGCGCTTCGGACGGCGGCCTTCATGTCGCCGTGGCTCGTCGGGGTCGGCGTCTTCTTCGCCTACCCGCTGGTGTCCACCGTGTACTTCTCGCTGATGAAGTACGACGGCTTCGGCGTCCCGGAGTTCCGGGGCCTGGAGAACTGGGCGTACGTCTTCCAGGACTACCCGCTGTTCTGGCCCGCGCTGCGCAACACCCTCTGGCTGGTCCTGGTGATGGTGACCTGCCGGGTGGTGTTCGGACTCGGGGTCGGGCTGCTCATCACGAAGGTCAGGACGGGCGCGGGGGTCTTCCGCACCCTCTTCTACCTGCCCTACCTCGCCCCGCCCGTCGCCGCGACGCTCGCCTTCGTCTTCCTCCTCAACCCCGGTACGGGACCGGTCAACTCGGTCCTGGAGGGCCTCGGCGTACCGGCGCCCGGCTGGTTCACGGACGCCGCCTGGTCCAAGCCCGCGCTGACCGCGCTCGCCGTGTGGGGCGTGGGCGACCTGATGGTGATCTTCATGGCCGCGCTGCTCGACGTACCGAAGGAGCAGTACGAGGCGGCCGAGCTGGACGGGGCGTCGGCCTGGCAGCGGTTCCGGTTCGTGACGCTGCCGAACATCTCGCCGATCGTGCTGTTCGCCGTGGTCACGGGCGTGATCCAGACCATGCAGTACTACACGCAGCCGCTGGTCGCCGGGAAGGTCGCCTCCGGGATCATCGGCGGCTCCGGGCAGTCCTTCGAGCCGGGCTATCCCGACAAGTCGACCCTCACCCTCCCCCAGCTCGTCTACAACCTCGGCTTCCAGCGCTTCGACTACGGCTCCGCCTGCGTGGTCGCGCTCGTGCTGTTCGCGCTGGCCATGGCCTTCACGGCGCTGCTGATGCGCCGCCGGGGCGGACTTCTCCAGGCAGGTGACCGATGACCCAGGTACTTGACCGGCCCGTGGTGGCCGGCACCCCGCCCACCGAGGAGCGCACCGCCCGCCGGCGCGTCCTGCTGCACTGGATCGCCGTCCACTCGCTGGGCCTGGCCGCCGCCCTCTTCTTCACGCTGCCGTTCGTCTTCGTGGTCCTCACCTCGCTGATGAGCGACCAGCAGGCCCTCACCCGCGACCTGTGGCCGCACACCTGGGAGTGGGGCAACTACCGGGCCGTCCTGGACACGCCCGGCTTCCTCACCTGGTGGAAGAACACACTGCTGTACGCGGGGCTCGGCACCGTGCTGACGGTGGCGTCGTCGATCCCGGTGGCGTACGCGCTGGCCAAGTTCCGCTTCCGGGGCAGGCATCTGTCGCTGATGCTGGTCATCTCGATGATGATGCTGCCCCCGCAGGTGATCATCATCCCGATGTACCTGTTCTGGGCGAAGCAGCTGGACCTGTCCGGCACCCTGTGGCCGCTGATCGTCCCGATGGCCTTCGGCGACGCCTTCTCCATCTTCCTGCTGCGCCAGTTCCTGCTGACCATCCCGGACGAGTACCTGGACGCGGCGAAGGTCGACGGCTGCGGGGAGGTGCGCACCCTGCTGAAGGTCGTGCTGCCGATGGCCAGGCCGGGCATCGCGGCCGTGGCCCTCTTCCAGTTCTTCTACGCCTGGAACGACTACTTCGGCCCCCAGATCTACGCCTCCGAGAACCCCGGCGCCTGGACGCTCTCCTACGGCCTGGAGTCCTTCAAGGGCGCCCATCACACCGACTGGAACCTCACCATGGCCGCGACCGTGCTGGTCATGGCCCCCGTGATCCTCGTGTTCTTCTTCGCGCAGAAGGCGTTCGTCGAGGGCGTCACGCTGACCGGAGTCAAGGGATGAGCAAAGGACTGATGACTTCATGAAACTCACCGTGGTCGGCGGCGGTTCGACCTACACGCCCGAACTGATCGACGGCTTCGCCCGGTTGCGGGACACGCTGCCGGTGGAGGAGCTGGTGCTCGTCGACCCGGCCGCGGACCGGCTGGAGCTGGTGGGCGGCCTCGCCCGCCGCATCTTCGCCCGGCAGGGGCACGGCGGCCGCGTGGTCACCACCTCCGACCTGGACGCGGCCGTCGACGGCGCCGACGCCGTACTGCTCCAGCTGCGGGTCGGCGGGCAGGCGGCCAGGCAGCAGGACGAGACCTGGCCGCTGGAGTGCGGCTGCGTCGGGCAGGAGACGACCGGCGCGGGCGGCCTCGCCAAGGCGCTGCGCACCGTGCCGGTGGTGCTGGACATCGCCGAGCGGGTGCGCCGGGCCAACCCGGACGCCTGGATCATCGACTTCACCAACCCGGTCGGCATCGTCACCCGTGCCCTGCTCCAGGCCGGGCACCGGGCGGTCGGGCTGTGCAACGTGGCGATCGGGCTCCAGCGCAAGTTCGCCGCGCTGCTCGGGGTGGCGCCCGCCGACGTCCACCTGGACCACGTGGGCCTCAACCACCTCACCTGGGAGACCGCCGTACGGCTCGGCGGCCCCGAGGGCGAGGACGTGCTGCCCCGCCTGCTGGCCGAGCACGGGGAGGCGGTCGCCGCCGACCTGCGCCTGCCCCGGCCCCTCCTGGACCGCCTGGGCGTCGTCCCCTCCTACTACCTGCGCTACTACTACGCCCACGACGAGGTCGTCGACGAGCTGCGCACCAAGCCGTCCCGGGCCGCAGAGGTGGCGGAGATGGAACGGCAGCTGCTTCGGATGTACGGCGACCCGGCCCTGGACGAGAAGCCCGCGCTGCTCGCCAAGCGCGGCGGCGCCTACTACTCCGAGGCCGCCGTCGACCTCGCCGCCGCCCTGCTCGGCGGCGCGGGCTCCCCGTACCAGGTGGTGAACACCTACAACCGGGGCACGCTGCCCTTCCTCCCCGACGACGCGGTGATCGAGGTGCCGGTGGCGGTGGGCGGCAAGGGTGCCTCCCCGCTGCCGGTCGCGGACGTCGACCCGCTGTACGCGGGGCTGATGGCCAACGTGACCGCCTACGAGGACCTGGCCCTGGACGCAGCCCTGCGCGGCGGGCGGGACCGGGTCTTCCGGGCGCTGCTCGCCCACCCCCTCGTCGGGCAGTACGCGTACGCCGAGCAGCTCACCGACCGGCTGATCGCGCACAACCGGGAGCACCTGGCGTGGGCCTGAGCGCAGGCGTCCTCGCCGTCGACGCGGGCAACAGCAAGACCGACGTGGCCGTGGTGGCGGCCGACGGCGAGGTCCTCGCCACGGCCCGCGGCGGGGCCTTCCGGCCGCCCGCCGTGGGTGTCGAGCGGGCCGTCGACGCCCTGGCGGACGCGGTGACGCGAGCCTTCGCGGCGGCCGGGGTCACCTCCGTCGACCACGTGTCGGCGTGCCTGGCCAACGCCGACCTGCCCGTGGAGGAGGAACAGCTGGCCGCCGCGCTGCACGCGCGCGCGTGGGGCGGGAGCGTCGAGGTCCGCAACGACACGTTCGCCATCCTGCGGGCGGGCGTCGCCGAGCCGCTGGGCGTCGCCGTGGTGTGCGGGGCGGGCGTCAACTGCGTCGGCATGCGCCCCGACGGCCGCACCGCCCGCTTCCCGGCCATCGGCCGCATCTCCGGGGACTGGGGCGGCGGCTGGGGGCTGGCCGAGGAGGCGCTGTGGCACGCCGCCCGCGCGGAGGACGGCCGGGGGGAGCCGACCGAGCTGGCCCGCACCCTGCCGGCCCACTTCGGCCTCGACTCGATGTACGCGCTCATCGAGGCCCTGCACCTGCGGCGGATCGAGCCGGTACGGCGGCACGAGCTGACCCCGGTGCTGTTCGCCACGGCGGCCGACGGCGACCCGCTCGCCCGGTCGGTCGTGGACCGGCAGGCCGACGAGGTGGTGGCCATGGCCACGGTCGCGCTGACCCGGCTCGACCTGCTGGCCGAACCGGCGCCGGTGCTGCTGGGCGGCAGTGTGCTGGCGGCCCGGCATCCGCAGCTCGACGGGCGGATACGGGAGCTGCTGGCGGCCCGCGCCCCCAAGGCCGTACCCCGGGTGGTGACGGCCCGGCCCGTGCTCGGCGCGGTGCTCCTGGGGCTCGACCACCTGGGCGCGTCCCCCGGGGCCCGGGAGCGGGCCCGGGAGCACTTCACCGCCTGAGCCGCCACGGGAACCGAACCGGTTCCCGTGGCGTATTCATGGGCAGGGGTGGTGCGTTGCACCGGGATCACATCAAGATCGGACGAAGGCCGGTGCGAATGTCGGTGCGGGCGGCGATACTTGCGGCGACGGATGACCATGGGGGAGGTCGGCAGTGACTCAACCGCCGAAGAGCGGCAGTGCACCGCCGCCGGACACGGCGCCGCGTCGTACCGCCTTCGCCGAGGGCGTGGACCGGCTGCGCGCGGCGGCGGTCACCGAGCCGGGGCGGCTGCGCATCATCGGCGCGCTGCTGGCCGTGCTCGTCGTCGCCTTCGGCACCGTCACCGCCTGGCAGATGAACGAGCGGGCCGCCGCCGCCGACGACGTGCTGACCCGCAGCCAGCCGCTCAGCTCCGCGGCGGCCGACATCTACCGCTCCCTCGCCGAGGCCAACACCGCGGCCTCCAGCGGCTTCCTGGCCGGCGGCCAGGAGACGGAGGACTCCCGCACCCGCTACGAGACCGGGATCCGGGCCGCCGCCGAGGGGCTCGTGACGGCCGCCGCCAACTCCGAGCCGAAGTCTCCCGCGGCGACGACCATCGCGAAGCTCAACCGCCTGCTGCCCGAGTACAAGGGCCTGGTCGAGCGCGCCCGCACCTACAACCGGCAGGGCTTCCCGGTCGGCGGCGCCTATCTGCGCTACGCCAACGAGAAGATGCAGAAGGAGATGCTCCCGGCGGCGGAGGACCTCTACAAGAAGGAGAACCAGCGGCTGGGCGCCGACTACGGCGACGCCAAGCCCTACCCCTGGGCGGCGATCGCCCTCGGCGTCGTCCTGCTCGCCGCACTGGCCTGGGCCCAGCACCGCACCTACCGGCGCACCAACCGCGTCCTGAACCACGGGATGGTCGCGGCGACCGCCGCCTGTGCCGTCGTACTGCTCTGGCTGGTCGTCGGCCACGGCGTCGCGCGGTCGAACCTGACCGACTCCCACGAGCACGGCGTGCGCTCCCTGAACGCGCTGAACGAGGCCCGCATCGCCTCCCTCAAGGCCCGGGGCAACGAGAACCTGACCCTGGTCTCCCGCGGCGCGGAGACGACCAAGGTGGGCGACAAGACGTACGACTCCTACGACCTGGCCTTCGGCAAGAACATGGACAGCCTCGCCAAGGCCCTGGCCGAGGCGGAGCGGCTCGCCGACGACAAGGCGGGCGAACGGCCCGTCGGCACGGCGAACGGCAACATGACGGAGTGGAAGAAGCGCCACACCTCGGCCCGTACGCAGGACGAGAACGGCAACTACCAGCAGGCGCTGAACCTGGTGATCGGCGGAGACGGCGCCACGGTGGAATGCTTCGACGGCGTCGACGCCGCGCTCGCCACCGCACTGAAGCACGAGAAGGCGGAGTTCGAGCAGGCGGCGGGCGACGGCCTGGACGCGATGCGCTACCTGCCGCAGGGCGCGGGCGTGCTCGCCGCGCTGGGGGCGGCCGGGGCGCTCATCGGCATCGGCCGCAGGCTGTCGGAGTACCGGTGAGGCGGGGTGCGGGCCCGGCGGGCCGGTGGGAAGGGGCGCCCGTGCGGCCCGTGGAGGCAGGACCCGTGAGAGGGGGCGTGAGGATGCGTGCGGGACGGTTGCGGACCGGCCTGAAGGGCTGGGGCGGAGTGGGGGCGATGGCCTTCGCCTGCGGCCTCGCGGTGCTGGCGGCCCTGCTCCTGCCGGCGCTCCCCTGGCACGGCGGAGGCGGGGGCGGCGGCGGTGGGGCGGTGGGCGACGGCCACGGCGCCGCCGGCGGCAGCCAGGCGCGGGCCGCGCAGGAGTGCACCGACCCGGAGAAGCAGACCCTCGCCCCGTCCGGGGACGACGGGCCCACCATCGACGAGATCCGCGCCCGTGAGGGCGAGAAGCGCAAGCTGATCGTCGGCGTCGACCAGAACAGCTTCCGCTGGGGCTACCGCGACCCGAACAGCGGCGGCGCCGCCGAACTGGAGGGCTTCGACATCGACCTGGCGCACCGGATCGCCAAGGACATCCTCGGCGACGAGGACGCCGTGCAGTTCAAGGCGATACCCACCGACCAGCGCGTCCCCGCGATCCAGGACGGCCGGGTCGACATGGTGGTCCGCACGATGACCATCAACTGCGACCGGCTGAAGGACGTCGCGTTCTCCGCCCCCTACTTCAGGACCGGCCAGCAGGTGCTGGCGCCCAAGTCCTCGAAGATCACGGGGTACAACGGCACGCTGGCCGGCAAGGAGATCTGCACGGCCGCGGGTTCGACGGCGCTGAGCACACTGGAGCAGGACCAGAAGGACGGCAGGCTCGCCGAGGGCGTCGACCTGCGCACCACCGTTCCCAACCAACTGGACTGCCTGGTGCGGCTCCAGCTCGGCGAGGTCGACGCGGTGGTCACCGACGGCGCCCTCGCCGCGAGCCAGGCCGCGCAGGACCCGACGGTCGAGCTGAAGGGCGACGCCTTCACGACCGAGTACTACGGCGTGGCGATGAAGAAGGACGCCGACGATCTGGTACGCCGGGTCAACCGCGTCCTCGAACAGTGGCGCTCGGACCAGGCCGACGGGTGGCAGCACTCGTACGAGGAGTGGCTGTCGGAGACCATGGACGACCCGGCCAAGTCGCTGCCGCCGAACCCGCAGTACCTGCGCGGGAGCTGACCGGCGGCGGCGCAGGCGAAGACAGAGCACACGTACGGCACACGCAAGTCCGCGACGGCGAGAGGTGATCGATGGGCGACACGGGACCCACCGGGCCGGTGATGGACCGGGACGAGGTGGACCGTGCGCTGGCGCGGCTCGGCGCGGAGCACGAGGCGATCGAGACCTCGCTCCTCGCCCTCCAGGACCACGCGGGCCGCAGACTCCTCGAAGGCGCCGCGCTGACCGGCGTCACCGCCGAGCGCTGGGGGGCCGCGGAGGCGTCGATCACGCTGCTGTGGACCTACTTCGACGCGTACACGGGCGCGCTGCGCTCGGCCCGGGAGATCCGCTCCCGACGCCGCTGGTCCAGCCGCGAGGACCTGGTGGAGCTGACCGAGCTGCTGCGCGGCGAGGCCGTCACGGTGGCCGGCTCGGCCGCCGCCACCGCCAACGCGCCCGCCCCGCACGGCGGTCCCGGCCGGCTCAGCGAGCGGTACTCGCTGGTGACGCTGGTCGAGCGGATGAACCAGCTCTACGCGACCTCCCTGGACATGGTGGTCGCCGCCGACGCGGTGTGGTCGGCGCTGCCCGCCCGGATCGATTTACTCGCCGCCGAGCTGGGGCGCACCCGCAAGCTGGCGCACTCCGTGGGCGTGCGCCCGGGCGAGCACCCGGCGGGCGACGACCTGGAGCGGATCACCCGCACCCTGACGCGGCTGCGCGAACAGGTGATCTCCGACCCGCTGGCCTTCTGGACGCCCGCCCGGGGCAGTTCGGCACCGGGCGGCGGCCGCCCGGACACCACGGTGTACGACCGGGAGGCGCGTGCCCTGGAGGAAGTGCGCCGCGAGATCGACGCGGTGCTGGCCGTGCGCCAGGACGCCGAGCAGCGGATCGTGCGGCTACGGGACGTGCTCTCGCGCGCGGACCGCACGCTCGCCGAGGCCCGCACCGCGCGCGGCGAGGTGCTGGCGAAGATCGCCGCGACGGAGGTGCCGGTGGTCGGCGGGCCGCCGATCGTGCTCCAGGAGCAGCTCGCGGCGGCCGCCGAGTACCGCAGGCACGCCCAGTGGCACCGGTTGTCGCCGCTCCTGGAGTCCCTGGAGGAGAAGGCGGAGGACGAACTGCTGCGGGCCCGGGAGTCGCTGACGGCGGTCACCGCGCCGCTCGCGGTCCGTGCCGAGCTGCGCGGCCGGCTGGACGCGTACAAGGCGAAGATGGCCCGGCTGGGCCACGCCGAGGATCCCGAGCTGGCCGAGAAGTACGAGAAGGCGCGGCGCATGCTGTGGAGCGCGCCCTGCGACCTGCGCGTCGCGGAGCAGGCCGTGCTGCGCTACCAGCACGCGGCGGCCGAACTGCTCGGCACCGCACGGCGCGTGCCCGGCCAGGGCGGACCGGTGGACCGGACGGGGCCCGGCGCATGAGCGAGAACCGGCCCACGGGCGGCGACCGGCGCGGAAGCGAGAAGGGGGAGGCAGCGTCATGAGTGAGGCAGGGCGGACGTGTCAGCGTCCCGGCTGCGGCGGGACCTACGAGGACATGGGCGGCGGCGAGCTGTACTGCGACACGTGCGGTCTGGCGCCGGTCGTCGCGGCCGGCGGCGCGCTCGGCTCCACGCCGACCGGCGTCGCCGGAGGCGGCGGGGGCGGGGGCTCGCGCGGGTCGCGCGGCGGGTCACGCGGTTCGTCGGGCAGCGGCGGTTCCCGCTCCAGCGCCCGCAGTTCGCGCACGTCGTCCCAGTCGTCGCGTTCGTCGAAGTCCCGGCGCTCGGTGTCCGGCAGGCTCTCCCGGGCGGTCTCGGGCCGCTCCACGGGGCGTTCGGTGTCGGTGCGCAGCTCCGGTTCGGCCGCGGGTTCCACCGGACGCGGGCGCCTCGGCGTCGGTCTCGTCGAGGTACCGGCGGTGCCGCGGCCCGACCCGCGCGAGATGGTGATGGACCACCCGGAGGTGCCCGAGCGCAAGCGGTTCTGCTCGCGCTCGGACTGCGGGGCGCCGGTCGGGCGGGCGCGCGGCGAGCGGCCGGGCCGCACGGAGGGCTTCTGCACCAAGTGCGGCCACCCGTACTCGTTCGTGCCCAAGCTGAAGTCCGGGGACGTGGTGCACGGCCAGTACGAGGTGGTGGGCTGCCTCGCGCACGGCGGCCTCGGCTGGATCTACCTGGCCGTGGACAAGGCGGTGTCCGACCGCTGGGTGGTCCTCAAGGGCCTGCTGGACACCGGCGACCAGGACGCGATGGCGGCGGCGATCTCCGAGCGGCGCTTCCTCGCCGAGATCGAGCACGCCAACATCGTGCGGATCTACAACTTCGTCGAGCACCTCGACCAGCGCACCGGCTCCCTCGACGGCTACATCGTCATGGAGTACGTCGGCGGCAAGTCGCTCAAGGAGATCGCCAACGCCCGGCGCTCCCCCCAGGGACGGCGCGACCCGCTGCCGGTCGAGCAGGCCTGCGCGTACGGCATCGAGGCGCTGGAGGCGCTCGGCCACCTGCACAGCCGCAAGCTGCTGTACTGCGACTTCAAGGTCGACAACGCCATCCAGACCGAGGACCAGCTCAAGCTCATAGACATGGGCGCGGTGCGCCGCATGGACGACGACGAGTCGGCGATCTACGGCACGGTGGGCTACCAGGCCCCGGAGGTCACCGACGTCGGCCCGTCGGTGGCGTCCGACCTGTACACGGTCGGGCGGACCCTCGCCGTGCTGTCGTTCGACTTCCAGGGCTACACCACCGTCTACGCGGACTCGCTGCCGGACCCCGACAGCATCGAGGTTTTCCGGGACTACGAGTCGTTCTACCGGCTGCTGGTGCGGGCCACCGACCCGGATCCGGCCCGCAGGTTCGCCTCCGCGCAGGAGATGGCGGAGCAGTTGACGGGCGTGCTGCGCGAGGTCGTCTCGCTCCAGACGGGCCGCGCGAGGCCCGCCGTCTCCACCCTGTTCGGGCCCGAGGTGCGGGTGACGGACACGGAGCTGTTCCCGCGCCTGGACGGCGAGGTGTCTCGGCTGGGGGCCAGGGCCCCGCGTACGAGAAGACGGCGGGGCGGCTCCGGTGCGGCCCTGCCGGGCGGGGCGGGCGCCGCGCCCGCGCTGCCGGGCGGGGCCGGTCCGGCCGTGGGCGCACCGGGCGGGACCGTCGCGCACGCTCCGCCGGTCGGCGCGGGTACCGGGGCGGGGGCGGCGGGCACCCCGGTCGCCGCGTCCGGGGGTGCGAGCGCCTCGCTGCCGGGTGCGGTCAGCACGGTCGGCGGTCCCGGCGGTCCCGGCGGTCTCGGCACCGGCGGCTTCGGCCTGGTCAAGGATGCCGACGCGCCCACCGCCTCGCTCGCGCTGCCGGTCCCCCGGGTCGACGCCGGTGACCCCAACGCGGGTTTCCTGGCGGGCCTGATGGCATCCGCACCGGCCGAGCTGCTGACCGCGCTGGCCGCCGCTCCGGCGCCGTCGACCGAGACCCGGCTGCGGCAGATCCGGGCCCGGCTGGAGAACGGCGACGCGGCCGGCGCCCTGGAGGCGCTGGGGACCTTGGAGGGTGAGCGCCCCGACGACTGGCGGGTGGTCTGGTACCGCGGTCTCGCCGCGCTGGTGACCGGCGCCCACGAGGACGCCGCGCTGGCCTTCGACGCGATCTACGACGCCTTCCCCGGCGAGATCGCGCCCAAGCTGGCGCTCGGCCTGTGCGCGGAGGTGCTGGGGCAGCTCGACAACGCCGCCGAGTACTACCGGCTGGTGTGGTCCTCCGACCCCAGCCACGTCAGCGCGGCGTTCGGGCTGGCCCGGGTGCAGCTGGCCGCGGGTGACCGGGCGGCGGCCGTACGGACGTTGGAGTCGGTGCCGGAGTCGTCCGTCCACTGCACCGCGGCGCGCGTGGCGGCCGTCCGGGCGCGGCTGCGGCAGCGCACCGCGGCCGCGGGCGACCTGCGGTTCCTGGACGACCTGATCGCCGCCGCGCGGCAGGTCGAGGCGCTGGACGTGTACGGTCTGGATCCGGCGCGGCGCGAGCAGCTGTCGGCCGAGGTCCTCGGTTGCGCGCTGGACTGGGTACTCTCCGGAGGTCGGGGTTCCGTCCCTCCCCCGCTCTCGGCTTCGCTCGAGCGGGGGGACCCCCATGCCGCCGGGGGACGGACGCTGCTCGGCAGCGGCCTGGACGAACGCGGCCTGCGTTTCGGCCTGGAGCGTTCGTACCGCACGCTGGCCCGGCTGGCGCGGGGCGGCGAGGAGAGGATCGACCTGGTGGAACGTGCCAATCGTTACCGCCCCCGGACGTGGGTGTAGTTGATGTCGCAGATGCCCCAGCAGGCCGCCGTGCCGAAGTGCCCGAGCTGCGAGGAACCCCTCGAGTCGGGTGACCGGTTCTGCGGTGCGTGCGGATACGACCTGTCCGTCGTGCCGGCGCGGCCCGAGGACAGCCCGACCCTGGCCATCAACGGCGCGGTGCCGGGGCCGGACGGCGTGGACTGGCCCGTGGCCCGGGACTCGGACGGCCACGGCCACCCCGCCCCGGTGCACGCGGCGGCCGAACTGCCGGGCACCGACTCGGGCGGCTCCCCGCTGCCGCCGTCCCCGCCACCGCCCGCCGCGCCGCCCTCGGCACCGGCGGCACCGACGGCTCCCGCGGCACCGTCCTCGGCACCGGCGGGGTCACCCGCGCCCGGGGTGCGGTTCGACCGGCCGGGGGAGCCCGACGAGTACCCGTTGCAGGCGCCCGACCCGCGGCTGACAGCGGAACGGGCCCCGGCCCCCGCACCGGCCGCCGCTCCCCGACGGCCCGCCGCCGCACCGGCCGCGGCCGAGAAGGTGTGCGTGGCCTGCCGCGCGGGCCGGGTCGACGACGACGGCTACTGCGAGAACTGCGGGCACGCCCAGCCCCGCGAGCGCGACCACATGGAGCAGGAGTCGGGCCCGATCGCCGCCGTCAGCGACCGCGGCCTGCGCCACCACCGCAACGAGGACGCCTTCTCGGTGGGCTGCACCGCGCTGCCCGACGGCGCCCCCGCCTCCGTGGCAATCGTCTGCGACGGCGTGTCCTCCGCGACCCGCCCCGACGACGCCTCGCTCGCCGCGTCCCGGGCGGCCGGTGAGTCGCTGCTCGGCGCCCTGCCGCGCGGCACGCACCCGCAGCAGGCCATGCACGACGCCATCCTCGCCGCCTCGCACGCCGTCAACGCGCTGGCCGACGAGCCCGCCACCGCCCGCGAGCAGGCCCCGCACCAGAACGCGCCCGCCTGCACCCTGGTCGGCGCCGTGGTCACCGCGGGTCTGCTGGTCGTCGGCTGGGTCGGCGACAGCCGCGTCTACTGGGTCCCGGCCGACCGCGCCACCCCGCCCGCCCGGCTCACCGAGGACGACTCGTGGGCCGCGCAGATGGTCGCCGCCGGCCTGATGAACGAGGCCGAGGCCTACGCCGACGAGCGCGCCCACGCGATCACCGGCTGGCTGGGCGCCGACGCCTACGAACTGGAGCCGCACACCGCGTCCTTCAAGCCGGACCGCGCCGGTGTGGTCGTGGTCTGCACGGACGGCCTGTGGAACTACGCGGAGTCCGCCGAGGAGATGGCCGAGGCCATGCCCCTGGACGCCGCCGACCGCCCGCTGCACGGCGCCCGCGTTCTGGTCGGCCACGCCCTGGACGGCGGGGGCCACGACAACGTAACAGTGGCCCTCCTGCCGTTCCCGGCCCCGCCGCAGGGGGCAGGATCGGCCTGAGGCCCCCGCACGGACACGGGTGGAGGGGCGGCCTCGCGGACCGCAGGGGGCGGTCCGCGCCAGCAAGCCAAGACCCCCACCGCTGTGGGGACGTAGAGGGGGATGCGATCCGGCATGGCCAATTTCTCGAAGTCGAACGTGCCGCAGTTCGCGGTGGACGTCTACCAGAACGAGTACCTGCCCGAGGGCGGCCGTGAGGTCAACGCCATCGTCACGGTCACCGCGACCGGCGGCGGCACGGTCGGGAGCGCGGTCGCCGCGCCCCACCTGTACTCGCCCGGCCAGGGGCCGTCCGCCGCCGTGGCGTTGATGGTCGACTGCTCCGGCTCGATGGACTACCCGCCGACCAAGATGCGCAACGCCCGCGACGCCACGTCCGCCGCGATCGACACCCTGCGCGACGGCGTGCACTTCGCCGTGGTCGGCGGCACCCACGTGGCCAAGGAGGTCTACCCGGGCGGCGGCCGGCTCGCGGTCGCGGACGCCACCACCCGGGAACAGGCCAAGCAGGCGCTGCGCCGGCTGAGCGCGGGCGGCGGCACCGCCATCGGCACCTGGCTGCGGCTGGCGGACCGGCTGCTGTCCACCGCGGACGTCGCCATCCGGCACGGCATCCTGCTCACCGACGGCCGCAACGAGCACGAGTCGCCGGAGGACCTCAGAGCCGCGCTCGACGCCTGCGCCGGGCGTTTCACCTGCGACGCCCGGGGCGTGGGCACCGACTGGGAGGTGAAAGAAGTCACAGGGATCGCCTCCGCCCTGCTCGGCACCGCCGACATCGTCGCCGATCCGGCGGGCCTGGCCGCCGACTTCACGCGGATGATGGAGACGGCCATGGGCAAGGAGGTCGCGGACGTCGCGCTGCGGCTGTGGACCCCGGTCGGCACCACGGTGAAGTTCGTCAAGCAGGTCGCGCCGACGGTCGAGGAGCTGACCGCCCGCCGTACCGAGGCGGGGCCGCGGGCCGGTGACTACCCCACCGGTTCCTGGGGCGACGAGTCCCGTGACTACCACGTCTGCGTCGAGGTACCGGCCGCGGACCTCGGCCAGGAGATGCTCGCCGCCCGCGTCTCCCTGGTCATCCCGGAGCCTGGGGGCACCTCCCGCTCGAGCGAAGCCGAGAGTGGGGGAGGCAGCGTCCGAAACCTCGGCGCGCAGGGTCTCGTACGGGCCGTGTGGACCGACGACATGACCGCCTCCACGTCGATCAACCCCCAAGTCGCCCACTACACCGGGCAGGCCGAACTGGCACAAGCCATCCAGCAAGGGCTCGATCTACGCAAAGCGGGAGACATCGACGGAGCAACGGCCAAACTGGGCCGCGCGGTTCAGCTCGCGGGAGTCTCCGGAAACGCGGATACGGCGAAACTGCTTGCGAAGGTGGTGGACGTGGTGGACGCGGCGGCAGGTACTGTGCGACTGAAAGCGAAGGTCGAGGAGGCCGACGAGATGACTCTCGAGACCCGGTCGACCAAGACTGTTCGTGTGAAGAAGTGACGCTCAACAACCGCGCGACACGCCCGCAAGAGAGGGAAGCTCCGACATGCCGACCTGCCCGAACGGACACCAGTCGGGTTCCGACGACTGGTGCGAGGTCTGCGGTCACCGCATGGCCGGTGCCGTGCCGCCCCCTCCGCCACCACCGCCTCCGGGCGGCGGCTACGGCTTCCCGCCGCCCGCCGGTCCGGGCGGACCCGGCGGTCCCGGTGGCGGGCCCGGCGGTCCGGGCGGCGAGCCGCAGTTGTGCCCGCAGTGCCGCACACCGCGTGAGGGCGGTGCGCCGTTCTGCGAGGAGTGCCGGTGGAACTTCCTGACCAACACCGCCACCTCGTACACCCCGGCCGCCCCGCGCCCGCCGGCGTCCGGCGGCCCGGCGCCGCAGTTCGGGCAGCCGCCCGCGGGTCCGTCCTACGGCGGCGGTGACTCGTACGACTACCAGGGCTCCCGCCCGTCCCAGATGAACCGCCCCGCAGAACCGATCCCCCCGGGCCCGCCGCCCTTCGGCTCCGACCCGTCGGGCCGCGGTGGCCCTGGCGCTCCCGGTGGCCCTGGCGGCCCCGGTGCTCCTGGCGGCCCCGGTGCTCCTGGCGGCTCCGGTGGGCCTGGTGGGCCTGGTGGATTCGGCGGCCCCGACGGACCCAACCGTCCCGGCGGTTTCGGCGGCCCGGGCAGCCCTGACGGGCCCGGCGGTTCCGGCGGCCCCAACGGCGCCGGCGGTTTCGGCAGGCCCGGTGGCCCGGGTGGCCCCAACGGTCCGGGTGGCCCCGGCGGGCCCAACGGTCCTGGCGGTTTCGGTGGTCCTGGCGGGCCCAACGGTCCCGGTGGTCCCGGTGGTCCCGGCGGTCCGGTCGGCCCCAGCGGTTTCGGCGGGCCTGGCGGTCCCAACGGCCCCGACGGGCCCGGCGGCCCCAACGGCCCCGGCGGCTTCAACGGTCCGGGCGGCCCCGGCGGCCCGAACGGCCCCTCCGGTCCTCCGGCCCCGCCCGGTTTCGGCGGCGACCCGTCGCGTCCGGTCCCGCCTCCGCCCGGCCCCGTCCCGCCCCCGCCCGGTGGCGCCGGCGGACCTGGCGGGCCCGGCGGCCCCGGTGGCCCCGGTGGCGCCCCGCAGGGGTACCAGGCCGGTCCGCCGGCCCCGCCCGCCTTCCCGCAGGAGGCCAACCGCCCGCAGCAGGGCGGCCCGTCCTTCGGTGGCGGTGACGACGACTGGGTGCTCTCCCCGCCCACGTCCGGCGCCCCCGGGGGCCCCGGCCAGGCCCAGGGCGGCGGCTACGGCTACCCGCAGCCCGGCGCCACCCAGGCACCCCCGCCCCCGCCCGGCCAGGGCTTCCCGCAGCAGCCGCAGCGGCCCCAGCAGCCGACCACCTGGTCGGCGACGATCGGTCCGGACCGCGAGTACTTCATGGCGATGATGCAGCGCTCCGGCCCCGAGGCCGCGGGCCTGAACCTGCCCGCGTACTCGCCCGAGCAGCAGCGCACGCTCACCGGCAACCAGATCACCATCGGCCGCCGCAGGCACTCCACCGGCGACACCCCTGACATCGATCTGGCCGTGCCGCCGGAGGACCCGGGCGTCTCGCACCAGCACGCGGTGCTGGTGCAGCAGCCGGACGGCAGCTGGGCCGTCGTCGACCAGAACTCGACGAACGGCACGACGGTCAACGGCGGCGAGGAGCCGATCCAGCCCTTCGTGCCGGTGCCGCTCCAGGACGGCGACCGGGTGCACGTCGGCGCCTGGACGACGATCACGGTCCGCCGGGGATAGGCACGGCGATACGCCCGAGAGGGGCCCGCGTCAGGCGAACGGCCAGGCGTACGGCCCCTCGGGGTCGTCCAGCCACGCCCAGGACCGTTCGCCGCTGACGGTGATGCCGTAGCGCTCGCGGCGCGGGGCGTCCTCGCGGTCCCACAGCGCGTACGCCTCCTGAGGATCGAGCCCGCCCCGGCTCAGCGACAGCAGGAAGCGGAACAGGTCGTCCTCCCGGGCCCGCCGCGGTACGCCGCCCAGGCCCGGGGTCTCGGGCTCGGCGCGGTCCGCGCCGCGCAGCGGCACGAAGTACGCGGGCGTGTGCAGGAAGCGCCCCTCGGCGTGCTCGGCGTCGCGGACGGTGAGGACGACCAGGCCGGTGGCCAGCGGGGTCAGGATCCGGCCGCCGGGACGGCACTGGGCCGGCCAGGCGCGCGGCACCGAGGGCAGCGCGCAGGTGGCGAGGATCCGGTCGTAGGGGGCGCGTTCCGGGACGCCACGGGCGCCGTCGCCGGTGACGACGGCCGGGTGGTACCCGGCTGCGTCCAGGTGCCGGCGGGCCGACTCGGTGATCTCGGGGTCCAGGTCGACGGTGGTGACCAGCTCGTCGTCGCCGAGCCGGTGGGCGAGCAGGGCCGCGTTGTAGCCGGTCCCGGCGCCGATCTCCAGGACCCGGTCGCCGTCCCGCACGTCCAGCTCCACCAGCATCATCGCCATCAGCGAGGGCTGGCTGCTGGAGGAGAGCAGTTCCCCGTCGCGCATCCGCGTCGCCAGCGGGGCGTCGGCGTACGCGCCGCGCACCCAGCGCTCGCGGGCGCCCGGGTCGGGGTCCTCGCCCCACCGGCGTTCGTAGCCGCCCCGGACGCCGACGTAGTAGTACGGCACGAAGAGGTGGCGCGGGACCTCCCGGAACGCCTCCCGCCACACCGGGTCGGCCGCCCAGGCGCCGCTCAGCTCGATCTCCCGCACCAGCTCCGCCCGCGCGGAGGCGGCGAGGCTGTCCAGGTCCTCGTACCCGCCCATGCCTCCACAGTACGGGCCGGGCGGGCCGCGGGCAGGGTCCCTGGGCGGGGTCCTAGGTCTTGAGTCCTATGCCCCCGGGTCTGAGACCATGGACGGCGTGAACGAGATTCGGCGCGGCACGCTTCAGGAGCAGACCTTCTACGAGCAGGTCGGCGGGGAGGAGACCTTCCGCCGACTCGTCCACCGCTTCTACGAGGGGGTCGCCGAGGACCCGATCCTGCGGCCGATGTACCCCGAGGAGGACCTGGGTCCGGCCGAGGACCGCTTCGCGCTGTTCCTCATGCAGTACTGGGGCGGTCCCACGACGTACAGCGACAACCGCGGCCACCCGCGGCTGCGGATGCGGCACGCCCCCTTCGCCGTCGACCGGGCCGCGCACGACGCCTGGCTGAAGCACATGCGGGTCGCGCTCGACGAGCTGGGCCTGTCCGAGGAGCACGAGCAGACGCTGTGGAAGTACCTGACGTACGCGGCGGCGTCGATGATCAACACCCCGGGCTGACCGGTCCGTCGTCCGGTTCCGGCCTCCGATTCCGGCGTCGGACCCCTGACTGACGGGCGCATTCCGGTCATCAGACGCCGAATTCCGGTCACAATCCGGTCAAGTCCAAGCCCCAAGCGCTTACTTCCGTACCTCGTCCTCTGACAACATCCCGGAGAGGTCTGGACAACAGCGGCGGGGGGCCGGGTGGCGGGGTACGGGGGGCTCATGGGGTTCGTGCTGCTGCGGGCGCGGGCGCACCGCCTGCTGCTGGCCGCGGCCCTGCTCACCGTCCTGCTGACCACCACGGTGCTGGCCACCCTGACCGCCTACTCGGGCGCCATCGGCGACGCGGCCCTGCGGCACTCCCTCGCGGACTCGCGCACCGGGGCCGACGCCGCGCTGATCGTGAAGGCGGACGTACCGGCGGCCCAGCGGTCGGCGGCGGACGCCACCGTGCGCGAGGGCGCCGCGAAGACCTTCGACGGACTGCCGCGGACGGTACGGACCCTGGTGCGCTCGGGCCCGTACGCGCTGCCCGGCTCCCTGCGGCCCAAGACCGAGCGGTCCGGCGACCCCGATCTGACCTTCTTCGCGTCGCTCGACCCGACGCAGGTCCGCGTCGACGAGGGACGGCTCCCCGAGGACGGGGGCGGGGACGCGGGCGGGGGCTCCGACGGCGCGGTCGAGGTGGCGGTGCCGGTGGCCGCCGCCGAGCGCATCGGCGTCGGCACGGGCGACCGGCTCACCCTCACCGACCGGCTCGACGGCCCGGCCGTGGACATCGTGGTGAGCGGCCTGTACCGGCCGGTCGACACCGGATCACCTTACTGGCGCCTGGACGACCTGGCCGGGCGCGGCCTCCAGCAGGGCGGCTTCACGACGTACGGGCCGCTGCTCGCCCCGCCCGGTGCGCTGAGCGGCGGCCGGGTCAGCGCGGGGTCGTCCGGGTGGCTGGTGACGGCGGACTACTCGTCGCTGACGACCGGGCGGACGCAGGCGCTCGGGGACGCGGCCCGGGGCGGCCTGGCGTGGCTGCGCGAGCAGCAGGTGCTCAGCGGCACCACCGCGGCGACCACCGAACTGCCCGCGATCCTGGAGCGCCTCGACCGTTCGCTGGCGGTGTCCCGTTCCACCCTCCTGGTCATCGCCTCGCAGCTGGTGCTGCTCGCGGGCGGCGCGCTGCTGCTGGTGGCGCGGCTGCTGAGCGTCGAGCGGGCGGGCGAGCTGCGGCTGCTGCGGGCGCGCGGCGCCTCCCGGGCCCGGCTGGCGGCCGGATCCGCGCTGGAGGCGCTGATGCTGGCCGTGCCCGCGCTTCTCTGCGCGCCGCTGCTGGCCAGGCCGCTGGTCCGGCTGCTGGCCGGGCAGGGGGCGCCGGCCCGGATCGGGCTCGGCTGGGAGCCGACGGCCGGCGGCAGCGGCACCGTGTGGCTGGTGGCGGCGGTCGCAGCGCTCGGGTGCACGCTGGCGGTGACGCTGCCCGCGCTGACCCTCGCGCCGGAGGCCGGCGGCGGACGGCCCCGGGCGCTGCCGGGGTGGCTGCGGGCCGGCGCGGACGTGGGACTGCTGGTGATCGCCGGTATCGCCTACTGGCAGCTGGACCAGCAGACCTCCGCCGCCGGGACGGGCGACGCCGACGCCCCGGGCACCCTGGGGGTCGATCCGCTGTTCGTGGCCACGCCCACGCTGGCGCTGCTGGCCGGGACGGTGCTGGCGCTGCGGCTGCTGCCGCTGGTGGCGCGGCTCGCGGAGCGCCGGGCGGCGAGCGGGCGGGGCCTCGCGGCGGCGCTGGCGGGCTGGCAGCTGAGCCGCCGTCCGATGCGCGGGGCGGGCCCGGTGCTGCTGCTGGTGCTCGCCGTGGCGCTGGGCACGGTGGCGATCGGGCAGGGCGCCTCGTGGTCCCGTTCGCAGGACGACCAGGCCGACTTCCGCACGGGGGCGCCGATCCGGGTGCAGGCCTCCGGCACGCCGGGACCGGGCCGCACCGACCTGGTCGCGGGCGTCCCGGGGGTGGCGGAGGTCGCCCCCGCGGCCCGGTCCGAGGTCTCCCTGTCCGGCGACCGGACGGCGACGGTGCTCGCGCTGGACACCTCGCACGCGGCGGGCCTGATGCTGATGCGCCCCGACCTGGCCGACGAGTCGCCGCGCGGGCTGCTGTCCGGCATGGCGCCGGAACAGCCGTCGAAGGGCGCGGCGATCCCGGCGGGCACGGCCCGGCTCACGCTGGCGGCGACCCTGGCCGTCCCGGGCCTCGACCCGGCCCTCGCCGGCTCCCGGTCGGCGGACGTGACGGTCACCGTCGAGGACCGCTGGGGCAGCCCGTACCGGCTGGCGGCCGGTTCCCTGGCCGCCGACGGCCGGGAGCACGCCCTCGACATGGACGTCTCCGCGGGACCGCTCACCCTGACCGGCGTCGAGTTCACGGTGGTCCAGCCCGGCGGTGAGAGCGAGGAACACCGCCTGACGGTACGGCGGGTGACGGCCACGGCCGCCGACGGGACCGTCCGCCCGGTGCCGCTGCCGGACACCTGGACGGCCGGCTCGGAGCTGTCACCGCCGTCGGTCACGCCCGACGCGCCGGGCGCCCCGTCCACTCCGCGCCTGCTGAAGCCGGGTCCGCTCGCCGTCGAGTACTCCACGGGCTACTCGGAGGCCGGCAGCTGGAAGATCACCACGCTGACCGTGCGGCTGCGGGTCGCGCAGCCGAAGCCGGCCGAGGTGACCGCCGTGGCCACCGACCGCTTCCTCGACTCCTCGGGCGCGAGCACCGGGCAGCGGGTCACGGTGCTGATCGGCGGCCACGACGTGCCGGTGCGGATCGTGCGCTCCGTGCGCGAGCTGCCGGGCACCGGGCCCGAGACCCCCTCGGCGCAGTTCGGCGGTGCCTTGCTGGTCGACCTGCCCGCGGTCAACCGGCACCTGCAGAGCAAGTACGGCGCCTCCGTCGCGCCCACCGAGTGGTGGCTGCGGACCGGGCCGGAAGAGACCGACGAGGCGGCGGCGGGCCTGCGCGCCTTCCCGGACACCGCACCGGCCCAGGTACTGGTGCGCGACGAGGTCGCCGAGCGGCTGCGGGACGACCCGTTCGGCGCCGGTCCCGGGGCCGCGTTCGCCGCGGCGACCCTGGTGGCGGCCGCGCTCGCGGCGGTCGGCTTCGCGGTGAGCGCCACCGGGTCGCTGCGCGAGCGGGGCACCGAGTTCTCCGTACTGCGTGCCCTGGGCGCCTCGCGCGGCCGGCTGGCCCGGACGGTCGCCGCCGAGCAGGGCGTGCTGACCGGCCTCGCGCTGCTGACCGGCGCCGCCCTGGGCGCGGTCCTGACCCGGGCGGTGATCCCGCTGACCGTACTGACCCCGCAGGCCACCCGCCCCGTGCCGGAGGTGCACGTGACCCTGCCGGGTGACCGCGTCGCCCTGCTGCTGGCCGGCATGGCCGTCGTCCCGCTCCTGGTCACCGCGGCACTGGCCCTGCGCCGCACCGACACGACGGTGACCCTCAAGGACCACGGAGGTACCGGACGGTGAACCGCGTGACCGCCCCGCCGCCACCGGCCGAGAGGGCCGCCACCGTGCCGGTGACCACCACTGTGCCGGTGACCACCACCGTGCCGGTGACCACCACCGCACGGGCGCCGCGCCGCACACACACGGTGGCGGCCCCCGAAGGACCGGGAGGTACCGGACGGTGAACCGCGTGACCGCCCCCTGGGTGCGCACCCGGCTGCGGGCCGCCCCCGGCGCCGCCGTCGCGCTGGCGGTGCTGGTGGCGCTGACCGCGTGCCTGGCCGCCGCGTTCCCCCGGGCGCTGGACCGGTACACGGACGCCGGTCTGCGCCAGGCCGTCGAGCGCGCCCCGGTCGACGAGAGCAGCATCCTGGTGACCACGGGTCCCGATCTCGACGGAGGGGTGGCCCACACGGAGGAGAGCGTCCGGCCCGAACGCCTCACCGAGCTGTACAGGTCCACCCTCGACGTGGTCGAACGGCCGCTCGTCATCGACGGGAAGCGGTCCTCCTACGGCGTCCGCACCACCGACACCCTGCCCTCGCCGGACGAGTGGCTGCCCCGGCCCGACGGCCTCCCCGCGGAGTTGCTCCTCGCCGCCCCGCACGGTCTCGCCGACCACAGCCGGCTGAGCTCCGGCCGGCTGCCCGAGGTCCCCGGCGGGGAGGCCAGCGTCGAGACCACCGAGGTGCAGGCCGCGGTGACCGAGGAGACGGCCCGCACGCTGCACATCGAGGTGGGCTCGGTCATCCACGTGCCGGCCCAACGCGACCTCACCGTCCGCGTCACCGGCATCGTCACGCCCGAGGAGGCCGACAGCCCCTACTGGTCCGTCGAATCCCTGCTGCGCGCCCCCTCCCTGCGGCGCGTACCGGGACCGATGGGTGCCTCCAACCCCTCCTACTGGGTCGGCGGTCTGCTGCTCGCCCCCGAGGCGGCGCCCGCGCTGCTGGGCGTGACCTCCACGGTCCGCTACTGGCACCTGACCCCCGCCCCGGACACCCTGCACAGCCGCGACCTCGACGGTCTCGCCTCCGCCGTGGCCTCCCTGGAGTCCGGTCCGGGCCTCGAGGAACTGCACGCGACGATCAACCCGCTCACCGACGCCACGACGGGACTCGACGCCGCCTTCACCACGTACGGGGAGCTCCGCGGCGACATCGGCCCGCTGGTCGTCGTCGCCGCGTCGGGCGCGGGCACGGTCGCCGCCGTGGTCCTGCTGATGGCGGGCGGCCTGGCCGCCGAGCGGCGCCGCGCCGAACTGGCCCTGCTGCGGGCCCGCGGCGCCTCCGTACGGGGCATGGTGGGGCGGCTGCTCGCCGAGACGGCCGTGGTGGCCGTGCCCGCGGGCGCCCTCGGGTTCGGCGCGGCCCTGCTGGCGCTGCCCGGCGCCCGGCCGCTGCCCGCGCTCTGGGCCGCCGCCGCGGTCACCGCCGTGGCCGCTCTCGCGCTGCCGCTGCGGGCCGCCGCCGCCCACCACGCCGTACGGATCCACGACGGCCGGCGCGACGTGGCGTCCGCGCGTGCCTCCCGGCGCCGTACCGTCGCCGAACTGACCGTCGTGGTCCTCGCGCTCGGCGCGGTCGAGATGCTGCGCCGGCGCGGGGCGACGGACGGCGCCGGTGACCTGGTGGCGGTGGCCCCGGTCCTGGTCGGGGTGATCGCCGCGCTGGTGCTGGTGCGCCTGTACCCGCTGCCGCTGCGCGGTCTGGCCCGCCCGGCCAGGCGGCTGCGGGGCGCCGTCGGGCCGCTCGCGCTGGCCCGGGCGGGCCGTACCTCCGCATCCGCGGTGCTGCCCCTGCTCGCGCTGCTGACCGCGTTCACCGTGGCGGCCTTCGGCGGGTCGGTCCTCAACGGCGTGGCCGACGCCCGCGACCGGGCGGCGCTGCTCTCGGTCGGCGCCGACGCCCGGGTGGAGGCCGAGGCCGCGCTGCCCGCCGGGCTGGCCGGCCGTCTCGGGCAGGCGCCCGGGGTGCGGGAGGTCACCGAGGTCGGCATCGACTACCAGGCCAGGATCCAGGACGGCCGCCAGGCGCTGCCGCTCGCGACGGTGGACCCGGCCGACTACGCGGCGCTGGCCGGGCGGACGAGCCTCGGCGCCTTCCCCGCGGGCGAGCTGGGGCGGCCCGACGGCGCCGAGGGCGGCTTGGCGAACGCCGTCCTGCCGGCGCTGGCCTCCCCCGCGGTCGCCGAACGGCTGGGCAGCGGCACCTTCCAGGTGCGCCTGGCCGACGGCACCTTCGCCACCCTGCGGATCGCGCTGGTCCGCGACCGCACCCCGGCCGTGTACGGCGACGACTTCCTCGTCGTGGACCGGGCCGGACTGCCGGCCGGGGCGACCCGGCCGAACGTACTGCTGCTGACCGGCGGCGACCTGGACGCGGGCGCGCTGCACCGGGCGGCGGACGACGCCGGCACCGTCCACCTGCGGTCCGAGGAGCGCGGCACCTACGTGGACTCCCCGTTGCAGTCCGGCGGGGAGCGCATCTACACGGCCGCCGTGGCCGCCGCCGCCGGATACGCCGCCCTGGCCCTGCTGCTGTCCCTCGCGAGCGCCGCCCCCGAACGCGCCGCGCTCCTCGCCCGGCTGCGGACCATGGGCCTCACCCGCGCCCAGGGCCGCCGCCTGCTGGTCCTGGAGTCCCTCCCGCAGGCGCTGCCCGCGGCTCTGGGCGGCATCCTGACCGGCTGGGCCGCCGTACGCCTCCTCTCCCCCGGCATCGACCTGACGACCCTCGCGGTGCCGGCCACGACGTCCCCGGCGGGGCACGCGGAGCTGAGCGCCGACCCGTGGTCGCTGGCCGTCCCGGCGGTGGCGGTGCTGGTCCTGGCGGTGGGGGTGGCGGCCGTCCAGGCGTGGTGGTCGGGCCGGCGCGGAGCGGTGGCGGAACTCAGGGCGGGCGACGCGCGGTGAAGGCGCGAACGCAGACACGGCGGACCGCGGACACGGACACGGAGGAGACCCGATGACGACCGACCCCACGCTCGCGGAGCTGGCCGACCGCGCCACGGCGTCCCGGGACCGGCCCGCCTACGGACACGACGCGCTGATCACCTGCGACCGCCTGGTCCGGATCTTCAGCGCGGACGGGGTGGAGGTACAGGCCCTTCAGGGACTCGACCTCCTGGTCCGGGAGGGCGAGCTGATGGCCCTGGTGGGCGCCTCGGGCAGCGGCAAGTCCACGCTGATGAACATCCTGGCCGGTCTGGACACGCCGACCGCCGGGGCGGCCCGGGTCGCGGGGCGCGACCTGCTCGCGATGACGGCGAAGGACCGCCTCGCCTACCGCCGTACGGTGGTCGGCTTCGTGTGGCAGCAGACGTCCCGGAACCTCATGCCCTACCTGACGGCCGCGCAGAACGTGGCGCTGCCCATGCAGCTGTCCGGCACCGGCGGACGCCGGGCGGCGCGCGCCGAACGCGCGCTGGAGCTCCTGGACCTGATGGGCATCGCGGACTGCCGCGACCGGCGCCCGCAGCAGCTGTCCGGCGGGCAGCAGCAGCGGGTCGCCATCGCCGTGGCCCTCGCGGGCAACCCGTCCGTGCTGCTCGCGGACGAGCCCACGGGCGAGCTGGACTCCCACACCGCGGAACAGATCTTCGCCGCGTTCCGCACGGCCAACGAGCACCTGGGCACCACGGTCGTCATCGTCACCCACGACCAGGCGGTGGCCGGCGAGGTCCGCCGCACCGTCGCCATCCGCGACGGCCGCACCTCCACGGAGGTCCTGCGCCGCAGCGAGGTGGACGCCGAGACCGGCCACGAGACGGTGGTCGCCCGCGAGTACGCCATGCTCGACCGCGCCGGCCGGCTCCAGCTGCCCGCCGACTACACCGCGGCCCTCGGCATGCGCGACCGCGTCGCCCTGGAACTGGAGAGCGACCACATCGCCGTACGTCCGGACGACAGCGAACCCCAGCACTGAGCGGCCGGGGCGGCCCGAGCGGCCTCAGCGCACGCTGATGCCCAGGGCCCCGGTCCCCGCCCGCCGCAGCGCGACGGACCCGAAGGGCGTACGCAGCCGCAGCCACGCACCGCAGGACAGCAGCTTCGCCGCGCCCTCGTCCGAGCCGGAACCCGGGCCGAGGCGCGAGTCGTGACCGGGGCCGGAGGCTCCGCGCGGCCGCAGGAACCCGAGCGACTGGGCCGCGTGCACGGCCCGCACCGGCAGCCCGGTCTCCCCGACGGTCCGGGACCAGATCTCCCGCCCGACCCGGTCCAGCTCGGCCCGCGTCCGGTCCTCGGGGGCCAGCTCCCCCGTGCGCGTACGGAACTCCGCCACCGCGGCGGCGACCAGCGCGCGCAGGGCGTCCGGGGCGGGCAGCCCCGTCTCGGTCCGCCAGCCCCCGCGCGGGGGCAGCACCCCGGCCCAGGGCGGCCCGGTCACCGCGTCCGGCACACCTGAGGTGGCCGCCTGCTCGTCCACGGACTCGAGCAGTTCACCGGCGGAGACGGTCACGTCGAGGGTGTTGTCGAGCCCGTTCTCGTACGGCTTGGCCAGCCGCACCGCGCGCACCGCCAGCACCTCGAAGGAGGGCGGCCGGCCGAAGACGGCGAGGGCGGTGCCGGCCGCCTGGAGGCGCACGGCGGCCGAACGGTCGTAGTGGAGCAGCCGGGAGAGGAAGGCCGCGAGATCCGCGGCCTCCCCCTCGTCGGCGAGATGGAGCACCGTCATGCGGCGACGGCCTCCTCCTTGGCGTCCGTGTACTCCTGGAGGAACTCCCGCTCCTCGGCGGTGAGCCGCCGGGGGCGCTGCGCCTCGAAGTCGAACGGCACGATCACCGTGGAGGCGCGGACGTAGACCACGTCCCCGTCCTTGACCTCGTAGGTGAGGGTGAAGGAGGCGGCCCTGATCTCCGTGACCCACAGCTCGATGTCGACCGGGTGGTGCCGGTGGACGAGCTGCCGCTTGTAGTCGATCTCATGGCGTGCCACCACGGACCCCTGCTTGAAGTCCTTCTCCGGGCGGAACAGGAAGTCGATACGGGCCTCCTCCAGATAGCGGAGGAAGACCACGTTGTTGACGTGGCCGTACGCGTCCATGTCCGCCCAGCGCAGTGGGCAGCGGTAGATGTGCCGCAAGATCAGCCCCGGGTCAGCTTCTTGTAGGTGGCGCGGTGCGGACGGGCCGCGTCGGCGCCGAGCCGCTCGACCTTGTTCTTCTCGTACGACTCGAAGTTGCCCTCGAACCAGAACCACTTGGACTCACCCTCGTAGGCGAGGATGTGCGTGGCGACGCGGTCCAGGAACCACCGGTCGTGGGACACGACCACGGCGCACCCGGGGAACTCGAGCAGCGCGTTCTCGAGGCTGCTGAGCGTCTCGACGTCGAGGTCGTTGGTCGGCTCGTCGAGGAGGAGCAGGTTGCCGCCCTGCTTGAGGGTGAGCGCCAGGTTCAGCCGGTTGCGCTCACCGCCGGAGAGGACCCCGGCCGCCTTCTGCTGGTCGGGCCCCTTGAACCCGAAGGCGGAGACGTACGCGCGCGACGGCATCTCCACCTGACCGACGTTGATGTAGTCCAGCTCGTCGGAGACGACGGCCCACAGCGTCTTCTTCGGGTCGATGTGCTCGCGGCTCTGGTCGACGTAGGAGATCTTGACGGTGTCGCCGACCTTGATGTCGCCGGAGTCCGGCTCCTCGAGGCCCTGGATCATCTTGAACAGCGTGGTCTTGCCCGCGCCGTTGGGTCCGATGACCCCGACGATCCCGTTCCGCGGCAGCGTGAAGGAGAGGTCGTCGATCAGCACCTTCTCCCCGAAGGCCTTGCTGAGGTTGTTCACCTCTACGACGACGTTGCCCAGGCGCGGGCCCGGCGGGATCTGGATCTCCTCGAAGTCCAGCTTCCGCATCTTGTCGGCCTCGGCGGCCATCTCCTCGTACCGCGCGAGGCGGGCCTTGGACTTGGCCTGCCGCCCCTTGGCGTTGGAGCGCACCCACTCCAGCTCGTCCTTGAGGCGCTTCTGCCGCTTGGCGTCCTTCTGGCCCTCGACCTTGAGGCGGGTGGCCTTGGTCTCCAGGTACTTGGAGTAGTTGCCCTCGTAGCCGTGCAGGCGGCCGCGGTCGACCTCGCAGATCCAGCCCGCGACGTTGTCCAGGAAGTACCGGTCGTGGGTGACGGCCACGACGGTGCCCTCGTACTTGGCGAGGTGCTGCTCCAGCCAGTTGACGGACTCGGCGTCGAGATGGTTCGTCGGCTCGTCGAGCAGCAGCAGGTCGGGCGCTTCCAGCAGCAGCTTGCACAGCGCCACCCGCCGCTTCTCACCACCGGAGAGGTTCACCACGGGCCAGTCGCCGGGCGGGCAGCCCAGCGCGTCCATGGCCTGCTCCAGCTGGGCGTCGAGGTCCCAGGCGTTGGCGTGGTCCAGCTCCTCCTGGAGCTTGCCCATCTCCTCGAGCAGCGCGTCCGAGTAGTCGGTCGCCATCTGCTCGGCGATCTCGTTGAACCGGTCGAGCTTGCCCTTGACCTCGGCGACACCCTCCTGGACGTTCTCCAGGACGGTCTTCTCCTCGTTGAGCGGGGGCTCCTGGAGCAGGATGCCGACGGTGTAGCCCGGGGACAGGAAGGCGTCCCCGTTCGAGGGCTGCTCCAGCCCCGCCATGATCTTCAGAACGGTCGACTTACCGGCACCGTTCGGTCCGACCACACCGATCTTCGCGCCGGGCAGGAAGCTCAGGGTGACGTCATCAAGGATCACCTTGTCGCCGTGCGCCTTGCGCGCCTTGCGCATGGTGTAAATGTACTCAGCCAAGAGAAACCGTCCGGCAGCTTGATCAGGCAGTGGGCAGATACACCCCATCTTGCCGCACCGCCACCCCTACGAGGAAACGCGTTCCCTGCGGGCGCGCTGACCTGGCCTTTCCTGGACGCCGCCTGAGTCCCACCTGCCACTGCCGATCACTGTCGACCGCCCTCGGGCACCTCGCACCACCCCGGGACGGCCCAGTCGGCGGGCGCCGCTCCCCCATCGCGCTGGGCTACGGTGCGGCCGTGACCAGCGCATCGGAGCGCCCCCTCCTCTTCCTCGACGTCGACGGCCCACTGATCCCGTTCGGGTCTTCGGCCGGTCAGAAGGAGGTCGCCGCTGCCTCCCCCTCGACGACCGCCGAGGAGGGGAATCCGCTGCTGGCCCGACTCGACCCCGGGACCGGGGTGCGCCTCATTGCTCTGCGCTGCCGACTCGTGTGGGCGACGACCTGGATGGAAGAGGCGAACGAAGTCGTCGCCCCGCGCATCGGCCTGCCGAAGCTGCCGGTGCTGGAGTGGCCGGACGCCGACGCGGGCGGAACCCCGCAGGGTCTCCACTGGAAGACTCGCCCCATGGTCGAGTGGGCCGCCGGCCGACCCTTCATCTGGGTCGACGACGAGATCAGCGCCATGGACCGCCTCTGGGTCGACGCCAGCCATCCTGGGCCTTCACTGCTGCACCATGTCGAGCCGGCCAAGGGCCTCAGTGCCACCGACTTTCGCGCACTCGCCGCATGGCTCGATGCCGTCGCGCCGAGATGAGCACACCTCAGGCTCGATCTACCGCCTTCGCCGCCGTCCACTCGTCCAGTGGCCGCATGGGATTGCGGCTGTAGGCCGAGGTCCGGCCCCCGGCGTGAGGGCAGGATGCCAACGGAACGCCTGCGGAACCGGGCAGACTTCCAGCGGCTCCTCCGGTCGGTCCACCCACCGCCACCAGGTGTGCTGATCTGCGCAACGCCATAGAGATCGGCAAGTCCTCCGGCCGTCGTCGTTCCTCTTGACCAGCACAAGGCCGCCCGACTTCAGGGGCTGCCCGCACTTGGAACAGAACAGAGCGTCGTCGGCCATACGGCGAAGCCCAGGCGTCGCTATCAGTTGATCGGGATTCCATGGACAGCACGGTCAGGACGACGCCGATCGGCCGTCATGACGTACCCGTGACCGCCGGGGCGGAGTTATTTCCTTGCCGGTGTTCGCGATGGTGGGAGCGTGCATCAAGCTGCGCCGTCACGGGGGTGCGTCGTCACTGCTCGTTCTTCCTGCGGACGAACAGCAGGACCGCGCCGCCGAGGACCACGAGGCCGATGGCCGCGCCGCCGATCAGCGGGGTCGCGTCGGAGCTGCCGGTTTCGGCGAGGTTGGGGTTGGGGGAGGGCGTGACGACCGGGGCGGGGGCCGGTTCGCTGAGGGTGTGGGTGGTGTCGGACAGGGTGGCGCTCTGGGTGCGGCAGTCGAGGACGCCGGTGAAGCGCTGTTCGAAGCCGGCCGGACCGCGGATCGTGAAGTCGTAGGCGCGGTCCTCGGGCAGCGGTACCGGCACCGTCCGGGTCTCGCCCGGCGCGATGGTGTACTCGGTGTCCAGCAGCTCGAAGGTGAAGGGCTCGTCGCCCTTGTTGAGCGCGGTGATGTCCAGGGTGCCCTCGGCGCAGTCCTTCTCGGCGGACAGGGCGGGTATCGCGCCCTCGACGGCCCAGGTGGCGGTCGCCGTCGCCGCGACCGTCGACTCGCTGGACCCGGCCAGGATCTGCGTCTGGCTCCGGCTCTCGGAGGCGAAGGCGCGGCCGACCGGCACGGTCGTCGAGGCCTGGACGGACAGCTGGGCGGTACCGGCCGCCGCGTCCTCGGGCACGTCGAAGAAGATCTGGGCACCGTCGGTGACCTTGGTGACGGGCTCGCCCTTCTTGTCGACGATCCGTACCGCGTCCTTGCTCGTGGCATCCACCGGCGGCGTCACCGTCGCGCCGCCCGCGTTGGTGTGGACCGTCACCGGGCCGAGCCGTTCGCCGGGGCGGCCCGAGACGGCCGGCGGGTCCAGGGCGAGGGACGCCGCGGGTTCGGCGAGGTCGCGGGCGTTCTCCTCCAGGTAGTCGGCGAGCCGCTCGGCCTGCGGATCGACGGCCTCGACGTCCGTGTCGTCCGAGTAGCGCCAGATGGCGACCTGGGTGCCGGCCGCCGCGTCCTCTTCGGTGAGCCCGCCGCGGAGGCCGGCCTTCTTCGCGAGCGCGGCGAGGTCGTTGACCTGCGGGTAGCTGTTCTGCAGGATCCAACGGACGCGGCCGGCGTCCTTGTTGGTGCCCAGCGACGTCCCGCTCCAGGGGGTCTCCTGGTACTTGGCGTCCTTCTGCGTCGGGTTCTGGATGTCGACGCAGTACGTCTGCAGCATGCCGCCGCCCTCGACGGACATCTCGAACAGGCCGGCCGGCACCTGCTGGTCGCCGTCCTGCCCGTGGATGACCGCGGTGCCGTGCGTCTTGAGGCCGCCTATGGTGGCCGTCGCCCCGCCCTGGCCCCGCGCCGCCCCGTCCTGGGCGGCGGCCGGAGCCGCACCGGTCACCACACCGGCGACCGCGAGCGCGGACGCCAGCGCTCCGGCGGCGAGACGCGCCGCCCCTCGACCGGGCAGAGACGGCACAGCGTGCGAAGAAAACACCAAATTCCCCTTCGAGCAGGACCCGTTGACGTGGGGGGAACGGTCCCACCAGCAGAATCAGCAGCCACACAAGGCTCGTTCGGCATCCTAAGGACGTGAGGGACCGGGCTTGCCGGTGATCGTCGTCCGCGCGGTGATCCGAATCGGAATCGTTATCGCCGAGAGCGTTTTCGAACAGGGATTATCGACAAATCCATCCTGCCCGGGGGGTTCCGCTCATCCCACCGGGACAGGATCCGGCCGCTGTTCGGGGGCCGGATCCCCCGGTGTGCTCCCGGCCGGGACCTCCCAGCTGGGTTCCGGCTGGGGCGGGGAGGTCGACGCCTCCGTCCTGCCGGTGCGCCGGAACGCCGCCGTGCCGCGGGCGAGATCGTGACCGATCGCCACCGCGTCGATGTCGGCCGAGGTCCGGCTCTGCCCCTCGCGCACATCGGTGCGCACCTTCAGCCTGCCCTGCACGACGACGGGGTCCCCCACCGCCAGCGACCCGGAGGCGTTGGTGGCGAGCTGGCGGTTGGCCCACACCGTGAAGAAGTTGGTGTGCCCGTCCGTCCAGGCGCTCTTCTCGCGGTCCCAGTAGCGCGCGGTGACGGCGAGCCGGAAGCGCACCGACGGTCCGTTCGCCAGGTCGCGGAAGACCGGCTGGGTGGCCACGTTCCCCACCGCGCAGATCATCGTCTCGTTCATCGCGAGTCCTCCTTCCCGCACGGGCCTGTCCCGTACGGCGGCCGGGGCGACCGCGTCCGTCGCGATCGCCGTGGAGGCCAGACTGCCCGCGTCCGGGCCGGTCCGCCGAGGGCTGTGGACCGGCCCGGTACCTGTGGAGAACTCCGCCACCCGCAGGGGTGGCAACCGCCGGCCCGCACGGGTGGCAACCGTGCAAGCGCACGGTGGCAGCCGCCGACCCGCACGGGCGGCAGCCGTGGACGCGCGCCGCTACCTCGTCGCCGCCCCCGCCCCCAGACCCGCCCCCGTGACCCGCGCGTACTGTTCCCGCACCTCGCGGTACCGCAGCAGTTCCGCCGCCAGCGGATCCAGCACCCGGGCCCGGCCGCACCCCGCGGCCGCCTCCCGCAACAGGCGTTCCGCCTCATGGCCGTAGCGCCGGGCGGGGCCGCGGGCCGCCAGGCGGCAGCTCCACTCGATGAGGGGGCCGCCGACGATGCCGGCCACCATCAGCAGCACGGGCACACCCAGGTTCGGCGGCACGACGCCGATGATCTGGCCCAGCAGCCACAGGCCGCCCACCACCTGGAGCAGGGTCATGGTCGCCTGGGCGAGGACCGCCACCGGCCACCATCCGGGCCGCGGCGGACGCCCCGGCGGCAGCCCCGCGCGCACCGCCAGCTCGTCAAGGGCCTCGGGCAGCCCCTGGGCGCCGCGGACGGCCGCCTCGCGCAGCGCCAGCGCCCACGGCGCCGGCAGTCCGGCCGACGCCCGGTCCGAGACCGTGCGCACCGCCTGTTCGACGCGCTGACGGGCCGTGGCCTCCTCGTCCGCCTGGGCGCGCGACGACAGCCGTCCCGTGACGGGATCGCGCCGGTCGTGGTACCAGCGCCACAGCCGCAGCCAGGGTGTCCCGCAGGCCCGGTTGGCGTTGCGCAGCCAGGCGCGTTCGGCGGCCTCGCCCGCCGCGGTGGCACCGACCGCGTCGGCCAGCCGGTCCGCGAACTCCTCCCGCGCCTCCTCGCTGAGCCCGGTGCGCCGCCCCGTGACGTAGACGGGGCGCAGGTGCCGGGCGGCGGCGTCCACGTCGGCCGCGATGCGGCGGGCCGGGGCCTGCCGCTCGGCGACGAACTGGCCGAGGGTCTCGCGCAGTTCGCCGACGCCCTCCCCGGTGAGCGCGGACAGGGCGAGCACGGTCGCGCCGGGTTCGCCGTGCTCGCCCAGCGCGATGCCGTCCTCGTCGAGCAGGCGCCGCAGGTCGTCGAGGACCTGCTCGGCGGCCTCCCCGGGCAGCCGGTCGACCTGGTTGAGAACCACGAGGGTGACCTCCGCGTGGCCCGCCATCGGCCGCAGATAGCGCTCGTGGAGTACGGCGTCGGCGTACTTCTCCGGGTCGACGACCCAGATGACGGCGTCGACCAGCGCCAGGATGCGGTCCACCTGTTCGCGGTGCTGCACGGCGGCCGAGTCGTGGTCGGGCAGGTCGATCAGGACCAGTCCGCGCAGCGGTGACTCGGAGTCCGGGTGCTGGAGCGGACGGCGGCGCAGCCGGCCCGGGATGCCGAGCCGGTCGAGGAGGCTGGCGGCGCCGTCGCTCCAACTGCACGCGATGGGCGCGGCGGTGGTCGGTCTGCGTACGCCGGTCTCGGAGATCGTCACCCCGGCGAGGGTGTTGAACAACTGCGACTTGCCGCTGCCGGTCGCGCCGGCGATGGCGACGACGGTGTGCTGTCCGGAGAGCCTGCGCCGCGCGGCGGCCTCGTCCAGGACCCGGCCCGCCTCGGCCAGGGTTCCGCTGTCGAGCCGGGTCCGGGAGAGGCCCACCAGTTCGCGCAGGGCGTCCAGGCGTGACCTGAGGTTCCCGTCGTAGGCGAGCGGCATCAGGGCGGCCGAGGAGGCGGCGGGCCTGCTCGGCAGGACGGCGAACTGCTCGGCCCCGCCGTTCTCGTCCACCCGCCGTGCGATCAGCCCGTCGCCCCAGGCTTCCTCCCCGCCCCGGCCCCCGTCCCCGTCGCCGTCGCCGGAAACGGCCGAATCGCCGGCCGGGGCGTCGGCGCGTTCCGCGCGGCGGTGCGCCCCGGTGACGTCGTCCTGCACGCGCGCGTGAGAGCCGCTGCCGGAGCGCTCGCTCCCCCGTTCCCGCGGACGCGTCCCGCGCCCGGCGTCCCCGGCATCCCGGACGTCCCCGGCGGCGGGCTCTCGGTCGAGGCGCTCCCGCTCGGCGCGCTCACGGGAGACCACCTTCTCGGCGCGGCCCTCCTGGCTCCGGCTGTCCCGGCTGTCCCGGCTGTCCCGACGGTCCCGGTCATCCCGCCGGTCCCGCCCGTCTCGGCGATCCCGGCTGTCTCGATCGGCCCGGTCATCTCGTCGGTCGCGCTTGTCGCTACTCCCCTGCGAGCCCCGTCCTCCCCGGTCGCCCTGGTCTTCCCGGGCGTCCCGCTCATCCAGGTCGTCCAGGTCGTCCCGGCTCCCCCGCCGAGCCCAACGGCCCCGGCCGTCCCGGTTGCGCTCGTCGTCCCGGTCGTCCCGGCAGTTCTGTTCATCCCGGTCGTCCCCGCGATCCCCGCGATCCCCGCGATCCCCGCGATCCTGGCGGTCCCGGTCGTCCCGGGAGTCCGAATCGCCGGTACGGTCGTCCGCCCGCGCCGCCTCCTTCGTCGTGTGCTCGGTGGGGTCCTGGTCAGTGACGGCGGTCACCGGTCACCTCTCCTTCTGCAGTACGGACAGCGCGGCGATGAGCTCTGCCTGCGGCTCGGGGTGCACCTCGAGACCGTCGAGGGGCGCCAGCCTGCGCTCGCGCTCGACGTGCATGACCCGGTCGACGTGTTCCTCCAGCAGCCGCCCGCCCCGGTCGCGCAGCCGCAGCGCGCCGTGGGCGCCGATCCGCTCGGCGAGCCGTTCCCCGGCGACGCGTGCGCGCCGCCCGCCCAGCAGCACGGTGGCGACCAGGCCGGCCACCACCCCGGGGTCCGGGGCCAGGTTCCGGTCCAGCTCGCGCACCTCGTCCTCGGCGTACTCCTCCAGCTCGCGCCGCCAGCGCCGTACGGCCACCCCGATGCGTTGCTCGGCGCTCTCCGGCGCGGAAACGTGCTCCGCGAGTTCGGGGGCGCCCGCGGCCGGTTCGTGCCGCCAGGCCTCGTCGACGCTTTCGTCGGCGGCCGTGACGGCGCACAGCAGCAGGGCGCTCAGGCTCTCCACCAGCGAGTCGAGAAGCTCTTCCGGCGAGCAGTCGAGGGGGAAGGCCCGCCAGCGCTTCAGCGCGTCCCCGGCGAGCACGGCGCCCGCCTGCAACCGGCCCCGCACGCGCGCGTGCTCGGCGTCGTAGGCACCGTCGACGGCGGCGGTGAGACGCAGCGCGGCGGCGTACTGCGCGGCGGTGGCACCGGCCAGCTCGGGCATCCGGGACCTGAGCGAGTCGAGGATGCCGTGCGCCGTGCGGGCCATGGCGTGGTGCCGGGCGTCGAGTTCCTGTGCCCGGTGGACGAGCCAGGACCGCAGCGGTGCCACGGCGCTGGCCGGCAGCAGGCCGCCGCCCCAGGCCGACTCGGGCAGTTCCGGGACGGTGAAGCGGGGGACGTCGCCGAGCCCGGCCTTGGTGAGCAGGGCCCCGTACTGCCGCGACACCTCGGACACCACCTGGTGGGGCACCCGGTCGAGCACGGTGACCAGGGTGGCGTCGTACTCCTTGGCGGTGCGCAGCAGGTGCCAGGGCACCGCGTCGGCGTACCGCGCGGCCGTGGTGACCATCACCCAGATGTCGGCGGCGCAGATCAGTTCGGCCGCCAGGACGCGGTTGTCGGCGACGAGGGAGTCGACGTCGGGCGCGTCCAGGAGGGCGATGCCGGGCGGCAGGGTGTCGGCGGTCTCGACCCGCAGCACGCGCGCGGGGTTCTCGCCGGGCAGCAGCAGGTCGTCGTCCGGGTCCCGGTGGGGCACCCACACGCGCGTGAGGTCGGGCAGCACCCGCATGCCGCTGAACCAGTGGTGGTCCTCCGGGTGGCAGACCAGGACCGGCGTGCGGGTCGTGGGCCGCAGCACACCCGCCTCGCTGACCCGGCGTCCCACCAGGGAGTTCACCAGGGTCGACTTCCCGGCGCCGGTGGATCCGCCCACCACGGCCAGCAACGGCGCTTCGGGCTCCTTCAGTCGGGGCACCAAGTAGTCGTCGAGCTGTGCGAGCAGTTCGTCACGGTTGGCACGCGCGCGTGGGGCCCCCGCGAGGGGCAGCGGGAAGCGTGCGGCCGCGACACGGTCGCGCAGGGCGGAGAGTGCGTCGAGCAGCTGAGGCCGTACGTCCAAGGTCACCACATGTGAAGAATGCCCAATTTTGAGGGAATTCTGAAGCATATGAGCATGATGAGCATGTCTGCGCGCCGACCGGACACTCCGGACGGAAGGGACTACTGGGGCGCGAGGACAGTCCAGGCATAACGAGTGGACAACACCCGATGCGCGAGACGCCAAAAGCGATGCACGATTCGTAACTGCCTGCGATTATCGGGATCGCTTCACCGAACCTCCACATCGAGCCACGGAGGGGAAGCGTCCGGGACATGGAGCCGGGAGCCCTATCCTTGTCCCCGGCGAGGTCACGGACCGGCCCACACCCGGGCACGCACGACCGAGGCCACCACACCAGGCCCCCGTAGCTCAGTGGATAGAGCAGGCGCCTTCTAAGCGCTTGGCCGCAGGTTCGAGTCCTGCCGGGGGCGCCGGGACACCCCTCCCTCCGGGAGGGCACCTTCTCCGGTGCGGACACCGCCTCGCTCCGCCGACGCGGGTCAGTCGGCCGCGAGGGCCGACAGGTCGTCACCCGCCCGCACGGCCGACCGCCGGGCCCACCTCATCACCACCGAGGGCACGCCGATCCGCTCCTTCGGCGGCCGCGGCGAGCTGATCAACGGCGGGTCCGTGACCACCATGGCGGGCAGACCGCTGCCCGCCACCGTCTCCCGCGACCGCACCAGCCGCATCTACGACCTGGGGGCCGGGGAACTGCTCCAGGTGCTGGTCGGCCACGACGAGCCGGCGAAGTGCGCGGCCTGGCCCACGGGGCGGCGCTCCTCGTCCACGCCGGGGCGGGGCCCTGGGCTCGGAAGCCGGGTCGGTCTCCGTCCCGGAGCGGGTTCGCTCCGGGCGGGTACGGGCGATCATGGTGGTCCTGTCGGACAGGCCCAGGAGGGGCGATGCGGATCGAACCGGTGGACTGGGTGGAGATTCCGGCCGGAGTGGTGCACCGAGGCACCCCGACCGAGGACATTGCGCTGGTGGCGGAGCGTTACGCCGACACGGGGGTGCCGGTGGAGTGGTACCTCAAGGAGGCACCGCGCACGGAGATCCGCCTCCCGGCCTTCCGGCTCGCCCGTACCCCGGTCACGGTGGGCCAGTGGTCCGTCTTCGCCGCGGCCACCCGCCGGCCCGTGCCCGAGGCTCCCGACGACCACCCCGTCACCGGCGTCAGCTGGGAGGCGGCGACGGCCTACTGCCGGTGGATCGGCGAGCGGACCGGCGACCCGGGCGTCAGGCTCCCCACGGAGGACGAGTGGGAGCGCGCGGCCCGCGGCGACGACGGCCGGGAGTTCCCGTGGGGCGACGAGTACCGCCCCGGCCTGGCCAACCTGGTGGACCTCGGCATCGGTACGACCACCCCGGTCGGCTCGTTCCCGGACGGGGCGGGCCCGTTCGGGGTGCTGGACATGGCGGGCAACGCCGACGAGTGGACGTCCACGCTGTACGCCCCCTACCCGGGCGCCCCCGACGGCGTACCGCTGGTCGAGGACTGGGCCTTCGACCCCCACATCACCCGTGGCGGGGCCTTCCGGCACGACCGGGACCTGGCCAGGTGCGCCCGCCGCCACAGTGCGTACGAGGAGGACCTGGCGGCGATCGGCGTCGGGCTGCGCCTCGCGGCACCGGCAACCGGGGCCGCACTCCCCGCGTCGGCGCGTCCCCGGCCTCGGTAGACTCGGCGGCCGCCACTGCACCTTCGGCGAGAGGGACCACCCACCGTGCGACTGCGCTGCGCCGTACTCGACGACTATCAGGGAGTGGCGACCGAGGTGGCCGACTGGTCGCCGGTCACCGACCGGGTCGAGGTCGTGTCCCACGACAGTCACTTCCCGGACGAGGACGCCCTCGCCGCGGCGCTCGCGGACGCCGACATCGTGGTGACCTTGCGCGAACGGGTGCCGTTCCCCGGCTCGTTGATCGCCCGGCTGCCCCGGCTGAAGCTGCTCGTCGCCTCCGGCATGCGCAACAGCGTGATCGACTACGCCGCCGCCGACGCGCACGGCGTCACCGTCTGCGGTACGGCCTCCTCCTCGACCCCGCCCGTCGAGCTGACCTGGGCCCTGCTGCTGGGCCTCGCCCGCGGCATCGTCCAGGAGGGCAACGGGCTGCGCGAGGGCGGTCCCTGGCAGCAGACGGTGGGCGCCGACCTGCACGGCCGCCGGCTCGGACTGCTGGGCCTCGGCAAGATCGGCGGGCGCGTGGCCCAGGTCGGCCTGGCCTTCGGCATGCGGGTGAGCGCCTGGAGCCAGAACCTGACCCGGGAGCGCACCGACGAGGTCGGTGTCGAACTGGCCTCCTCCAAGGAAGAGCTCCTGAGAACCGCCGACTTCGTCTCCGTCCACCTGGCGCTGGGCGAGCGCACCCGCGGCCTGCTCGGCGCCGACGAACTGGCCCTGCTCAAGCCGACCGCCTACCTGGTCAACACCTCGCGCGCGGCGATCGTCGACCAGGAGGCGCTACTCGCCGCGCTGCACGAGGGCCGCATCGCGGGTGCGGGCGTGGACGTCTTCGACACCGAGCCGCTGCCCGCCGGACACCCGATGCGCACGGCCCCGCGCCTGCTCGCCACACCCCACCTGGGCTATGTCTCGCGCGCCAACTACGCCACGTACTACGGCCAGGCCGTCGAGGCGATCGCGGCCTACCTCGCGGGCTCCCCCGTACGGCGCCTGCCCGTCGGATCCCCGCCGCCGGCCCCGAGCCGGGCGTAGGCGGGCTCAGGCGGTGCCCGTCCGGGCGGAGTCCGCCGGGCGCGCGTAGATGCCGTCGCTCCGGCGCAGGTGGCCGAAGTCCACCAGGTGGCGCCGGAGCGTCACATGGTCGACCTCGCCGTCCTCGCACCACGCGCGCAGCTTCTCGTCGACGGTGCGCTCGGGGTACTCCACGCCGGGTGCGAAGGTCTGCTCGGCGATGTGCCGCAGCACCACCTTCTTGCGCGTCCACCGTGCGGGGAGACGCACCAGTCGGCCCTTCCTGACGAAGGTCCGCACGATCATGTCGCCCGGCCCGTCGTCGCCCGCCGCGGCGGCGTCCCGGGGCGCCACCGACGCCGTACGGCCGCCGCGGGCCAGCTCCCTGAAACGGCTGTGGGCGACGACGAGTTGGCCGTCGTCCCCGGACGTCACCACGCCCCGCTCCCGCAGTCGGCGCAGCGCGCCGGCCGTCTCCTTCGCGGAGAGGCCGGCCGCCCGGGCCACCTGCGCGGCGTCGCCCGCGCCCAGCGCCACGGCCGCGAAGGCCCGCACCCGGCTCTCCTCGGCGAACAGAGCGGGCAGTGCCGCCAGCGCGGACGGCGAGGACGGCGAGGACGGCGAGGACGCCATGGACGATGTCTGGGAGGTTCCGGAAGCCTCGGGAGTCCCGGAGGCCTCGCTGGACGAGTCGGCTCGGTCGTTCGGCATGCCGGGAGGCTAGTGGACACACCGGTGCGCACGGGAACGGTTTTCCGGCGGACGCCGCCGCTCCGGGCCCCGCGTTCAAAACGGGTGATCCGCACATTCCCCCCGTGACCCGCTGCGACCGGGTGCGTTGAACCGGCAGTGCGGCGGCGCGTCCTGCCGCCGCGCTCCCCGAGTCAGAAGGAGAACGTGATGTCTCGCATCGCGAAGGCCGCCGGTATCGCCCTCGGCGCTGGTGCCGTGGTGCTCAGCGGCACCGGCATGGCCATGGCGGACGCGGGCGCGGCGGGCGCGGCCGTCGGCTCGCCCGGTGTCCTGTCCGGCAACGTCGTCCAGGTCCCGGTGCACGTGCCGGTCAACCTCTGCGGCAACACCATCGACGTGATCGGCCTGCTGAACCCGGCCTTCGGCAACGCCTGCGAAAACGGCGACGACGACGACAAGAGCGGCGGCTACGGCGGCTGAGTCGCCCGACCCGCGAGGAGCCCCGGCCTCCCCGGCCGGGGCTCCTCCCGTATGGGCCTAGGCGTACCGGTAGATCCGGCCGACGTCCTCCAGCTCGTCCGGTGTCACGTCCCACGGCGGCAGCTTCTCGTGCCGTGCGACGATCCGCCCGCGCTGTGCGCTGCCCCGGCCGGGCGGCTCGGCGGGCAGGTAGCGGGCGCCGCGGTGACGGGCCTGCCAGCGGGACCACTGGAGGTCGACGAAGGCGTGGTGCAGCCAGAACACCGGGTCGTTGACGGAGGCGCCGCCGACCATGGCCCCGCCGACCCAGCGGTGCACGCGGTTGTGGTTGCGCCAGGAGACGCTGCCGCGGCCCGCCCCCCACCCCTCCAGCTTGTTGCGGAACCCCTTGCGGACCGTGGAGTCGTAGGGCGAGGTGTCGTACTTCGGGTCGTCCAGCGCCCACTCCAGGTCGCTCTTGGAGGGCAGGCCGAGGGGGTCGGCGGCGCGGCCGAGGTCCCGGGTGAGGTACTCCGTGTCGGTGACGTTCACCTTGATGGTCCAGTTGCCCTCGGCGTGGGCGAAGGGGCCGGTGGTCACCCGGTGGTCGGACCGCCGCCCGGTGCCGCCCAGGAGGTCGGCGGTCCAGGGCGTCGACTTGGCGCCGCGGTCCTTGGTCCAGTCCCAGTACGGCACCGTGACCGACGAGTCGACCCGGCGCAGCGCCTCCTCCAGGTCCAGCAGGAACCGTCGGTGCCAGGGCAGGAAGGACGGCGCCATGTGCGCCGTACGCAGGCCCTTCTCGCCGTCGGAGACGTAGTACTCGATGTGGGTGCGCACGAACTCGTCGTACTCCCCGCGTCGTTTGATCTCCAGCAGCGCGTTGACGAACCGTCGCTTCTCGGTGCGGGTCAGCGTGCTGACGTCCTTACGCGTGTACGCCATGCCGCCCCCCGGAGTGCCGGCCGTGGCCCGTGGACGGGGTGTCGCGCAGATGCTCGCCGGGGCCGAGTTCGTCGACGGCGCCGCGGGCCGCGGCGAGCGGGGTGGGGTACGACCGGTAGTGGTCGACCATGCTCAGCCAGCTGCCGTCCGCCCGGCGCATCAGATGCAGCGGCCGGCCGTCCACGGTGACCTGCCAGGTACCCGCGCCCACGGCCCGCCCGGCGGCCGAGCGGATGCCCCGGATGCGCCGGCCGCGGTAGGTCTCGTCGAAGGCAGCGCCCTCGGCGGACTCGGCGGACTCGGCGGCGTGCGGCCCGGGGTGGGCGGGCCGCGGTCCGGTGGTGGCCGCCTCCGCGGCCCGGGAGGGTCGCGAGGCGGCGATCAGGGGTGTCAGGCCGACGGCGAGGGCCGGGGCGAGCAGCCCCCGCATCACCTGCCGCCGGGTCCCGGACGCCGGCCCGCCTCTCGCCGCGTCCTCCGCCATTTCCTGCGCCGCGTACTCCCGCTCGGCGCCGTTCGCCCTCGCACCCGCGTTGCCGACCATGGCCCACTCCTCTTCCGGTTCCGGTTGGTCCGCACCGCTAACCGAACGGCGGGCCCCGCGGTCACCGCTCGCAGGGCCAGTCGGAGCACGACCGCTCCGGGGAGCGAGGCCGCCCGGGGGTTACAGGCCCGGTCCGACGCCCAGGTCGGCCACCGGGACCGTCTGGACCACCGGGGCGAGCACGCCGACCTCGGGCAGCTTGGGCGCCGGCAGGCCGAGGGCCTCGGGGTTCGGCGCGGTGAGCGGGGCGTCCAGGGACAGTCCCGGCGCCAGGGTGCGCAGCTCTGCGGCGGGGGCGTCGACACCGGCGTGGTCGAAGTCGTCGCCGAGGACGTGCGGCAGCGGCTGGCGCAGGTCGACGCCGGGCAGCCCGCCGCGCACCGGCAGTTGCGGCAGCGTCCGCTCCGGCAGCAGCCGGCCCTCGACGTACCGCGGGCCCTCCGGTGCGCCCGCCGTCGGCACGGGCAGCTCGCCGGCCACCTCCGGCAGCTCCATGCCGAGGGCCGTCTCCGCGCCGCCCAGCGGCACCGGCACGGGAACCGCGCGGGCCGCGGCGGCGGGGGTCGCGGCTACGCCGACGGCGGCGGCCACACCGGTGACCACGGCGGCCAGGGTTCGTCTGGTGGTCGGCTTCATGACAGACACGGTCCCTTTCGAGCAGGCGGGGGGTTCGGCTTCGGGAGGGCGAGAGGGCGGGAGGTAGGGCGTCGGGAAGGCGGAGGCGGGACGGGCGCGGGAGCGGGCGCGGGAACGGGGTGGTTCAGCCGCCCAGTGGAAGGCCGCCCAGCAGGCCGTTCGCGGAGTTCAGCTTCGTGGTGGCGCCCTTCACGGTGTGCAGCACGGAGTCCTTGTTCTCGGTGTCCAGCGCGTCGGAGCGCGCTTCCGACTGGTGCTTGATCGGCATGACGTCGATGGGCTCCGCGGTCAGCGCGTTCACGGCGCCGTTGAGGCTGGTGGGCGTGAGCGCGGCGGCGTCGGCGGCGTCGTAGGCGAACGCGGGCACGGCGGAGCCTGCGGCGACCAGGGAACCGGCGACGACTGCGGCGGCCTTGAGGGACTTCATCGTGTTCCTTTCTTCGGCGACCCGTGTCACCGGAGGGTGTGCTGACGCCCTCCCTAACGACCTGCGCCGGGCCCGGAAACTCCGCCGTCCGGAAGACATATGAGATCTCCGGGCACGGAAAGGGCCGCCGCACCTCCGGAAGGGGAGGCGCGACGGCCCGGGACGCCGGGGGCGGCGTCAGGAGGGGTTCGCCGGTGCGGCGGCCTCCGGAGTCGCCGCCTCCGGGGTCGTGGCCTCCGGGGTCGTGGCCTCCGGCGCGGTCGGTACGCCGGGCAGGCCGGCCAGGTCCGCGGCGGGCAGCCCGTTGCCGACGAGCGTGGCGGCGACGACGTTGACGATGCCGGTCATCACGTCCTTGACGGCCGGGCTCACCTGTTCGGCGGTACCCGAGGTGGTGGCCTTGACCAGGGCGTCGACCTGCTTCTGGAGCGCGGCGTTGGCGGTCGCGGTCAGGTCGGAGGCCGCCGCCGTCCCGTCGTCGCCCGGCGCCGTGACGGGCGCCGGCAGCGTGACCGGGGTGTCGGTCCCGGCCTCCGGCTGGGCCGGGGTGGTCGTGCCGGGGGTGGTCGCCGCGTCGTCGGCGTCCGTGTCCGCCGCGTCCGCCTTGGCGAGGGCTTCCTCGACGGCGGTGGAGAGCTTGTCGGCGTCCGTGGCGGAGAGCTGGCCGTTGTCGGCCTTGAGGATGGCGGTGAGCATGTCGGTGACGGGCCTGAGCACGTCGCCCAGATCGGCCAGGCTGCCGACCTGGCTCTGCAGTTCCTCGGCGTCGGGGAGGGGTGCGCGGGACGCCGCGTGGGTGCGTTCCCGGACCGAGTCGCCGTCGGCCGCCATCACCGCCGGACCGGAGATACCGATCAGCAGGCCGGCGCAGAGAGCGGAGGTGGCGATTCGCCGTGCGGGCAGACGCATGGGGGTTCCTTTCGGTGGTGCGTCGGATGTTGTGCCCACCGTGGAAGCGCCCTCGGCGCTCTGCAACGCAGGGGGCGACCCGGGGCGTCCGCCCCCCCCCTTCTCGGGTGCCGCGTCTTACCTGGTGAGACGCCCTGTCAAGGTTCGTGCGCCGTGTCGCGGCCCGGTCCCCCCATTCGGGGCAGCACACCGCCGTCCGCGAGGCAACGCGAACCGGCCGCCCGCTCGCGGAGGAACCGCGGTACGGACGGCCGGTGCGGCAAGTGGTGAGCCGACGTCAGTCGTTCTCGCACTCGTTGCCGAACGCCGGGTTCAGCAGGCCGATGATGTCGATGGTGTTGCCACAGACGTTGACCGGGATGTGGACCGGGACCTGCACCACGTTGCCGGACAGGACGCCCGGGGAGTGGGCGGCGGCGGCCTGCGCGCCGCTGTCGGCGGCGGCGACACCGGCGGTGCCCGCCACCGCGGCGGCGGCGACGGAGGTCAGGGCCAGGCCCTTCGCGATACGCGACATGGAGAAGTGCTCCTTGGGGTTGTACACACATCCGGGCGGCTGCCCGGCGCAGTGTCAACGCGTGGCACGGGCGCGAGTTGTGCCGCCAAAGGGGTGATCTCGCGGAATACCGGCGTTCACAAATCCAACACACTTACCCGATTTCGCCGTATTAGTACGGATAGCAGCTAGAGTCCCACACCATTCGACGCACCCATTCGACACACCCGTTCGACGCATCCCGTTCGACGCACCCGTACGGCGAGGAAACGCGCATGCACCTGCCACCGACCGGCTTACGGCCACGGGTTCTGCACCTCACCCAACCGGTGGACGGCGGGGTCGCCCGGGTGGTGGCGGACCTGACGCGGGCTCAGCTCGCCGCCGGACTGCGCGTCGCGGTCGCCTGCCCCGCCGGGGACCTCGCCGACCGGCTGCGTGCGCTGGGCGCCGATGTGCGGCACTGGCCGTCGACCCGCTCGCCCGGCCCGGCCCTGGTGGCGGAGGTACGGCGGCTCGTGCGCGTGGTCGAGGACGTACGGCCCGACCTGGTGCACGCGCACAGCGCCAAGGCCGGTCTGGCCGGACGGCTCGCCGTGCGGGGCCGGATCCCGACCGTGTTCCAGCCGCACGCCTGGTCGTTCGAGGCGGTCGGCGGGGCCGCCGCGCTCCTCGCGCTCGGCTGGGAGCGGTGGGCGGCGCGCTGGACGGCACGGACGGTGTGCGTGAGCGAGGCGGAACGGCTGCGGGGGACGCGGGCCGGACTGCGCGGGCCCTGGACGGTGATCCCGAACGGCATCGACCTCACCGACGCCCCCGACGCTCTCGCCGACGCGGCCGGTGTGCGGCGGCTGCGCGGCGTCGGCCCCCAGGCGCCGTTGGTGGTCTGCGTGGGCCGGCTGTGCCGGCAGAAGGGGCAGGACGTCCTGCTGCGCGCCTGGGAGTCCGTGCTCGCGCGGGTGCCGGAGGCCCGGCTGGTCCTCGTGGGCGACGGCCCGGACCGCGCCCGGCTGACCGCGCGGGCCCCGGCGTCCGTGCTGTTCGCGGGTGCCGTCGCCGATGCGGCCCCTTGGTACCGGGCCGCCGACCTGGTCGTCCTGCCGTCGCGCTGGGAGGGCATGGCGCTGGCCCCGCTGGAGGCGATGGCCTGCGGACGGCCCGTGGTGGTGACCGACGTGGACGGTGCCCGCGAGGGTCTGCCGCCCGCTCTCGTACCGCACTGTGTGGTGCCGCCCGAGGATCCGGCGGCGCTGGCCGACGCCGCCGCCGCGCTGCTGCTCGACGCGCCGCTGCGGGCGTCGCTCGGCCGCCGGGGGCGGGCGCACGTGCGGTCCGCGCACGACGTACGGCACACGGCCGCGGCGGTAGCGGCCCTGTACGGCGGCCTCCTGAACGGCGGCCTCTTGGACGGCGTACGGCCCGCGCCCGCGGCGCACACCGTCGCCGGTACCGGCGACGGCACCGGCGACCGCTTCGGCGACATCGGCGACGGGCCCGCGGCCGTGCGGCGGCCGGCCGTCGTGCCCATCGAGTGCAGGGAGTCCACCTACCCGTGAGCGCGGAAAGCACCGTCCCCTCCCCCGCCGGCCAGTCGCGCGGCCTCGGCTCCGCCCCCGTCTCGGTGCTGCCGCCGCGCGACGGCACCGCGGGCCCGCGACTGCCCGACCGGCGTCCCGCACCACGGCAGGACTTCCCGCTGCCGCTGCTCGTCGCGGACGGCACGGCGGCCCTGCCGGGCTCGCTGGTCCTCACCGGCATCCCGCACCAACCGCTGCTCACGGCCCTGCTGGTCGCCGCCTCGCTCCTGCTGCGCCCGCGCCGGTCCCGGCGGACGTCCGGCGCGCTGGACGACCTGCCCGCCGTGTGCGGCCGGGTCGCGGTGGTGTGGCTGGTGCTCGCGGCGCTCCTCGCCGCGTACGACCCGTCGCACGCCCTGTCCGTGCGCACCCTGTGCGCCGGTTTCCTGCTGCACGCGGTGACGGGCTGCGCCGGCCGGGGCACGGTGCACCGCCGACGCCGTACGGCGCTGCTGAACCGCCCCCGCGCCGCCCTGGTCGTCGGTCCCGCCGCGACCGCGCAGCGCGTGGCCTCGGCGCTGCTGCGCCACCCGGGCTGCGGGCTGCGCCCGGTCGGGGTCGTCACCGGCGGCCCGGACGGCACCGCGGGCCTGCCCGTGCTGTCCACCGGCGAGGAGGTGCGGCGGGCGGTCGTACAGAACGGCGTACGGGACGTCCTGGTCGCCGGGTCCCCGGTGAGCCCCTCCGCACCGCCCAGACAGGCGGCGCTGCTGCGGACGCTGGCCGAGTCGGGGTGCACGGTGTGGGAGCTGGACGCGGAGGCACCCGAACACGCCGACGCCCCGGCCCGCCCGGCCGGGGACCGGATCGCCGGGTTCCCCTGCCGGCGCCTGGAGCCGGCGGCACGGCGCCCCGGCGGCGCGGGCAAGCGGGTCCTCGACGTGACGGTGGCGGGGGCGCTGTTGCTGCTGCTGAGCCCCCTGCTGCTGGCCTGCGCGGCGGTGCTGCGGGTGGTGGGCGGTCCCGGCGTGCTGTTCCGGCAGGAGCGGGTCGGGGAGGGCGGCAGGCCGTTCACGCTGCTGAAGTTCCGCACCCACCGCCCGGCCGACGAGCACGAGTCGGCGACCCGGTGGAGCGTGGCGGACGAACGCCGGATGCCGTGGTTCTGCCGCTTCCTGCGGCGCACCTCGCTGGACGAGCTGCTCCAGCTGTGGAACGTCTTCCGGGGCGACATGAGCCTGGTCGGCCCGCGTCCCGAACGCCCGTACTTCGTGGCCCGGTTCAGCCAGACCCACCCCGGCTACGCGGCCCGCCACCGGATGCCGGCCGGGATCACGGGCCTGGCCCAGATCAACGGGCTGCGCGGCGACACCTCCATCGAGGACCGGGCCCGCTTCGACAACGCCTACATCGACGACTGGTCGCTGTGGCGGGACATCTGCATCCTGCTGCGCACGGCCGCCGCGCTCGTGCGCCCCACGGGGAGCTGACCCAGGTGGCCCACGCCCTGCCCCTCCGGCCGACGGCGCGCGTACGGCGGCTGCCGCCCGTACTGGCCGTGGTCGCGGTCATCGCGCTGCTCGCGCTGCCGCTCGCCCCGGACGACGGTGGCGGCGCGCACCCGGCCGACGCGGTCTCCGCGCTGGCGGTGCTGTACTGCGCGCTGCGGCTGGTACGGGACCGGCGGCGCCCCCTGTCCCGTACGGCGGCCGTGGTGCTCGGGCTGCCCGTGCTCGGCCTCGCGGTCGCCGCGGCGGGTGCCGTGTCGCCGGGGGCCGGGCTTGCGGGCCTCGGCCGCTACCTCCAGGTCTTCGTCCTGGTCCCGGCCGCCGTCCTGCTGCTCGTCCGCGACCGGGCGGGCGTACGGCTGCTCACCTGGTCGATGGTGGGGCTGGCCCTGTGGCAGGGGGCGGTCGGGGTGCACCAGTACGTGACCGGGACCGGAGCCTCCTACCAGGGCGAGCGGATCCGGGCGGTGGGCACCTTCGGGCCGCAGGACGTGATGGGGATGGCGACCGTGGTCTCCCTGGGGCTGGTCTGCGCGGTCGGACTGGCGCTGGGCCGCACACCGGGGCGGCAGCGGCTGCTCGCCGCCGGGTGCGCGCTGGTCCTGCTGCTGCCGCTCGCCCTGTCGTTCAGCCGCGGGGCGTGGATCGCGACGGCGGTGACGTGCGGGGTGCAGCTGCTGCTCGCGGGGGTGCGCAGGGCGCTGGCGGTGGGGGCGGCCGCGGTCGCGGCGGCGGTGGTGCTGGTGGGCGGCTTCGGAGTGGGTACGGCGATGCTCCAGGAGCGGGTCGGCTCCATCACGCGGGTCGCCGACGCCCCCGACCAGTCGGTGACCGACCGGTACACGATGTGGGCGGCGGCGGCCGGGATGTGGCGGGAGCGGCCGCTGACCGGCGTGGGCCTGAAGGGCTTCCCCGAACACCGTGACGCGCACGCCTCCCTGGCGCTGTCCTCGGGCAGCGAGACGGACGGCGCGGGTGCCGGGTACCGCAGGCAGCCGCTGCTGTCCCCGCACAACATGTATCTGCTGGTGCTGGCCGAGCAGGGACTGATCGGGCTGCTTGCGCTGGCCGGGAGCTGGCTGGCGCTCCTCGTGCTGGGCCTGCGCAGGCTGCGCGCCGCACGCCGGGAACACGGGGCGGTGCCGGACTGCGCGTTGGTCGCCTGCGGGCTGCTGGTGTGGCAGCTGACCGACTTCGCGTACGCCGACATCGGCGGGCCGTCGACCGTGCTGACGGCGGTCTGCTTCGGGCTGGCGGCCTGGTGGGCGCTCGGCTTCCAGACCCAGGAGGTGGCCGAGCGTTGACGGCGCACGGGACGAGAGGGACAGGCGGTACGGACGGTACGGTCGGGGACGCCGTCCCACCGGCCCGCACCTCCGCGCCGGAGGCGAGCACCGCGGGCGCCACGAGCACCGCGGGCGCCACGAGCATCGCGGGTACCGCAGGCACCGCGGACACCGCGGACACCGCAGGCGCCACGAGCACTGCGGGCGCCATGAGCACCGCGGCCACAGCCACCACCGCAGCCACCGCAGCCACCGCCACCACCCTGGACCACGCACCGCACGTCGGCGCCCGCGTCACCGCACCGCCCCCGGACACCACGGACGCCGCCGAGGAGAGGCGGTCCTCAGGGGGCTTCCTCGCCCGCGCCGCGCTCGTGACGGCCGTGCTCTCGGTGGCCGGGTCGGTGCTCGGGCTGGTCCGGGACCAGGCGCTGGCCCGGTTGTTCGGGGCCGGCAGCGAGACGGACGCCTTCCTGGTGGCGTGGACGGTGCCGGAGTTCGCGGCGACGCTGCTGATCGAGGACGGGCTGGCCTTCGCCCTGGTCCCGATGTTCAGCCTGGCGCTGGCCCGCCGCGCCCGGGGCGCCCCCGGCGACCAGGTCCGCGCACTGGTCGCCTCGACGCTGCCCCGGCTGGCCCTGGCCTTCGCCGCCACCGGTGCACTGGTCGCCGTGGCCGCGCCGGTGCTGGTCAGGGCCCTGGCACCGGGGCTGCCCGACCACGCCCTCGCGGTGGACTGCACCCGGCTCACCGCCACCTGCGTCCTCAGCTTCGGGCTCGCCGGGTACTGCAGCGCCGCGCTGCGGGCGCACCGGCGTTTCCTGGCACCGGCGGCGATCTACGTCGCCTACAACACCGGCATCATCACGGCGATGTTCGTGCTCGGCGGGCGCTGGGGGGTGCGCTCGGCGGCGGTCGGGGTCGCGGTGGGCGGTGTCCTGATGGTGGTGGCGCAACTGCCCTCGCTGCTCGGGCAACTGCGCCGCCGGGGCGGCGGCGGGCGTCCGCCGGGCACCGGGGACGAGGCGCGTCCCCTCGCCCTCGCCCTGTTCGCCACCGTCCTGCTGTTCGCCCTGTGCCGCCAGTCCCAGGTGCTCATCGAGCGTTTCCTCGCCTCCGGGCTCCCCTCCGGGGCCATCTCGCACCTGAACTACGCGCAGAAGGTCGCCCAGATCCCCATGACGCTGTCGCTGATGCTGTGCACGGTCACCTTCCCGGTGGTCGCCCGCGCGCTGGCCGACGGCGACACGGAACGGGCCCGCGACCGGGTCGAGCGGGACGTGGCGCTGGCGGCCCGTCTGGTGCTCCTCGGCGCGGCCACCGTCGTCGCCTGCGCACCGCAGATCGTCCAACTGCTCTTCCAGCGCGGCGCGTTCACGGCGGCGGACACGGCGGCGACCGCGGGCGTCATGCGCGTGTACGCCCTCGGGCTGCTCGGCCAGACCGTGGTGGGCGCGCTGGCCCGGTCCTACTTCTGCGCGGGCCGTGCCTCCTGGTACCCGTTCGGCGCGATGGGTGTCGGCGTCACCGCCACCGCCGTGGCCGGTGCCGCCGCGGTCGGCCCGTGGGGCGTGACCGGCATCGCCGCCGCCAACGCCGCCGGCATCACGGTCACCGCCGCCCTGCTGCTCGCCGGGACGGGCCCGCGCAGTGTGCCGGTGCGGGTCCGGCGGGTCCTGGGCGACCTGGGCCGTCCCCTGCTGGCGGCGGCCGTGGCGACCGGCGCGGGCGCACTGGCGGCGGACCGGGTCACCGGCCCCGGGGGCGCGTCGGCCGAGGCCGCGCGGGCCGGTCTCGCACTGGCCGTCGGCGCCACGGCCGTCGGCGGTGTCTTCGTCGTCCTGACCCTCGCCCTGGGCGCCCGCGGGACCGGCCCCGCCGCCCCGGGGCCGGTCCGTCCCGTCCGTCTCCTCCACCCCGTCACACGAAGGTTCTCCACCCGAAGGCTCCCTACCCGAAGGCTCCCTCATGGCCGTTTCCGCTTCCGGTTCCCCTTCCGCGACACCGACTGTTGACGCCCGTCCCGGCCCCGGCCCCGTCCCCTGGGTGGCGATGTACCACTCCGTCGGCGACCGCTCGGACGACCCGTACCGCATCACGGTCACGCCCGACCGGCTGGACGCGCAGCTGGGCTGGCTGCGGCGCCGCGGGCTGCGCGGCGTGCCGGTCGGCGAGCTGCTGGCCGCCCGCGCCCGCGGCGGTGGCCGGGACCTGGTGGGGCTGACCTTCGACGACGGGTACGCCGACTTCGTCGAGCACGCGCTGCCGTGCCTGCGGCGCCACGGCTGCGGGGCGACCCTGTTCGTGCTGCCGGGGCGGCTCGGCGGCGTCAACTCCTGGGACCCGCTGGGCCCGCGCAAGCCGCTGCTGACCGCCGACGGCATCCGGCGGGCCGCCGCCGAGGGCGTCGAGATCGGCTCGCACGGCCTCACCCACGTCGACCTCACCACGGCGGACGACACCGTGCTGAGCGCCGAGACCGCCGGGAGCAGAGCACTGCTCACGGAGTTGACCGGCGCGCCGGTCGCCGGCTTCTGCTATCCGTACGGCACGGTCGACGCCCGCGCCGCCGACGCCGTGCGCGCCGCCGGTTACGGCTACGCCTGCGCCATCGACCCCGGCCCGCTGACCGGCCCGTACGCCCTGCCGCGGGTGCACGTGGGCCAGAACGACACACCCGTACGGCTGTTGCTGAAGACCCGGCTGCACCGCCTGCGCCGCCGGGCCGCGGCGGGAGTGTGAGGTGGCGGACGTGAAGGCCCTGCACATCATCACGGGTCTCGGCGTCGGCGGCGCCGAGCAGCAGCTGCGGCTGCTCCTGCGTCATCTGCCCGTCGACTGCGACGTCGTGACGCTCACCAACCCCGGCCCGGTCGCCGACGGGCTGCTGGCCGACGGCGTGCACGTCGTCCACCTCGGCATGGCCGGCAACCGCGACCTGGCCGCGCTGCCCCGCCTGGCCCGCCTGATCCGCACCGGCGGCTACGACCTGGTGCACACCCACCTCTACCGCGCCTGCCTCTACGGCCGTGTCGCCGCCCGGCTGGCCGGGGTGCGCGCGGTCGTCGCCACCGAACACTCCCTGGGCGACTCCCAGATGGAGGGCCGCCCGCTCACCCCGGGCGTCCGCGCCCTGTACCTGGCCGGGGAGCGCCTCGGCAGCGCCACGGTCGCCGTCTCCCCCACCGTCGCCGACCGGCTGCGCCGCTGGGGCGTGCCCGCGCCCCGCATCGAAGTGGTGCCCAACGGCATCGACCTGGCCCGCTTCCGCTTCGACCCGCTCCGGCGGCTGCGCACCCGGCGCCGCCTCGGCCTGCCCGAGGGCGCGTACGTCGTCGGCGGCGTCGGCCGGCTGGCGGCGGCCAAACGCTTCGACGTCCTGGTCCGGGCCCTGGCCCTGCTCCCGCCCGACTGCTGGCTGCTGCTGGTCGGCGGCGGCCCGGCGGAGCACCTGCTGCGCCGCACCGCCCGCGAGGCCGGGGTCGCCGACCGGGTCCTGCTCACCGGCGAACGCCCCTGCCTCCCCGACGGCTCCCCCGGCCCCGACCTGCCGGCCCTCGCCGCCGCGATGGACGTCCTCGCGTCGCCGTCGCCGGAGGAGGCCTTCGGCCTGGCCGCCGTGGAGGGGCTCGCGTCGGGGCTGCCGGTGCTGTACGCCTCCTGCCCGGCGATCGAGGACCTGCCCCCCGGGGCGGCGCCCACGGCACGGCGGGTCGTCGGCGGCGCCGGGGAGTTCGCGCGCGCCCTCGCCGAGACCCGCGCGTCCCACGGCCCGGTCCCCGGCATGCGCATCGCACCCGAGGCGGCCCGCCACTACTGCGTCACCCGCAGCGCCGCCCGGCTGATGGACGTGTACGCGACCGCCCTCACCCGACCGCTGCCCCCGCCCCCGTCGTCCCCGTTCCCGGCATCCCAGGGAGTCACCCCCGCATGACCGAGCCCCTCACCCAGTCCCCGGCCGGACCCGCGACGGACGACGGGCCCGCACCTCCCGCGCGCCCGCGCCGCGCCCGGGCCGCCCTGCGCCACGTCCCGCGCCGCCTGCGCTCCCTGCCGCCGTGGTCCCCGCTCGCGGCCGGCGTCCTCGCCGGCGGGCTGCTCGGCGCCGGGTACGGCCTGCTCACCACCCCGCAGTACACGGCGACCGGTTACGTCGTCGCCGTCCCCGCAGACCAGTCCGACCCGGCGTCCGCGCTGGGCTTCGCGCAGGCCTACGGCCGGGTCGCGACACAGCTCGCGGTGCTCGGGGACGCCCAGATGTGGGCCCACGTGCCGGTGGCGACCCTGGAGCGGAGCGTGCGCACCGCGACCTCGCCGGACGCGCCGATGGTCTCGGTGACGGCCACCTCCGCCGACCCGGAGGAGGCCGCCGACATGGCCAACGCCGTCGCCCGCGCCCTGACCCGGCACGCGGCGGACTCCGCCGACGACACCCACGTGGAACTGCGGCAGTTCGCCCGGGCCACCGAGCCCACCGAGCCGTCCTCGGCGTCCACCGCAATGACGTCCCTGGTGGGCGCGAGCGCGGGCGGACTCCTCGGCGGGCTGGCCCTGCTGGTCCGGCCGCGCCGCGCCGCACGGGAGCCCGGCCGCGCGGCGGCGCCCGTACCCGGACCGGCGTCGGCGGCCGACGTCCGCGGACAGCTGTGACGCACCGCGGGCGGCCGTGTCCGGGCACGCTCCCGCCCGGCCACACCATCGAACTGGTCACCGACGAGGACGCCTTCGCCGAGCTGGCCCCGCAGTGGCGGCGGCTGTACGACCGGTGCGCGGCCGCGACCCCGTTCCAGAGCCACGCCTGGCTGCTCTCCTGGTGGCGTGCGTACGGTTCGGCCGGGCGGCTGCGCCTGGTGCTGGCCCGCGAGGGCGGTGAACTGGTCGGCGCGGCGCCGCTGACGCTCGTACGGCGCCCGGTTCCGGCGCTGGTGCCGCTCGGCGGGGCGATCTCGGACTACGGGGACGTCCTGCTGGCCGACGAGCGCGGCCCGGACGCGGTGGCCGCGCTCGCGGTGGGCGTCGCGGCGGTGGCCCGCACCGCGCTGGTCGACCTGCGCGAGGTACGGCCGGGCGCCGCCGCCGAACGGCTCTACACGCACTGGCACGGGCCACGGCACCGGCTCGCGGACTCGCTCTGCCTGGAGCTGCCCGCCCTGCCGATGGACGAGTTGGTCGCCCGGCTGCCCTCGGCCAAGGCCAGGCAGCGGGTCCGCGCCCAGCTGCGCCGTCTGGACGCGCTCGGCGTCAAGGGCCGTCCCGTCCTGCCCGGCGAGACGGAGGCGGCGCTGGGCCGGCTCCTGGACCTGCACCGGTTGCAGTGGCGGGGGCGGAAGGTGACCGGCGAGCACCTGCGGACCCGCTTTCGCGAGCACCTGGTGGGGGCGGTGGGGCCGATGGTGCGGTCCGGGGACGCGGTGGTCACCGAGTTCCGGATGGCCGACGAGGTGGTGGCCGTGGACGTGACGCTGCTGTCCCACCGGTTGGCCGGGGGCTATCTGTACGGCGCGCATCCCCGGCTGCGGGAGCGGAAGGCGGACGTGGCGGTGATGCTGCTGGACACGTGCGCCGAGTACGCCCGTGCCCCGGGGCGCGGCACGCTCAGCCTGCTGCGCGGCAACGAGCCGTACAAGCACCACTGGCGCCCGGAGCCGGTGCCGAACCAGCGGCTGCTGCTGGCCCGCCGCCGCACGGCCCCGCTGCTGGCGGCGGCGCTGGCCGACGCCGCCGCCCGACGGCGGGGCAAGGAGTTGCTGCGGCGGCGGGCGGAGCGGAGGGAGCATGACGGTGGCGGCACCTGACCGGGCCGGCCGCCACCGCGGCACCCTCCGCACACCGCCGCTCGTCCCGCTACTTGTCCCGCGCGTACCAGTCCAGGCGCATGCACAGCTTTCCGCCGAGCCAGTACTCGACCCAGTCGCCCAGCTCCAGCGGCGAGCAGCCGACCGGGGGCTCGGGCACGGTGGACGGCACCGGGGGCACGGGCGGCGCGGTGGGAGTGGTGGGGCTGGTGGGCTCCGGGGGTGTCGGGGCCGTCGGTTCGGGCTCGTCGGTGCGGCCGAAGAGCACGGACCGGTAGACGGCCGTGGAGCGGGGATTGTCGTCGCACTGCCACACGCCGTGCGGGCAGTAGTCGGTGACCGTGTTGTACACGGGCTTGTGCTCGTCCATCCAGGCGAGCATGCGCCGCATGTAGGCGGCGTTGTCGCCGTTGCGGAACAGTCCCCATTCCGGGTAGGAGACGGGCTTGCCGTGCGCCTTCGCGAAGTCCACGTGCGCCTGGAGCCCGTACGGCTCCTTCACCTGTTCGTCGAACGACATCCCGCGCGGCTGGTCGTAGGAGTCCATGCCGATGATGTCCACGGTGGCGTCACCGGGATAGCACTGGGTCCAGGGCACGGCGTCCCGGCCGCGGCTCGGCGCGAAGTCGAACCGGAACCTCTGGCCGGGCACCGCGCGCATGGTGGTGACGATCCGGTTCCAGTACGTCTTCCACGCCTCGGGGTCCGGTCCGCAGCGGTGGGTGTAGGTGGTGCCGTTCATCTCCCAGCCGAGCACCAGGACCGTGTCGGGCACCTTGAGGGCGACGAGGCGTTCGGCGAGGGCGCGGAAGTGGTGGTCGAAGCGTCCGGCGGCGCCCTGGCGCAGCAGGTCGCGCACCTCGTCGTCGTCGACGTGCTCCTCGTTGCGCTCCATCATGGGCACGTTGAGGACGAGCATCCGGTCGGCCTTGCGGGTGCGCCAGTCGGCCCACACGTCGAGGAAGCCGGGGGCGCCCTCGATGTTGCTCCAGCGGTCGCCGGGCAGGTAGGTGTGGCCGACGCGCAGTTCGGCGCCGCCCAGCCAGTGGCTCAGCGCGGCCATCCGGGCCACGCCGCGCGGGCCGTAGTCCAGGTAGGCGCCGAAGGCGGGGCCGGGCTTGGGGCCGGGCTCGGGTGCGGCCGGTTCACCGGCGGCGGCGCCGGGGCCCGCGGCCAGGAACGCCGCCGCCGCGATCACCGCCGCCGCGGCGCGCGCCGGACGCCGCCCGGACCGGGTCCGTGACTGCCGTGCGGCCATACCGGCCTCCTTTGTTTCTCTGGTCCTTCTCTGGTCCTTCGCCGTGCATCGCTCCCCGTTATTGACAGCCAGTCATATGAAATGCCGTCACGCCACCGCTGTTACGGCTTTCGAGTGCGCCGATCGCCCGCACCGGTGAACCGAATCGGCATCCGCTCGAACCAGCCCGAATCCGAAGGAAGTCTCCCGTGTCGCTGTTCGACACCCGTGTCCCCGCCGTTCTGCTGCGGATCGACCGGAACCCCTTTCACCACGGAACGCTGGGTGCCGTGCGCTCGCTCGGCCGCGCGGGGGTGGACGTGCACGTGGTCGCCGACTGCGCGGACAGCCCGGTCCGCGCCTCCCGTTACCTGAGCGGGCTGCACACCCCGCCGCCGCCCGGCGCGCCGCCCGCCGAGATCGCGGCGGCGCTGCGCGGCGTCGCCGCGCGGATCGCGCGGCCCGCCGTGCTGATTCCGATGGACGACGCCTGTGCCGTGGCGGTGGGCCGGGCGCGGGCGGAGCTGGCCCACCTGTTTCTGCTGCCCGACCAGCCGGGCGAGCTGCCCGCCCGGGTGGCCGACAAGGCCGAACTGGCCGGTGTGTGCGCGTCGCTGGACGTCCCGCACCCCGAGACGCTGGTCCCGGACGGCGCGGCGGAGGCGGCGCGTGCGGCGTGGCGGCTGGGCCTGCCGGTGGTGGCGAAGTGGAGCCGCCCCTGGCTGGTGCCCCCGGGCGGCGGGCTGCGCAGCACGGTGCTGGTGCGCTCGGCGCGGGAGGCCGGGGAGCTGTACCTGCGGGCCGAGGAGGCGGGCAGCAGGCTGCTGCTGCAGGCATACCTGCCGCCGGGCCCCGACCGGGACTGGTTCTTCCACGGGTACGCCGACCGCTTCGGCACGGTCCGGGCGGGTGGTCCCGGCCGCAAGACGCGGGCCAGGCCGCGCGGCGCCGGTCTGACGGCGGTGGGCCGCTGGACGCCGAACCCGCAGGTGCAGGCGCTCTCCGAGCGGGTCACCGCGGAGCTGGGCTACCGGGGCGTCTTCGACCTCGACTTCCGTCGCTGCGGCACGACGGGCCGCTATCACCTGCTCGACTTCAATCCGCGCCCCGGCGCCCAGTTCCGGCTCTTCGCCGACACCGCGGGACTGGACGTCGTACGGGCCCTGCACCTGGACCTGACCCACCGCCCGCTGCCTCAGGGGGCGCCGCGGCCCGGGCGGGCGTTCGTGGTGGAGAACTACGCGCCGTTGAGCGCGCTGCGTCCGGCCCGCGAGGCACACGGGGGGCGCGAGCTGGCCTGGCACGCCCGGGACGACCGGGCGCCGGGCCGGGCGCTGTGGGCCCTGTGGGGCCGCCACGTGAGCGCCCGGCTGCGGGACCGCGTGCACCGGGGCGGGTCCCGGCCGGGCACCTCGGCGCCGGCCGGCGTCCGCGTCGTACGCCAGGCCTCCGCCCCGCCGGCGGACCACGCCGACCGCCCGGACGAGGACCGGGCGCGCAGCCGCTGAGCCGCCCGCCCACCCGGGGCGGAGGCGACGACGACGCCCCCGGTGGCCCATGAGGGCCGGCCGGGGGCGTCGGGACGGGCTGGTGAGGTCAGCGGCCGGTGAGGGCGCGGCCCCTGCGGTACAGGATCGCTCCGCCCGCGATCAGCACGGCACCGGCGGCCGCGGCGCCCAGCGTGCCCTCACTGCCGGTCTCGGCCAGGGCGGGCGGCTGCTCCGTCTGGGGAGCCGGCGGGGTGTGCCCCTCCTCGGACGGCGGCGGGGGCTCCTCCTCGCCGTAGGACGGCGGCGGCTCCTCGTGGGTGGGCGGCGGGGGCTCCTCCTCGCCGTAGCCGGGCGGCGTGGTGGGGGGCGGCGGCTCCTCCTCGCCGTAGCCGGGGGGCTCCTCCGCCTCGTTCTCGCACTTGTTGCCGAAGACCGGGTTCAGCGCGGCGATCACGTCGACGGTGTTGCCGCAGAGGTTGACCGGCACGTCGACCGGGACCTGCGCGTTGTTGCCGGAACCGACGCCGGGCGAGCCCTCGGTCGCGCCGTCCGCGTGGGAACCGGACGAGGAGGCCGAGGTCGAGGACGAGGACGAGGCCTCCGACGGGTCCTCGCCGTATCCGCCGCCGCTGCCGTCGGTCTTCTCGTCCGAGGTGTTCTCGCACTCGTTGCCGAAGGCCGGGTTCAGGGCGGCGATCACGTCGACGGTGTTGCCGCAGGCGTTCACGGGCACGTCGACGGGGACCTGGAGGGCGTTGCCGGACACGGCGCCCGGCGAGTTCGTGGCGGCCCCGTCCGCATGCGAGTCGGCAAGGGCGGGGCTGCCGCACAGGGAAAGGATGCCCGTCGCGGCGGCAGCCGCGACCATCCCCCTGCTCAGGGTCTGTCGCACTCTGGTTGTCTTCCTGCTTGGAGAGATGAGAGATGAGAGATGGCCGGAGAACGCTCCGGGGGGACGGGCTGCAGAAAGGGGAAAAGCCGGCCCCGAACCAAACGAGTTGGCCAAGGCCGGCCGTGACGCAGCCGGTCGGTGCGGAACTGCGTCAGTCGTTCACGCACACATTGCCGAACGCGGGGTTCAGCAGACCAACGACGTTGATGGTGTTGCCGCACACGTTGGCGTCGACGTTCACCGGAATCTGGACGACGTTGCCGGACAGGACCCCCGGGGAGCCGACAGCGGCCCCCTCGGCGTGTCCGTCGGCGAAGGCCGGGGCGGCCATGCCGAGGGCCATGATCGCGCCCGCGACGACAGCAGCGCTCTTCTTCATGAACTTTCCCTTCTCTGCGGTCATGCCTGAATGACGGCCGAAACCGCGCGAGCACAGCATTGACGGCTCGCACCATGACCTGCAGCCTGCAAACGAGGAATTGACGGCCGGGGAAACTAATGAACGTGGGACACCCCGAAATTCACTCGGATGCCTCACGATCCGGTCCGGCCGTTCCCCCAGGAGAGCGACGACGTCGTTCCGCTCACCGGCGAATTCCCGTCCCGTTCACGGCCGGGCGGCCCACGCGGAAGTCAGCGGGCCGCCCGTCCGGGCTGGGCTGGGCTCAGCGGCCCTCGCCGTTCGCCGACAGCACCGACAGGTCCTCGAGGACGTGCGACAGGGCGCCGTCACGCTTGGCCTGCGTGGAGTTGTCCGCGCACTGCTGGTTCAGGTCGTCCGCCAGGACGTTGATGTCCTGGATCGGGACGAGGTTGATGACGGCGACGTTGACGTCCTCGACACCGAGGCACGGCTTGTTCAGCGTGCCCTCGACCAGCGACAGCTGGGGGCTCATGTCGCCCTTGGTGGCCGAGTTGCCGAACGCCGAGGTGGCGCCGTTGCCGTTGGCCACGGCCGGCCCGTTGTCGTCCCCGATGGCCAGGGCCTGGGGAGCGGCGGCAGCCGACATGCCGATCACAGAAGCGGCAGCCGCCGCGGCGACCATTGCCTTCTTGAGCACTTCGCGTTCCTTTCGTCGTAGCGACGCACTGTCCTACGGCCTCATCAACCCGGTGCGCGATGATTGGTTGCGGGCGTTCACCCGGTTGGCCCGCACGGGATCTCAAAAACGCCGCAAAAATCCCCGGAATCCCGGGTGGAACGCGGACCCGTACACATTTCCCGTTGTCCGCCGACGGAGTGAACGGGAGAAACCCGACCGGACCCACGGAGTTGACCAGTGAGCTCCGGTGGACGGGGTTTCCTCAGAAAGGACTGGCCAGTGATCAAGAAGGTAGTTGCCTACGCGGCGATCGCCGCCTCCGTCATGGGCGCCTCCGCTGCCGCGGCCCCGCAGGCGATGGCGATCGGCGACGACAGCGGACCCGTCTCGGCCAACGGGAACGGCGCCTCGCAGTACTTCGGCAACTCGATGACCACGGGCAACATGAGCCCGCAGATGGCGCTCATCCAGGGCTCCTTCAACAAGCCGTGCATCGCCGTCAGCGACATCCCGGTCAGTGTCATCGGCCTCGTGCCGATCCAGGACCTCAACGTCCTGGGCGACGACATGAACCAGCAGTGCGCCGAGAACTCGACGCAGGCCAAGCGCGACGGTGCGCTGGCCCACCTCCTGGAGGACGTCTCGATCCTGTCCTCCAACGGCGAGGGCGGCAAGGGCTGACATCGCCCCGGGGCGGGCCGCCGAGCACTTCGGCGGCCCGCCCTTTCGCATGCCCGCATGCCCGCATGCCCGCGTGCCCGGGCGCCGGGTCGCCTGGTCGTTGGGTCGCCGGGTCGCCGATCAGCGGCCCGGCGTCGTGTACAGCGCTTCGATGTCGTCCGCGTACGCCGCGACGGCCGCGTGCCGTTTCACCTTCAGGGACGGGGTCAGCAGGCCGTTCTCCTCGGTGAACTCGCCCTCGACCAGCCGGAAGGCGCGGATCGACTCGGCGCGGGAGACGGCCGCGTTGGCGTGGTCCACGGCCTTCTGGACGTCCGCCCGCATCCTCTCGTCCCGTACGACCTCGGACATCGGCGTCTTCGCGGGCAGCCCGCGCACCGCCAGCCAGTGGGCGACGGCGTCCGGGTCGAGGGTGATCAGGGCGGCGACGAAGGGCCGGTTGTCGCCGACGACCAGGCACTGGGCGACGGGCGGGCGGCTGCGCAGACGGTCCTCCAGGACGGCCGGGGAGACGTTCTTGCCGCCGGAGGTGACCAGGAGGTCCTTCTTGCGTCCGGTGATGGTGAGGTAGCCGTCGGCGTCGAGGGAGCCGAGGTCGCCGGTGGCGAACCAGCCGTCGGTGAGGGCCGCGTCGGTGGCCTCGGGGTTGCCCCGGTAGGCGCCGAAGACGATGCCGCCCTTGACGAGCACCTCGCCGTCGTCCGCGATGCGCACGGCGGTGCCGGGGACCGGCGGGCCGACGGTGCCGGGGCGGGGGCCGAGCGGCGGGACGATGGTGGCGGCCGCGGTGGTCTCGGTCAGGCCGTAGCCCTCGTAGATCATGATTCCGGCGGCGTAGAAGAACAGGTTGAGTTCGCTCTCCAGCGGGGAGCCGCCACTGATGGCGTAGCGCATCCGGCCGCCCAGTTCCTTGCGCACCCGGCGGTAGACCAGCAGGTCGTACAGGGCCCAGCCGGCCCACAGGCCGGGGGTGGGGCCCTTGCCGCGGCCGAGGAAGCGGTCCAGGTGGGCGGCGCCGAAGCGGACGGCGAGGCGGTGGGCGCGTTCGAAGGAGGCGCCGCGGCCGATCTTCTCGGCGGTCGCCCGGCCGGTGTCGTGGATCTTCTCGAACAGGTACGGGACGCCGACCAGGAAGGTCGGCCGGAACGACTTGAGCGCGGGGCGCAGTTCGTCGGGCCTGATGCTCGGGAAGTGGCCGATCTCGATGCGGGCCAGCAGGCAGGAGATCTGGATGGTGCGGCCCAGGATGTGGGCCAGCGGCAGGAAGAGGAGGGTCGAGGCCCGCTGGCCGGTGACCTCCTTGAAGATCGGGTGCAGCAGCTCGACCGTGTTGGCGGCCTCGGCGTGCAGGTTGGCGTGGGTGAGGACGCAGCCCTTGGGGCGGCCGGTGGTGCCGGAGGTGTAGCAGACGGTGGCGACCGTGTCCGGGGTCAGCGCGGTGCGCCGCTTGGTGACCTCTTCGTCGCTCACGCCCCGGCCGAGGGCGGTGAGGTCGGCGAGCGCGCCGGCGTCCAGTTCCCAGACGCGCGGGTGCTTGAGGTGGTCGGCCGTGCCGGCCCGGACCGTGGCGGTGTTGGCGGCGGTCTCGGTGACGGCGTACCGGGCGCCGGAGTCGCGGACGATCCACTCGACCTGGTCGGCCGAGGAGGTGGGGTACACCGGGACGGTCTGGCCGCCGGCCGCCCAGATCGCGAAGTCCAGGACCGTCCACTCGTAGCGGGTGCGGGACATGACGGCGACCCGGCCGCCTGGTTCCACACCGGCGGCGATCAGCCCCTTGGCGACGGCGGTGACCTCGCGGGCGAACTCGGCGGCGGTGACGGGCCGCCAGGCGCCGTCCACCTCGCGGCGCAGGACGACGGCGCCGGGGTCCTCGGCGGCGTTGGTGAACGGGATGTCGGCGGTGCTGCCCGTGGCGGGGCGGGACGCGAGGGCTGCGGTGCGGGCCTCGCGGACGGTGCCGTCCGCGCCCCTGACGGTCTCGGTCCTGGTGCGGGACGCCAGGTCACCGCTCTCTCTCGCCCGTTTCAGGTCCCTGCGTACGCCCATGACGGCTCCCGGTCGCGGTCGGACTGCTGCGCTGTCGCGTGTACTCGGCTGCGAACTCGCCTAGAACTTACTCCAGAGTAAACTTACTCACGCGTAAGGAGACGTCAATGGGCGCACCACGCCCCGGGGCCGGGTCAGGTCAGCCGGTTCGCGTCCTCGATCGCCTCGGCCAGCTCGCGCAGGTCCGCGTTCTCCGTGCGGTCCGCCAGGCCGTCGGCCCGCTCGGAGAGTTCGGACAGGCCCGGTGCGCCCGGCAGGGAGCCGCCGTCGCCGCCCGGGGACCGGAGCGCGTCGGCGAAGTAGGCCGCGGTCGCCGTGACCCGCAGCCCGCGGTCCGACTCCCAGACGGAGTCGTCGAGGGCGTCGCTCTCCACGTCGCCGGACTCCTCGTGCGGGGTGCGGCTGTCGGGGTCGAGCCAGCGGACGGTGGCCGTGGCGAGGTGGCCGTCGGCTCCCGGCCTGGTGCGGACGGCGTAGAGGGCGGTGACGGTGTGGCCGGGGCCGACCTCGCCGCCGTCCACGCGGTCGTCGCGGAAGTCCTCGTCGGCGACCTGGCGGTTGTCGTAGCCGACGAGGCGGAACTCGGCGACGGTCTCCGGGTCGAAGGCGACCTGGGCCTTGGCGTCGCGCGCGGTCAGCTCGATGTGGCGCGGGAGCTGTTCGCAGAAGACCTCGCGGGCGTCCTCGCTGGTGGAGACGTAGGTGGTGTGGCCGTCGCCCTTGTCGGCGAGGCGTTCCATCAGGGCGTCGCCGTAGTCGCTGCCGACGCCGACGCCGAAGAGGGTGATGCCGTGCTCGCGGCGCTCGGTGGCGATGCGTTCGAGGATGGTGTCCGCGTCGGTGTCGCCGGTGTTGGCGAGCGCGTCGGAGACGAGGACGACGCGGTTGGTGACGCCCTCGCGGCGGCCCTCGACGGCGGTCTCGTAGCCGGTCTCCACACCCGCGCCGAGGTTGGTGGAGTCGGTCGGCTCCAGGCCGTCGATCGCGTCGTGCACGCGGCCGCGGTGGTCGCCGAGCCGGGTCATGGGCAGGACGGTCTCGGCCTCGTCGCTGAAGGTGACGATCGCGACGGAGTCGTCGTCGCGGAGCCGGTCGGTCATGGTGCCGAGGGCCTCCTGGGCGAGGTCGAGGCGGCCGGGTTCACCCATGGAGCCGGAGATGTCGATGACGAAGGTCAGGGCGGCCGGCGGGCGTTCGTCCTGGCCCTCGGCGGTGCGGGTGGCGAGGCCGACGCGGACCAGCGACCAGTCCTCGTCGTCGGTGCGGGCGCCGTCCACGGTCACCGAGAAGCCGTCGCCGTCGGGGCGTTCGTAGTCCTGGCGGAAGCTGTTGACGAACTCCTCGGGGCGGACCGTGGACGGGTCGGGCAGCCGCCCCTCGGACAGGGTGCGGCGGGCGTAGCCGTAGGAGGCGGTGTCGACGTCGAGGGCGAAGGTGGACAGGTAGTCGGGGTCGGGCGCGATCTGGCGGGAGTCGCCGTTCTTCTCGCCCTCGCCCCCCTCGGGGGTCCTCGTACCGGTGTCGTAGCGCTGCTCGCCCTCGCCGCGCGGGCGGTCGGGTGCGGGCATCGGGGCCGAGCCGCCCCGCGAGTCGGCCGCGGTGTCCTTCGCCCCGTCCGACGCGTCGTCCGTCCCCCCGCAGCCGGTGAGCAGCAGCCCGCCCGCCAGGGTCAGCGCGAGCAGTGCGGTCGTGCCGCGCCGCCCCCGCTTCCCGTCGGTCCCGTACCGGTTCATCGTCCGTCCCCCTGTGCTTGTTCGGCGCCGGTGTACGTGACTGTGACGGGGCGGCGGTGCGAAACGTGCGGCACGGGGTGTTACGGCTGTGTCTCGAAGCGGGCACGGGGGCGGCCCGCCGAGACCGGTGGGTGATCCTCCGTTGACCTAGGAGACGACGTCCTTGCGGGCGAAACCCCGGAAGGCCAGGGCGAACAGCACCAGCGCGTACGTTACCGAGACGGCGGTGCCCTGGATCATGCCCGACCACTCGGGATTCGGCTGGACGGCGTCCGCCCAGGCGAACTGCCAGTGCGCGGGCAGGAAGTCGCGCCAGTGGCCGAGCGCGGTCACCGCGTCCAGGACGTTGCCGACGATGGTGAGGCCGACGGCGCCGCCGACCGCGCCCAGCGGTGCGTCGGTCCGGGTGGACAGCCAGAACGCGAGTGCGGCGGTGACCAGTTGGGACACGAAGATGTACGCCACGACCACCACCAGGCGCTGCGCGGCCGTGCCGGGGGCGAGCGAACCGCCCGTGGGGATGGCCAGCGGCCCCCAGCCGTAGGCGACCGTGCCCACGGCCAGCGCCACCAGCGGCAGCAGCACCATCGCGGCCAGGCTCAGCCCCAGCCCGACGGCCAGCTTGGAGGCGAGCAGCCGGGCGCGCGGCACCGGCGCGGCGAGCAGGTAGCGCAGGGAGGACCAGCTCGCCTCGGAGGCCACGGTGTCCCCGCAGAACAGGGCGACCGGGACGACCAGCAGGAAGCCCGCCGAGACGAAGAGGTTGACGGCGGCGAAGTTGGCGCCGGAGGCGGTGGCGGTGTCCATCAGGGTGATGCGGTCGCCGGGGCCCTCCGGCTCGCCGCCGATCGCGAAGGCGACGACGAGCACGAACGGCAGCGCGGCGAGGATCGCGCCCATGACCAGGGTGCGGCGCCGCTTGAGCTGGCGCACCAGCTCCACCCGCAGGGGCAGCGTGCGGCCCGCCCGGTAGCCGTACGCGGAGTCGGACGCCGACGCCGGTTCGGGCGCGGGTCCGGTCGTGGCCGGCTTGGTGGGCGTGCTCATGCGGAACCTCCGATCAGGGTGAGGAAGGCGTCCTCCAGGCGGCGGTGCGGGCCGACCGATGCCACGGGGATCTCCAGCCGGACCAGTTCGGCGACCAGGCCGGGCGCCGTGCCGCCGGGGGCGAGGCGGACCAGGAGCCCGTCGTCGGTGTGCACGACCGAGGCGACGCCGGGCAGGGCGGCGACCTTGTCCACGAGCGGTTCGTCCACGGGCAGGCCGGTGCCGACCAGGAGGGTGTCGCCGGAGCCGATGATCTCGGCGACCGGGCCCGCCTGGACCAGCCGGCCCCGGTCCATGACCACGAGGTGGGTGCAGGACTGCTCGACCTCGGCCAGCAGGTGGCTGGAGACGATCACGGTGCGGCCGGCCGCCGCGTAGCGGATCATCACCTCGCGCATCTCGCGGATCTGCGGCGGGTCCAGGCCGTTGGTCGGCTCGTCGAGGATGAGCAGGTCGGGCAGCCCGAGCATGGCCTGGGCGATGGCGAGGCGCTGGCGCATGCCCTGGGAGTAGGTGCGCACCGCGCGGGCGAGCGCGTCGCCGAGACCGGCGATCTGAAGGGCCTCGTCGAGGTGGGCGTCCTCGGGCGGGCGGCCGGTCGCCCGCCAGTACAGCTCCAGGTTCTCCCGGCCGGACAGGTGCGGCAGGAAGCCCGCGCCCTCGACGAAGGCGCCGACCCGGGACAGCACCGGGGCACCGGGCCGGATGGCGTGGCCGAAGACCCTGATCTCGCCCTCGTCCGGCTTGATCAGGCCCATCAGCATCCGCAGAGTGGTCGTCTTGCCCGCGCCGTTGGGCCCGAGCAGGCCGAGCACCTGCCCCTTCTCCACGCGGAAGGACAGCTCCCGCACCGCGTACCGCTCGGCGGACCCGGCGTAGCGCTTGCTCAGGCCGGTGATCTGAAGGGGCACCTCGGCGAGCGCCGGGTCGGGTGCGGGCGCGGCGGTGCGGCGGCGGCCCGTCCACAGCAGGGCCAGGGCGACGGCGGCACCGGCCAGGGGCAGCCACCACACCCACGCGGGCAGCGGCGCGGCGGCGGTCGTCACGCCGGGGGCGGTGGGCACCTTCAGGTCGCCCTCGAGGGAGACGGTGTACGTCGCCGGGGCGGCCGGGGAGGCGTAGCCGAGGTCGGTGGAGGCGAGGACCAGGCGCAGTCGGTGGCCCTTCTGCACCTCGTGGTCGATCGCCGGGAGGGTGACCGTGACGTCCTTGCCCGCCTTGGCGTCCTCGACGCGCACGGGGGTCACCAGCTGCGACGGGAGCACGGGCGAGGTGCCGCCGGGGCCGACGTCGTACACCTTGGCGAACAGGACGGCGTCCTCGGTGGTGGAGCGGACGTGGACGGTGGCCGTCGGGGAGCCGGTGATCCGCAGGTCGTCGCCGACCGGGGCGGACTCGAACGCGGCGTACTGGCCGGGGAAGTCCAGGGAGACGCCGACGCCGAGCGAGGAGAGCTGGGAGAGCCCGCCGGCGCCGCCGATGCCGGGGAGGGCGGAGACGGCGGGCGGGTTGGCTCCGGCCGGGTTGTCGACGCTCTGCTCCCGGCCGCGCAGGGGCACGGAGCGCTGTCCGTTCGTCAGGCCCGGGTAGCGGTCGGCGCTAGCGCCGCGCAACTGGGCCTGTCCGTCGGTGGAGTCGACGCCTCCGGTGCGGGTGACGCGGAAGGCCGGGCCGGTGCCGGCGCCCTCGTCGTCCTTGAGGTAGCGGTCGAACCAGTCGTCGATGCGTGCCTGGACGCGGTCGTTCTCCAGGTCGCCGCCGTCGTGGCCGCCCGCGATCCAGTCGACGTCCACCGGGGCGCCGTTCGCCCGGATCGCCTTCGCCGCGGCGTCGGCCTGGCCGAGCGGGAAGAGGGAGTCGGTCTGGCCCTGCGTCAGCAGGGTGGGCACCTTGATGCGCGCGCCCACCGCCTGCGGGCTGCGCGCTTCCAGGAGCTTCACGGCCTCGGCGTCGGGCGTGCCGGACTCGGCGACCCGTTGGTACATGCGGCACAGGTCCGCCTCGAACCGGTCGCAGCCGCCGCCGGAGTTGACGAAGATGCCGGCCCACAGCTTCTTGAAGACGCCGTTCGGGAAGAGCGCGTCCGCCAGGTTCCAGTACGTGATCGCCGGGGCGACGGCGTCCACCCGGGTGTCGTGCCCGGCGGCGAGCAGCGCGACCGCGCCGCCGTAGGAACCGCCCGCGACGCCCACGCGGGGGTCGCCGTCCTTGTCCAGCTCGACCTGGGGCTGCTCCGCGAGCCAGTCGATCAGCCGGGACACGTCGGCCACCTCGCCGTCCGGCGCGTTCAGCCCGATCTTCCCCGTGGACTTCCCGAAGCCGCGCGCCGACCAGGTCAGGACCGCGTACCCGTCCCGGGCGAGGTCCTCGGCCTGCTGCCGTACGTCGTCCTTGCTGCCGCCGAAGCCGTGCGCCAGCAGGACGGCCGGGCGGCGGCCGCCGGAGCCCGCCGTGAAGTACGAGGTGTCCAGGCGCACGCCGTCGCCCACCGCCATGACCCGGTCGGCACGGCGCACCGGGGCCGGGTCGTCACCGGCGACGGCCGTCCACGTCCCGGCGCCGGCGAGCACGACGACGGCGGCCGCGGCGGAGAGCATCCGCCGCGGCCCCCGTAGCAGCCCTCGCACGCGGGGCAGTCGAAGATCCATGTGTCAACGGTACGGGCCGCCGCCGACAACCGGGGCCGCCCCGGGGCTGAACCGGCGGCCCTCCCACGGAAGTACGGGGCCGCTCCCGCGTACCACGGGCGCGGTAGGCCGGTCGGAGCCCGGCGGGCCGGTCAAGGTCCGGCAGACCGCCGAGCAGCCGGGCTGCCGTCACGGCCCCGTGGGCCGTCCCGGCGGGTGAGTGGTCCCGTCCGGTGAGCCGTCACGCCCAGCGGGCGGTCCCGGCCCGGCGGCGTCGTGGTCCGGCGGTCGGCGACCGGCGACCGGCGGACAGCGGACAGCGGACAGCGGACAACGGACAGCGGACAGCGGACAGCGGACAGCGGTCAGCGGACCGTCACGGTCCCGCGGGCTCGCGGACGTCCTGCGGGACCGTCACCAGCCAGCGGGTGTCGCGGCGCGGGCGCAGGTACAGGGCCCAGTACAGGGTGGCGACGGCGGCGATGGAGCCGGTCAGCAGCAGGTGGCTCGCCTCCTGCTGGGTCAGGACGTAGGCGAGGACCGCGATCAGCAGGACCGGCACCACCGGCCACAGGGGCATGCGCCACGCGTGCGCGTGCCGGTGCGCGCCGCGCCGGGACAGCAGGGCGGCGACCGCGACCAGCAGGTACATGGCGGTCACCGAGACGCCGGTGACGCCGTACAGGGTGTCGAGGTCGACGTAGCACAGCGCGGCGCCCGGCACGCCGACGGCGAGGGTGGCGACCCACGGGGAGCCGAACCGGCCGAGCCTGGCGAGGAGTCCGTTGACCGGGGCGGGCCAGGCCCTGTCGCGGGCGGAGGCGAACAGCACGCGCGAGTTCTGGATGACCATGACGATGCCCGCGTTGACGATGGCGAGCGCCACGCACAGGCTCACGAAGGTGCCGACGGCGGAGTCGGACCAGGCGGTGACCATGGCGCCGATGTCGCCGCCGGTCAGTTCGGCCAGGTCGGAGGCGCCGAAGGTGATGGCGACGACCGGGACCAGGATGATCACGGTGGAGATGGCGAGGGTGGCCAGCACCGTGCGGGCGACGTTGCGGCGCGGGTTCTCCAGCTCCTCGGAAAGGTAGACGGCGGTGGAGAAGCCCTGGGTGATGAAGAGGGCGATGGCGAGCCCGGAGACGACCAGCATGGCCGTCACGGGGTCCGCACTGCCGCCCGTGGCGCCCACCTCCATCGACACCAGGCTGCCGGGCCCGCGCTCGGCGTGGGCGAAGCCCAGCACCGCGACGACGGCCGCGGCGATGACCTCCAGGACCAGGAACACGCCGGTGATCCAGGCGTTGGCGCGCAGGTCGAGCAGGCCGGCGAGGGTGGCGAGCAGCATGACGCCGGCGCCCGCCAGGGAGGGGTCGAGGTGCAGGACCGGTTCGAGGTAGTCGGCCGTGCCCATGGCGATCACCGGGGGCACGATCATGACGACCAGCAGGGACAGCACGAAGACCAGCCAACCCGCCAGGCGCCCGGCCATCGTCGACACCATGGCGTACTCGCCGCCCGCGCTGGGGACGAGGGTGCCCAGCTCCGAGTAGCAGAACGCCACGGCGACACAGAGCACGGAGCCGATGGCAATGGTGAGCGCGGTGGCGGTGCCGAGCGAGCCGAAGAGGTCGGGGACGACCACGAACAGCGTGGAGGCGGGGGTCACGCACGACAGCGTCAGGAGGGTGCCGCCGACGACCCCGATGGAACGCTTCAGCGTCCTCGGCTCCGGAGGTGCCGGAACGTCCGGGGGCGCGGCGGCGGTCTCGACGGGGCGGAGCGTGTCGGTCATGGAGAGGTTCCGATCGACTCGTGCGGCGTGGTTCGCGAGGGAGCGCTATCGCCTCCGGCGGCTGGGTCGTACGTGGTTCTGGTCCGCTCCCGACGCCAGATGGAATCCCGACGAAAACCGCCGCGTCAATGGGTGTTTACCTACGGAAACCGTTGATCAAACCCGTCTGTACATCCGGAAACAGCAGCATGACCCTTGACGCAACGGGAGTTTGAGCCGTGCGGGAACCGTAGGGGACGGGCCGAAAAAACCCGCCGTCGTCCGGTATCCGGAGGCTGTCGGTGGGGCCCGGTAGAGTCCTTCGCACAGTTGAATCACAGGAACGCAGCAACGGGTGGGGACTCATGAAGCTGAAGTACACCGCGGCCTGGGTGGGGCTCACGGCGGCCGCGATGGTGGCGGCGACCGCGTGCGGCTCGGAGGGCGCGAAGACGGCGGCCGAGACGGCCGACAAGGCCGTGGACAAGGCGGACACGATCATGGCGGCCCTCACCCGGGCCACCGACCGGACCGAGGAGCTGGGCTCCGCCGAGGTCAGGACGACGACCGAGCTGGGCACCGGCGAGCCGATCGCCATGGACGGCACGTACTCCTGGGGCGACGGCTACGCGCTCGACGTGGAGATGGACGCCGAGGCCGCGCAGATGCAGGAGCTCACGGACTCGCCGACCGTGCGCACCCTGTTCGTGGACGGCGCGTACTACTACGACATCGATCCGCAGCCCGCCGGCCCGCTCGCGGGCAAGGAGTGGATGAAGATCGACGGGTCGGCGGTATTCGGCGAGTCGGGTGCCGCCGCGATGGCCGGGGGAGGTGGCGAGGGCAGCCCAGCGGACTCCATGAAGGGTCTGAAGTACGCCAGTGACGTCGAGAACCTCGGCAAGGAGACCGTCAACGGCAAGCCGGCGACCCACTACCGCGCGGTGCTCGACGAAGAGGACATGGGCAAGTTCAAGGAGGCCTTCAGCGGCGCCGACAGCATGCTCAACTCCGCCTCCGGCGGCAGCTCGATCACCATGGAGATCTGGGTGGGCGCCAAGGATCTGCCGGTTCGCCTGAAGCAGGACTTCGGAGCCATGACGGTCACCATGGACTTCGACAAGTGGGGCGCGACGAAGGACATCGTCGCCCCGCCCGCCGACCAGGTCGGTGACCTCACGCAGGAAGTGAAGGACGCCGGGGTGCAGCAGGGCTGAGAAGACGCGAAGGCGCCCCGTCCCGTCCGGAGCGGGACGGGGCACCTTGTGTGTCAGTGGTTGCGCGGGAAGCCCAGGTCCACGCCCGCCGGGGCGTCGGCCGGGTCGGGCCAGCGGGTGGTGACGACCTTGCCGCGGGTGTAGAAGTGCGTGCCGTCGTTGCCGTAGATGTGGTGGTCGCCGAAGAGCGAGTCCTTCCAGCCGCCGAAGGAGTGGTAGCCCACCGGGACCGGGATCGGCACGTTCACGCCGACCATGCCGGCCTCGATCTCCAGTTGGAAGCGGCGGGCCGCGCCGCCGTCCCGGGTGAAGATCGCGGTGCCGTTGCCGAACGGCGAGGCGTTGATGAGGGCCACGCCCTCCTCGTACGTCTCGGCGCGCAGCACGCACAGCACCGGGCCGAAGATCTCGTCCTGGTACGCCTTCGCGGTGGTCGGCACCCGGTCGAGCAGGGAGATGCCGATCCAGTGGCCGTCCTCGTGACCGTCGACCGTGTACCCGGTGCCGTCCAGGACGACCTCGCAGCCCTCGGCCGCCGCGCCCTCGACGTAGGAGGCGACCTTGTCGCGGTGCGCCCTGGTGATCAGCGGGCCCATCTCGGAGGACGGGTCGGTGCCGGGGCCGATCTTGATCTTCTCGGCGCGCTCGCGGATCTTCTCGACCAGTTCGTCGCCGACGGCGCCGACCGCGACGACCGCGGAGATCGCCATGCAGCGCTCGCCGGCCGAGCCGTAGGCCGCGCTCACGGCCGCGTCGGCGGCGGCGTCGAGGTCGGCGTCCGGCAGGACCAGCATGTGGTTCTTGGCGCCGCCGAGGGCCTGCACGCGCTTGCCGTTGGCGGAGGCGGTGGTGTGGATGTAGCGGGCGATCGGGGTCGAGCCGACGAAGGAGACGGCCTTGACGTCCGGGTGCTCCAGAAGGCGGTCCACGGCCACCTTGTCGCCGTGCACGACGTTGAAGACGCCGTCCGGCAGTCCGGCCTCGGAGAGCAGTTCGGCGACCTTCACGGCGGCCGAGGGGTCCTTCTCGCTGGGCTTGAGCACGAAGGTGTTGCCGCAGGCGATGGCGATCGGGAACATCCACAGCGGCACCATCGCCGGGAAGTTGAACGGCGTGATGCCCGCGACCACGCCGAGCGGCTGCCGGATCGAGGACACGTCGACCCGGGTGGCGACCTGCGTCGACAGCTCGCCCTTGAGCTGCACGTTGATGCCGCAGGCCAGGTCGACGATCTCCAGGCCGCGCGCGACCTCGCCGAGCGCGTCGGAGTGCACCTTGCCGTGCTCGGCGGTGATCAGCTCGGCGATCTCGTCGCGGTGGGCGTCCAGCAGCGCCCGGAAGCGGAAGAGGATCGAGGTCCGCTGGGCCAGCGAGGACTGACCCCAGGTCAGGTACGCCTCCTTGGCGGCGGCGACCGCGGCGTCCACCTCGTCGACGGAGGCGAAGGCGACCTTGGTGGTGACCTCGCCGGTCGCCGGGTTCGTCACCGGCCCGTACGTGCCCGAGGCGCCTTCGGCGGTCTTGCCGCCGATCCAGTGGTTGACGATGTTCGTCATGACCGAGAACTCCTTCACAGATGGCGGCGACGGGTCGAGACGTGCCGTTGGTGCAGCTCACGCTGTTCGTGCTGGTCACGGGCCGGGACCGGGGACGGTCGGGTCGCGGTCTCGGCCCTGACTCCATCCCAGCAGCCGGGCGCCGCGGGCGCGCCCGACACTGTGTCTGCGGTTTGGGTGTCCGCGTAGACACGTGGGGCAGTGTGGGCGGCCCGCGTCGGGGCGCGACGCAGGAACCTCCGGCGCGGAGCCGGTGCGAGCGGGGAGTTGGCGCTCGTGCCTCGCTCCTGCCAGGGCGAGGCCGCCTTCCCGCGCCGGAGGCGTTCGGTGGGGGAACCGGCGCCCCGGCCGTGTGCCGTCGGGTCGTGCGCCATCGCGTTCCCTCCTTGCCCGCGCCCTTGCGTCACCCCGGTTTCTAGCCCCGTGCGTGCGGCCTGTCAATGTTTTGTCCGGACATTCGGACGACGTAGTCCGAGTGGCGGCCGAGGGGCGTACGGCGGAACGCCTGCGTCCGCCGCAGTCAACGCGCCGCGCCTGAACGACGGCGTACGCCTGTGTGGCACTCGTGTCACAAAAGCGCCCTCCGCGTCACACATGTCACGCGCACGCGGGTCTTCCGTCACACCCGGGAACGGGCCCTGACCGCTCGTCACCCCGCGTCGTTCACCCGGAACAGGCTTGGTGATCGCCAGCAGCGCCCGGCTCCCCCCGGCGGCCGTCCCCGGTCGCCGCCGCGGCGCGCGCAGGGAGGTGCGACTAGTGACCGACCGAAGGCTCTGGTCCTACAAGGACATCGCGGCCCACATCAAGGTCCAGCCGGACACCGTGCGGTCGTACCGCAAGCACGGGCTGCTGCCCCCGCCCGACCACGTGGAGGGCGGAAAGCCGTACTGGTACGCGGAGACGGTCCGGGCGTGGGTGGCGTCCCGCCCCCGCAACCGCAACCGGTAGAAAACCGTTCTGTGCCCCACCGCCGGGTGGGGCACAGTGCCGTGCATGGACTTCTCCGAGAAACCCGTGCTCACCGGCGACAAGACCGTCCTGCGGCCGTTCACCGCCGAGGACGCCGACGTGATGTGGGAGATCGTCAACGATCCCGAGGTGGTCCGCTTCACCTTCGAGCCCACCACCGAACTCACCCTCGACAAACTGCGCTCCTGGTACGGCGTGCGCACCGCCGATCCCGACCGGCTCGACCTCGCCGTCACCGACCGCGCCACCGGCGAACTCGTCGGCGAGGTCGTCCTGTACGAGTGGGACCCCGCGGCCCGCGGCTGCACCTTCCGGACCCTCATGGGGCCCCGGGGACGCGGCCGCGGGCTGGGCAGCGAGGCGACGCGGCTCATCGTCGGGCACGCCTTCGAACAGGTCGGCGTGCACCGCGTCCAGCTGGAGGTCTACGCCGACAACCCGCGGGCCCGGCGGGTGTACGAGAAGGCCGGTTTCGTGGTGGAGGGGGTGCGCCGGGAGGCCGCCCTGCGGGGCGGCGTGCGGGTGGACGAGGTGCTGATGGCGGTCCTCGACCACGAGTGGAAGGCGCACGGACGCGACGCAGGTGGACGCGGGTGACGGGTGAGCGTCGCCTTTATACCCCCTAGGGGTAAGGTGGAGGGTGAGTGGTCCGGGCCGGACCACGGGTACCCGCCGGTACCCGCCCACGCGCACCCCGACGAGGAGTAAACGACATGACCGCCCAGACCGACACCACCCAGGACTCCGTCACCACCGTCTACAAGGTGAGCGGAATGAGCTGCGGACACTGCGAGGGCGCCGTCTCCGGCGAGATCTCCGAGATCGCGGGCGTCACCTCCGTACAGGCCGTCGCCGCCACCGGCGAGGTCACCGTCGTCTCCGGGGCGCCCCTGGACGACGCGGCCGTGCGCGCCGCCGTGGACGAGGCGGGCTTCGAGCTCGTCGGCCGGGTCTGAGCCCGGCGCAACCACCCCCGTTCTGGAGTCCGGACCATGACCAGCACCACCGCGGACACCCGCACCTCCACGACGGCCACCGGGCCCGATCCCGGCCCCGATCCCGGCCTCGCCGAGGTCGAGCTGCTCATCGGCGGGATGACCTGCGCCTCCTGCGCGGCCCGCGTCGAGAAGAAGCTCAACCGCATGGATGGTGTCACCGCCACGGTGAACTACGCGACGGAGAAGGCCCGGGTCAGCTACCCGGTGACCACCGGGGTCGCCGACCTGATCGCCACCGTCGTGAAGACCGGGTACACCGCAGAGGAGCCGGCGCCGCCGCCGGAGCCCTCGGACGAGGTCGGCGCCGAGGAGCGCGGCACCGGAGACGGCGACGGCGACCCGGAGCTGTCGGCCCTGCGTCAGCGCCTGCTGGTCTCCGTGCTCCTCGCCGCCCCCGTCGTCCTGCTCGCCATGGTCCCGGCGCTCCAGTTCGACAACTGGCAGTGGCTCTCCCTCACCCTGGCCGCGCCCGTCGTGGTCTGGGGCGGGCTGCCCTTCCACCGCGCCGCCTGGACGGGCGTGCGGCACGGCGCGGCCACCATGGACACGCTGGTCTCGCTCGGCACGCTGGCGGCGTTCGGCTGGTCCCTGTGGGCGCTGTTCTTCGGCGACGCGGGCATGCCGGGCATGCGGCACGGCTTCGACCTCACCGTCTCCCGCACCGACGGCGCCTCCGCCATCTACCTGGAGGCGGCCGCCGGGGTCACCGCCTTCCTGCTCCTCGGCCGCTGGCTGGAGGCCCGCTCCAAGCGCCGCGCCGGTGCCGCGCTGCGGGCGCTGCTGGAGCTGGGCGCGAAGGACGTCGCCGTACTGAGGGACGGGCGCGAGGTGCGGATACCGGTGGCCCGCCTGGCGGTGGGCGACCGGTTCGTCGTACGCCCCGGCGAGAAGATCGCCACCGACGGCACGGTGGCCGAGGGCGCCTCGGCCGTGGACGCCTCGCTGCTGACCGGCGAGTCCGTGCCGGTGGACGTCACCGTCGGCGACGCCGTCACCGGCGCCACGGTGAACGCCGGGGGCCGGCTGGTGGTCGAGGCGACCCGGGTGGGCGCGGACACGCAGCTGGCGCGGATGGCGAAGCTGGTGGAGGACGCGCAGAGCGGCAAGGCCGAGGTGCAGCGGCTCGCCGACCGGATCTCGGGGATCTTCGTCCCCGTCGTGCTGCTGATCGCGTTCGCCACCTTCGGCGGCTGGCTCGGTGCCACCGGTGACACGGTCGCCGCGTTCACCGCGGCCGTCGCCGTCCTGATCATCGCCTGCCCGTGCGCGCTGGGCCTCGCCACCCCGACGGCGCTGCTGGTCGGCACCGGTCGCGGCGCCCAGCTCGGCATCCTCATCAAGGGCCCGGAGGTGCTGGAGTCCACGCGGCGCGTCGACACGGTCGTCCTGGACAAGACCGGCACCGTCACCACCGGCCGCATGGCCCTGCACGAGGTGTACGCCGCCGAGGGCACCGACGAGGAGGAGCTGCTGCGGCTCGCGGGCGCCGTCGAGCACGCCTCCGAGCACCCGGTGGCCCGCGCGGTCGCCACCGGTGCCGAGGAACGGCTCGGCACCCTGCCGGGCGTCGAGGACTTCGAGAACGTCCCCGGGCGCGGTGTACGCGGGCGTGTGCAGGGCCGTCAGGTGGCCGTGGGGCGCCTCTACGACGCTCTGCCGCCCGCGGTGTCCCGGGCCAGGGACGAGGCCGAGCAGCGGGGCCGTACGGCCGTCGTCGTCGGCTGGGACGGCGAGGCGCGCGGGGTCCTCGCCGTGGCGGACGCGGTGAAGGAGACCAGCGCCGAGGCGGTGGCCGGGCTGCGCCGGCTGGGCCTGCACCCGGTCCTGCTGACCGGCGACAACCGCCGGGTGGCCGAGTCGGTCGCGGCGGCCGTCGGCGTCGACGAGGTGATCGCCGAGGTGCTGCCCGAGGACAAGGTCGCGGTGGTGGAGCGGCTGCGGGCCGAGGGCCGTACGGTCGCCATGGTCGGCGACGGCGTCAACGACGCGGCCGCGCTCGCCACCGCCGATCTGGGCCTGGCGATGGGCACGGGGACGGACGCGGCGATCGAGGCGGGCGACCTGACGCTGGTGCGCGGTGACCTGCGGGTGGCGGCGGACGCGATCCGGCTCTCCCGGCGCACCCTGGCCACGATCAAGGGCAATCTCGTGTGGGCCTTCGGCTACAACGTGGCCGCGCTGCCGCTGGCCGCCGCCGGGCTGCTGAACCCGATGATCGCGGGGGCGGCGATGGCCTTCTCCTCGGTCTTCGTGGTCACCAACAGCCTCCGGCTGCGCGCCTTCCGATAGCCCCGCGCCGGCACCGGTCCCGGCACCCGTCCCCCCACCGGCCGCCGACCGGACCGCCGCACCTCTGTTCACATGCTGCTCGCGCCGATCGTCAAGGGCGGCCGCTCGTGACCGTCGCTGTACGCGTACGCCGGCGACCCGCCGGAGGTGGACGCTGCCGCCCGGTCGGTGCGGAACCGGTCCGCGCCGTACAGGACCAGGGCCCAGGCCAGGCAGGCGAAGGCCGCTGTGTGCAGCAGCGCGCGCACGATGTTCCAGGTGACCCAGGCCGCCTCGAACCGTTCGCGGACGGCGGCCGGGTCGCCGATGGAGTCCGGCGCGCCGGCCCGCTCCAACCGGTCGTTGAGCGGGACGTTGGCCGCGACGGTCACCGCGAACGCGACCAGGTACAGCACGAGCGCGGCGACGAGCCAGGGCAACGCCGGCCGCCCGTGGCCGCGCCGGGCGAGGAACACCGCCAGAGCGATCAGCGGGATCGTCCCCACGAACGGAAGCATGAACACGGGGTTGAGGATCGCCTTGTTGATGCCCTGCATCGTCGCCACGAACGTGTGGTCGGACGTGCCGCGCAGCCCCGGCATCACGGCATAGGCGAAGGCTGCGAAGAGCCCCGCCATCAGGCCGGAGGCGATGACGGAGGCGAGCAGGGTACCGGTCTGCGTGGTTTTCACGAGGCGGCCTCGGGGGTCCAGACGCCGGCGGCCGCGGCCTCGGCGACGTGGTCGGCGAAGTCGCGGGCCGGCCGGCCGAGGACCTGCCGGACGCCGTCTCCGAGATGGGCGTTACGGCCGTCGAGGACGCTCGTGAACAGATAGGTCAGCAGGTCGGTGACGGCGGCCGGGACGCCGTGCGCGGCGAGTTCGGCCGCGTAGGCCTCCGCGGGGACGGTGACGTAGCCGATCTCGCGGCCGGTCGCCGCTCCGATCGCGGCCGTGGCCTGCGCGAAGGTGAGCAGCCGGGGCCCGGTCAGGTCGTAGGTGCGGCCGGTGTGCCCGCCTTCGGCCAGGACGGTGGCGGCGACCTCGGCGATGTCGTCGGCATCGACGAACGGCTCCTCGACGTCCGCGACCGGCAGCGCGAGTTCCCCGTCGAGGAGCGGGCCGAGGAAGTCGCCCTCGCTGAAGTTCTGGGCGAAGAACGAGGCACGCAGGACCGTCCACTCCGCACCCGAGGCCGCCAGCGCCTTCTCGCAGGCCTCGGCCTCCGGCTCGCCGCGCCCGGAGAGCAGCACCAGGCGGCGTGCTCCGGTCCGTACGGCGAGCTCGGCGAAGGCGCCGATCGCCTCGGGGGCGCCGGGCACGGCGAGGTCCGGCTGGTAGGAGACGTAGACGGCGTCCACGCCGGTCAGGGCGGGCTGCCAGGTCGTGGAGTCGTTCCAGTCGAAGGGGATTCCGCCGGACCGTGAGCCGATCCGGACCATGTGGCCGCGTCCGGTCAGCCGGCGCACGACACGGCGTCCGGTCTTTCCGGTTCCGCCCAGGACCAGGGTGAGTGCGGGGGACGTCGTGGACGTCATGGTGATCGCCTCGGCTTTCGTGGAGGGGGCTTCGTGACCGCGTTCCCGCGGTGTGCTCCCAGCCTCGGCCACCCGGGGATCGCCATCAATTGGCAATCGTGCAAGGATCGTTGACCTGTGGGTTGACGGTGGGGGGCGTGGTGGAGCGACGTGAGATCGAGATCTTTCTGACGGTCGGCGAGGAACTCCACTTCGGGCGCAGTGCCGAGCGGCTGCACGTCTCGGTGGCCATGGTCAGCAAGACGGTCCAGAAGCTGGAACGGTCGGTCGGCGCGGCCCTCTTCGAACGGACCAGCCGACGGGTGGCCTTCACCGCGATCGGGCGGCGTCTCTTCGAGGATCTGAGGCCCGCGCACCAGGCGGTCCTGGACGCCTTCGCGCGAGCCATTGCCTCGGGGCGGGGCGTGGACGGCGTGTTGCGGGTCGGGTTCCTGGGGACGGCCACCGCGGAGTTCGTGGTGCGCGCGGCGGAGCTGCTGCGGACCCGGCATCCGGGATGCGAGGTACGGCTGCACGAGAGCCGTTTCACGGACGGGACGGCACCACTGCGCGACGACGTGATCGACGTCCTGCTCATCGACAACTTCGCGGCTCCGGTGTCGACGCTCGCGCCCGAGCACAGCGCGGGCCCGGTGCTGTTCCGGGAGGCGCCGATGCTCGCCGTCTCGGCACGGCATCCGCTGGCGCGGCGGGCGGCGGTAGAAGTGGCGGAGCTCGCGCGGTACGAAGTACTGCGGCCGCGGGCGTCTTCGGAACAGACGGTGCGGAGCCCCGCTCCCGGGCAGGCGGCCGGGCGGACCGTCGCCGGGCAGACGGCACGATGGGAGGCTCCCGAGGGCGCGGAGCGGTTGTTCGGCGCGGGGCGGGCGGATTCGCCGTCGTCCCCCCTCGGCAGAGCGCCCCAGGGACGGGCCGCCGGGAGGAGCACGGAGTTCGGCAGCGTCCAGGAGATGTGGGCGCTGGTCGGCGCGGGCCACGGGGTCTTCCCCGTCCCGTCCCACGCGAGGGTGTACGACGCCCGCCCCGACGTGGCGTTCGTCCCGGTCAAGGGCGCCCCGCCGTACGAGTGGCGCCTGATCTGGCTCTCCGCGGCGGACAACAACCGCATCCACGCCTTCTCCGAAGCGGCCTGCGACTACGTGGCGGCGCACCCCGACCCACTGACCGCGCCCGCGTAGGCGCCGCGAGGATCCCGGACCGTCTCGATCGCGATCAGCGCTGACACCGCCGCACACAGCGGTACTACAACGGGGAGTTGACGTGCAGAACACCGACAGCGGACCTGCCCTCATGGCCGTGGCGGTCGTGGGCCTGGTGGTGCGGCAGCAGTTGCGTACCCGCCCCGTGCGGCGCACCGGCTCACTGATCGCCCCTGTGGTCCTCGGTGTCCTTGGGGCGGCCGGGCTCGCCCTGGGTATCGCCTCGGTCGACGAGCACCACCCCCTGACCGCGCTGTCCGTCGTCCTCCTGGTGGCGAGCCTGGCCGTCGCGGCGTCGTTCGGCGCGGCCAGGGCCCGGACCGTACGGATCTGGCGTGGGCCCCGGAGCGAGGTGCTGCGCAAGGGGACGGCGGCGACGACCGGCCTGTGGTTCGCCTCGGTCGCCATACACATCGTGCTGGCGCTGTGGATGGACCACACGGCCGGAGCCGGACTGCTGGGGGCCGCGTCGCTGTACGCGTACCTGGCGATCGGTCTGGGGACGCAGAACCTCCTGGTGCGCAGGCGGGCCGCCGCGCTGTGACGGGCGGGCGGACGGGCGGACGGGCCGCGACGACTGGTCCGCATTTCATGCAGGTAGAGGGGCTGCGCCTCTGGAGTCCGGCACGCACCTCACATAAGCTCTTCACAAGGCTCGCGCATCTTCCTTACGCTTGAGGCCCGTGCGACGTACGGGGCTCTTGCGCACCTAACGGACATATGCAAGAGACGCAGATCACAGTGATGCGAACGTAACCATCGAAGGGGTTCGAAGGTCTAAGTTGGCGATGTCAGGCAGCGTCTTGGGGGGCGCCACCTGGCATCTGGGGATGTCTTGGGGGACTTTCCCAGAGCTGCGTTGCCGGGACACGTACACCGGGAAGCTTTGAGCGGCCCTCCCGGGCGTGCGCTGTCCCGGCAGACCGCGCGGCAAGCACCACCGGCACGACCAGCAGTACCAGCACCACCAGCACGACACAGCGAATTCAGGCGCTGTCCTCACAGACGCCCGGCCGGATCCCGTGGGGGGAATCCGCACCGGGACATGGGAAGGCGCCCTGGATCGTCGGCCCGTGGGGGGACCGGCGCCAGGGCGCCTTCTGCTGTCCGTCCGTCTCCTCCTGGACCCTCACGGGACCTCCAGGACCGCCCGGGGCACGGAAAAGTCCCGTACCACTCGGGGCGGTACGGGACTCACCAGCTGCGCTGCGGGGGTGCCTTGCGGCTCAGCGCTCCTCGACGGGGATGAAGTCGCGCTCGACGACGCCCGTGTAGATCTGGCGCGGGCGGCCGATGCGGGAACCCGGCTCCTTGATCATCTCGTGCCACTGGGCGATCCAGCCCGGCAGCCGGCCGAGGGCGAACAGGACCGTGAACATCTCGGTCGGGAAGCCCATGGCCCGGTAGATCAGACCGGTGTAGAAGTCGACGTTCGGGTAGAGGCTGCGCGAGACGAAGTAGTCGTCGGAGAGCGCGTGCTCCTCCAGCTTCAGGGCGATGTCCAGCAGCTCGTCGGACTTGCCGAGCGCCGAGAGGACGTCGTGCGCGGCGGCCTTGATGATCTTGGCGCGCGGGTCGAAGTTCTTGTAGACCCGGTGGCCGAAGCCCATCAGGCGGACGCCGTCCTCCTTGTTCTTCACCTTGCGGATGAAGGAGTCGACGTCGCCGCCCGCGTCGCGGATGCCCTCGAGCATCTCCAGCACCGACTGGTTGGCGCCGCCGTGCAGCGGGCCCCACAGGGCGTTGATGCCGGCGGAGATCGAGGCGAACATGTTCGCCTGCGAGGAGCCGACCAGACGGACCGTGGAGGTCGAGCAGTTCTGCTCGTGGTCCGCGTGCAGGATCAGCAGCTTGTCGAGCGCCGCGACGACCGTCGGGTCCAGCTCGTACTCCTGCGCCGGGACCGAGAAGGTCATGCGCAGGAAGTTCTCGACGTAGCCGAGGTCGTTGGCCGGGTAGACGAACGGGTGGCCGATCGACTTCTTGTACGCGTACGCCGCGATCGTCGGAAGCTTCGCGAGCAGCCGGATCGTGGAGAGGTTGCGCTGACGCTCGTCGAACGGGTTGTGGCTGTCCTGGTAGAAGGTGGACAGCGCCGAGACCACCGACGACAGCATGGCCATCGGGTGGGCGTCGCGCGGGAAGCCCTTGTAGAAGTTCTTGACGTCCTCGTGCAGCAGGGTGTGCTGCGTGATCTCGCCCTTGAACGCGGACAGCTCGTCGACGGTCGGCAGCTCTCCGTTGATCAGCAGGTAGGCGACCTCCACGAAGGAGGAGCGCTCGGCCAGCTGCTCGATCGGGTAGCCGCGGTACCGGAGGATGCCCGCCTCGCCGTCCAGATACGTAATGGCGGATTTGTAGGCGGCGGTGTTGCCGTAACCGCTGTCCAGCGTCACCAGACCGGTCTGGGCGCGGAGCTTCCCGATGTCGAAGCCCTTGTCACCGACGGTGCTGTCGATCACCGGGTAGGTGTACTCGCCGTCGCCGTACCGCAGTACTACAGAGTTGTCGCTCACGTCTTTCCCTCACCGACGTAGTGCCTCATCTTCGAGGTGCCCTGACTGTCTCTACCATCCCCCACTTGGCTCAGGAGAGTGCACTCGGGGTCGACCATCGGGCCTATTGGCGGCACTCAGTGCCGCCAACTTGCTCATCCTGCCCCCTCCGGGGCCCATCCGGAAGCCTGTGTGACCTTTCCGACTCGTTTGATCGATCATTTTTTTCACACGGTCCGGGAGGTTTACCGGAAGGTTTCAGGTTCGGGGCCCCGCCAGCCGGAAGTCGAGCGCCGTGCACCGCCTCCCGGCCGACACCGTCCGCACCGCCTGCCCGATCGCCTTGCGCGAGCCGACGAGGACGACCAGCTTCTTCGCCCGGGTGACCGCGGTGTACAGCAGGTTCCGCTGGAGCATCATCCAGGCCCCGGTCGTCACGGGGATCACGACGGCCGGATACTCGCTCCCCTGCGACCGGTGGATGGTGACCGCGTACGCGTGGGCCAGTTCATCGAGTTCGTCGAATTCGTACGGCACCTCCTCGTCCTCGTCCGTCAGCACGGTGAGGCGCTGGTCGACCGGGTCGAGCGAGGTGACGACGCCCACGGTGCCGTTGAAGACGCCGTTCTCGCCCTTCTCGTAATTGTTGCGGATCTGGGTGACCTTGTCGCCGACCCGGAAGACGCGTCCGCCGAACCGCTTCTCGGGCACGTCCGGGCGGCCCGGGGTGACGGCCTGCTGGAGCAGCCCGTTCAGCGTCCCGGCGCCGGCGGGTCCGCGGTGCATGGGCGCCAGCACCTGCACGTCCCGGCGCGGATCGAGCCCGAACTTCGCGGGAATGCGCCGCGCGGCGACATCGACGGTGAGCCGCCCGGCCTCCTCCGTGTCGTCCTCGACGAAGAGGAAGAAGTCCTTCATTCCGTCGGTGAGCGGATGCTGCCCGGCGTTGATCCGGTGGGCGTTGGCGACGACGCCGGACTGCTGGGCCTGCCGGAAGACCCGGGTGAGCCGGACGGCGGGGACGGGGCTGCCCGGCGCCAGCAGGTCCCGGAGCACCTCCCCCGCCCCCACGCTCGGCAGCTGGTCGACGTCCCCGACGAGCAGCAGATGGGCCCCCGGCGGCACGGCCTTCACGAGCTTGTTGGCCAGGAGCAGATCGAGCATCGACGCCTCGTCCACCACCACCAGGTCGGCGTCGAGCGGCCGCTCCCGGTCGTAGGCCGCGTCGCCGCCGGGCTTCAGCTCCAGCAGCCGGTGCACGGTGGACGCCTCAGCGCCGGTCAGCTCGGCGAGCCGCTTGGCGGCCCGCCCAGTGGGCGCGGCGAGCACGACCTTCGCCTTCTTGGCCCGCGCCAGCTCCACGATGGACCGCACGGTGAAGGACTTGCCGCAGCCGGGCCCGCCGGTGAGCACGGCGACCTTCTCGCTGAGCGCGAGCTTGACGGCGGCCTCCTGCTCGGGCGCGAGGTCGGCGCCCGTACGCTGCCTGAGCCACCCGAGCGCCTTGTCCCAGGCCACGTCCTGGAAGCCGGGCATCCGGTCGTCGTCGGTGTGCAGCAGACGCCGCAACTGCCCCGCCAGGGCCAGCTCGGCGCGGTGGAAGGGCACGAGGTAGACGGCGGTGACGGGCTCGCCGCCCTCGGGGTGGGGCACCTTCTCCCGCACGACCCCGGGATCGCCGTCCGGCTCCTCGGGCTCGGCGGCCAGCTCGCCGAGGCACTCGATGACGAGCCCGGTGTCCACCTGGAGCAGCTTCACCGCGTCGGCGATCAGCTTCTCCTCCGGGAGGTAGCAGTGCCCCTGGTCGGTGGCCTGCGACAGCGCGTACTGCAACCCGGCCTTCACCCGCTCCGGGCTGTCGTGCGGGATCCCGACGGACTGGGCGATCTTGTCGGCGGTGAGGAAGCCGATGCCCCAGACGTCGGCGGCGAGGCGGTAGGGCTGGTTCTTCACGACGGAGATCGAGGCGTCCCCGTACTTCTTGTAAATGCGGACCGCGATGGAGGTGGACACCTCGACCGTCTGGAGGAAGAGCATGACCTCCTTGATCGCCTTCTGCTCCTCCCAGGCGTCGGCGATCTTCTTCGTCCGCTTGGGCCCGAGGCCGGGCACCTCGATGAGCCGCTTGGGCTCCTCCTCGATGATGGTGAGCGTGTCCAGCCCGAAGTGCTGCGTGATCCGGTCGGCGAAGATCGGCCCGATCCCCTTGACCAGCCCGGACCCCAGATAACGCCGGATGCCCTGCACGGTGGCGGGCAGCAGCGTCGTGTAGTTCTCCACGTGGAACTGCTTGCCGTACTGGGGGTGCGACCCCCAGCGCCCCTCCATCCGCAGCGACTCCCCCACCTGCGCACCGAGCAGCGCGCCGACGACGGTCAGCAGATCGCCGGCGCCTCTGCCGGTGTCGACGCGGGCGACGGTGTAGCCGTTCTCCTCGTTGGCGTACGTGACGCGCTCCAGGACACCTTCGAGGGTGGCGAGCCGCCGCTCACCGGGGGCCGCGGGGGGCTGGTTGGGCATGATCCGACGGTACCGGTGAGGACTGACAGGGATGACCGTGACCGGCTTCTCGGTACGCTCCGGGCGTGGACTACGCCAGGATGCGCGATATCGCCGAAGGTCTCGGATCCTACGCGGAGCGACTCGAAGGGGCTTGGCGCGTCGAGATCGGGCCGTCGGGTCCAGAGCTGGCCATGAGGTGTCCGTCCAAACGCCGTGAGGGCATGGTCCGTCGTATCCGCGAGCAACTGGACGCGCAGCTCTTCAACACCCGCCCCGGCTACATCTGCGCGAGCAGCCCCCAGATCGAGCATCCGCCCATCAGCCGCATGCGCCGCCCCGACGCCGTCGTGATCCCCGAGGCCACCCTCGACGAAGAGGGTCTGGCCGTCGACGCGACGCAGGTGCTGGCTGCCGTCGAGATCGTCTCGCCGTCCAACCCGAGCAACGACTACGACGAGAAGGTGGCCGACTATCCGGCCATGGGCATCCCGCACTACATGATCGTCGACCCGCGCACCGGCACGATCGAGGTGCACTCCGAGCCGTGCAAGGGCCGGTACAGCAGCGAGGAGCCGTACATCTTCGGCGACGCGGTGCCGTTCGGGCCGTGGACGGTGGAGACGTCGGAGTTCCGCCGGTACGGCAGGACCGGTTGACGGCGGGGTTCTCCCGGGCACGGCGGAGGGAAACATGGGCCTGACCTACGGCTACGACATCCATCTGCCCCCTCGGGGCGTCGCGGGAGCGCTGGCCGCCGTGGCCGAGTTGGCGCCGCCGTCCCGTGACGTGCCGCCGCTCGACGTCACGCTGCCCGGCGGCGAGCGGATCACCCTCCCCTTCACGTCCGGCTTCGGCAGCGAGCCGGTCGACTGCGCCGACAGCGAGACGCTCGACCTGGACACGTCCCTCATGTTCCCGGTGGACGACGCGGTGCGGGCGTACGCGGAGTCGTACGGTCTGCCGCCCGAGGAGGACGGACGGGTCCGGATCGGGTACGTCTACCTGACGGTCCGGTTCCGGTCGTTCCTGGACCCCGGGTACACGGCCCTGGAGTTCTGGGCGCCGACCTCCGGCATCAGCCGCCTGTTCGAGCGGTCGGCGGGCATCAGGAGGACGTTCACCGACCTCGCCGCCGCCGTCGGCGCCGCGTGCTGCCAGTTCGACCGGGGCGACGGCGGCCCCGGGGAGGTGTGCTGGGTCAGCGGCGAGGCGGGTTTCCCTCCGGCTCCGTCATCACCGTGAGGAAACGGGTGAAGGCGGCACGAGGCCCGGCTGGTGAGGCCATTGCCCTTTACCGGCCGGCCTGAGGCTTCCGGTGCCTGCCCGTCCCGGGCCCGAGCTTCGGAGCCGGTTCCGGGCTCGGGACGGCGCCGCTGTCGGGGTGAAGGGCGCGCCGTGCCTCCGCGAGGTTCACGGCGAAGCCGTAGGGCTCCCACTCGTGCCCGTTCCACCGCTGGATCACGCGAGGTGCGTCGGGGGCGAGGTGCGTTCCCCGGGGGCCGTCCCCCGCGACGAGCGGCACGGCACGCAGCCGTCCGATCTTCCGGTCCCGGCGCTCGGCCCATGCCGACAGGGATTCGTCGTCGTCCATCGTGCTTCCTATGGGCTGTGGGGCGCTGTGCTTTCCGGGAGCTTAGGGGGGTTCAGGCGAGTCGGTGTTCCCAACGCAGCGAGGGGCTGCCATCGATCCAGTAGATGTGCGATCTGTCGGTGACGCGGAGCCGCACCTCCTCGATCCCCGGGCTGCCCTCGTCCTGCCAGGCGACCAGTGCGCGCTCGACGTCGTCCCAGAGAGACGCGGGACCGCCCTGTCGGACGGTCCAACCGTCGCCGTCGGCACAGAACTCGGCGAACGACTCCCGCGCCGGGTCGAAGAGATACCGCAGCGGCGCGCCGTCGCTCCGGGTGGCCCGTACGAACTGGGCTCCCGGTGCGGCGAGCTGGGCGAGGAAGGCTGGCATCCACTCCTCCAGAGCGAAGGGGGACACGAGCGCGGGCCGTTCCCCGTCCGCGTACGCGGCGCGTGCGGACAGGTCACCGCCCAAGGGGGTCAGCGCCTGAGCACGCGCCTGCATGAAAGAGGAGGGCCCGACGATCACGCCGTCGGCGGTCTCGTCGTCGCTGACGGTGACCTTCGCCAGTCCGGTTCCCCAGGGCCAGGAGCCGACAGTGCTGAGGATGATGCCACCGGGCTTCGTCTGCCGGACCCACGTGTGCGGGATACGGCGGACCGCACAGGTGGCGATCACCCTGTCGTACGGTGCCCGGGGCGGATGTCCGAGGAGCCCGTCGCCCGTCACCGTCCACGTCGAGCAACCGACGGACTCCAGGGCGGCATCGGCGCGCGCCGCCACCTGAGGGTCGACCTCGACCGTCGTGACGTTGTCCTCGCCGACCCGCTGACACGTCAGGGCGGTGGAGTAGCCGGTGCCCGTGCCGATCTCCAGGACGCGGTGTGCCGCCGTGAGGTCCAAGAGCTCGATCATGCCGACGACGGTGGTGGGGTCGGTCGAGGACGAGGTGGGCACACCCTCGACGGATCCGGCTGCCTGGTCGGCGCTGAGGTGGCCGTCGAGCTGGGTGGTGAGCGTGCGGACGCTGTAGGCCAGCTCCAGCCACTCGTGCGGGATGGTGTCGAGTGCCGTGACGGGCCGCCAGGTCCGCCCCTCGTCAAGGAAGACTCCGTGTTGGAGGAACAGCTCGCGCGGCACGGTCTCGACGGCTTCGCGCAGCCAGGCGGACGTGAGGACTCCCTTGGTGGTGAGCAGCGCACTCATACGGCGCCGCTCCTGTGCCGAGTCGGTCATGGGCCGTCTCCCCGAATGAGCAGGTCGGCGAAGGCCGTGGACATGGGCAGGCCCGTCTCCGTCTCCAGCCACCCCCACTGCCCGTTGGGATTCAGTTCCAGCCACCAGTAGTCCCCCGCCCGGTCCACCGCGAGGTCGAAGCTCCCCGACACCAGCTCCAGACGGTCGAGGTAGGCATGGAGGGCTTCGCCCACCCGGCTGGGAAGACGCACGACGCTGTAGGCCAAGGCACTGTAGTCCTTGCGCCAGTCGAGCAGTCCGGAATCGATGCGTACGGCGAACGTGCGCCGGCCCACGATCAGGACGCGGAGGTCGGCCACCTTGTCCACGCGTGCTTGAAACAGGTGGGGGACCACACGCACGCTGTCGTCGATCTCCTCGGCGGTGACCTGATCGGTCCATCCGGTCATCGGTACACCGTTCCGCGTGTAGGCGGTCCATCGCAGTGTCTTGGAGACCGTGTTCCCCTGACTGCGCACGAACTCGCGTGCCTCGACGGGGTCATTGGTGACCAGGGTAGAGGGAACCTTGAAGCCGAGCTGCTGGGCGTGGACCAGCTGGGCGGGTTTGTAGTCGGCTGCAGCGACGCGCAACGGGTGGTTGACCCAGAGCGGGCTGTCCAAGGCGTACAGGACCCCTCCGAGGCCGTAACGGACCTGTGCTGCTGCGAAACGGGCATCGTCCGAGGAAAGGCGGGGGAAGGAGGGCCACTCGGGTCGACGCCAGTACACCGCTCGGACGGTCGGCAGGTCGGCCGTTCTCGTCGGGGTGCGCAGCTTTCCGGCCACCGGCATCGGGCAGGCGCCGAACCGGGCCGAGACGGTGAGGCTCTCGCCGATGTCGGCGGGATTGAACCGGACCACGGGCACGTCACGCCGGTTCAGCTCAGTGATCACCATGTCGGCGGTGACGTCATCCGCTTCGGTGGCCACGACGACCGGCCCCTTGTCGGTAGTGGTCATCAGTCCTGGTTGCTGTCCTGGTCGTGTCCCTGGTCGTTCTGGGAATCCGAGTTCGTCGTCGTGGCGGTCTCGGTACCGGAACTGGTGCCGTGCTTGCCCATCTCGATCACCCGGCCCGCACGGTCGCGGTACACGCCGAGTTGCGTCGTGGGATCGATGGTGACCGTGAGGTGAGACCTGTGGACGACGGTCGGGTAGGGAGCGAGTCGGCCCGCGGCCCATGGCCGCGTGGAGGCGGGAGGGATGTGCGTACGACTGTCGGCGGCACCCTCTTTGCGAGCCGGTTCGGAGATCGACATGAGGTGATTCCTTTCGGACAGTGCGGCAGTCACAACCGAAACCAGGACCACCGCTTCGAGAGCTACCGGAGGTCTGCACCTCCGGTGGGCATGTGACCAGTGAACGACAATCCGTTACCGTCTCCCAGAGCGGATCCCTCGCACTGCCCGGGCGTTTTCCGCGCATCCGGGCCGCGTCCGAGGGAAGGTGCGCCCTTCTGAGGGGAGACCGATGACGTTGAGGCGTAAGCGCTTTGCCGAGCGGCGGACGGCGCGGGGCTACTCCCAGGAAGGCTTCGCCGAAGCACTCATGGTGGCCGTGTCCACCGTGATCCGCTGGGAGAGCGGGCGTGCCACTCCGCGACCACACCAACGCCCCCGGATCGCAAACCTGTTGGAGATCACTCTTCTCGAGCTGGAAGGACTTCTCGTCGATGAGCCGCCTGCCGATCTCGCCGCGCCTTCCGACGTTCCCGCCCTCAGGTCCTGCGATGACGACGACATGAAACGCCGTGAAGTCCTGGGTCTGCTCGCCGTCACGGGCGCTCTGGTCGCCCTGCCCGGTTCGGACGACTCTCCCCGGGAACGAACGGACGCAGGACTACTGGAGAATGGAGAAGGCGTACAGCGCGGCCTGTGGCAGGTGTTCACCCTCTCCGACTCGAAACAGGCCGTCTTCCCAGCGGTCCGCAGGCAGCTCCACGCCCTGACGACATGTCTGGCCGGAACACGCACCGACGCGGACCGGGCTCGGCTGTGCACCATGACGGCCGACCTCTACCAGCTCGCCGGTGAACTGTTTTTCGACGCCAACCGGTACACCGACGCGGCGCAGTGCTACACCCTGGCCGCCCACGCCGCCCAGGCCGGCGGTGAGCACGATCTCTGGGCCTGCGCCATGACCCGTCACGCCTACGTCGAGCTGTACGCCCCTCGCGCGTCCGCTGCCCAACCCCTGCTGGCGGCAGCCCGCAGTATCGCCCGAAAGGGTGACACCGCACTGTCTACCCGTCACTGGGTCGCCGCCGTCCAGGCCGAGGCCTACGCGGCCATGGGCGACATCGACTCCTGCACCCGCGCCCTCGACGAAGCCGAAAAGGTCCATGCTCTGGACGGCCGTTCCCGCAACGGGGGCTGGCTCCGCTTCGACGGTTCCCGCCTCTTCGAGGAACGCGGCGCCTGCTATCTCCGGCTCGGCCGTCCCGACCTTGCGGAGGACGCCCTCGCCTCGGCCCTCGCTCAACCGCTGTCGCTGCGCCGCCGCGCCGCCGTACTGACCGACCTGGCCGTGGTCGGGATCCATCGGCGCGATGTCGACCAGGTCATGCACTACGCGGAGACGGCGATCGGCCTGGCCGACCAGTCGAACTCGGGCTTCATCGGCAAGAAGCTGGACGGGCTTCGGGAGCGTCTTGCCCCACACATGTCCGATGACCGAATCTCGAGTCTGGATCACCGAATCGCGGCGCTTTCCCGCACCGCATGACAAGAGGGACGTGGGCATGAGTGACGGTCGGATCTTCCGCGAGGCTTGGATCGCAGGTGTGACCAAGCACTACCCCGGCGAGCCGAAGCCCGGCTATGTAACGCCGTGGGACGAGACGCCCCAGTGGGAGCGGGAAGCCGCCGCCGCCGTGTGCGGGCAGGTGCGCGCCTTCATCGAGGTCAGTGAGGGCCACGCCTCGCGACTCAGCCGCGAACAGAAGGGCCGTTTCGTCGCGCTGTGCTGGACGGCCCAGATGTTCAGGCACTTCGAGGACCCGAAGCCGGGATACGTCGCCGACTGGGCCGACCTGCCGACCTGGCAGCGGGAAACGGACTCGGACATCTTCGAGCGCATTGAGCAAACAGGCTGAACCGACACGTCAGGGCTTGGCCAAGGGGGCCTTCAATGCGTCGAGGAAGGAGGTGAAAGTCTCCGCCGGGAAGGCGAGGATGGCCCGGGCGGGGGCCTTGGAGTCGCGGACGGCGACGTGGGTGGTCGAGGTAGATACCTCCACGCAGTTATTGCCGTCACCGCCGCCGGAGTAGGACGACTTGCGCCAGGTGTCAGGGGTGGACACGGAGCCTCACAGTTCCTTGGCCAGTCTGCAAATGAGGTCACGCGACCGGCTTGGGTCGAGCGACGCATCCTTCACTCTACGGAAAACTGTTCGGAAGACCCCGAGTTGGGCCTCGGAATCGATGAAGCCGGTGCCGTGCGGTGCGTCGCGAACGGCCGTGTCCAGCCGGGGGACGCTCCCGCCGGCCAACATCATGGGGCTCCAGGCGCCGCCAAAGCCGTCCAGGTCGAAGGGAATCACGCGCACGTTGATGTGATCGGCTTCGGAGAGTTCCAGGACTCGGGCGAGCTGGGCTCGCGCGGTGACCCGATCGCCGACTCTGATACGCAGTGCCGCCTCATGAATGAGGGACTCGTACGGCACCGGGGCTTCGAGAACCACCTTGCGCTGCATCCGATGGCGAACTCGCAGGTCCAGCTCCGCGTGCGGAAGTTCGGGCACGCGGGATGAGAAGGCGGCTCGCGCGTAGTCCTCCGTCTGAAGCAGGCCCGGAACGAACAAGAACTCCACGTCCTGACGGAAGGTGGAGTGGTGCTCCAACTCGGCGATGTCCAGAAAGGGTGTCGGCAGAAGACCTCGGTACTCCTCCCACCAGCCGCGAGTCCGATCCGTAGCCATGACGACAAGGGCGTCGACGAACGCCTCGTCTGTGCAGGAATAGTGCGCCGCGAGACGACGCAGGCGCTCCTCACTCACGCCCGCGAGGCCCGACTCGATGTGACTGATCTGCACGCGGTTCACTCCGAGCAGCGCCGCCGCCTCGATGGCGGAGAGCCCTGCTGCGTCTCGTAGCCTCCGCAGCTCGGCCGCGAGACGCAACTGACGTGCGGTGCATTCCCGCCGCAGGACCATGCAGGGCTCCCTGGATTCAACGAGCGTGCCGGTGCGACCCGTTCGGGGCCAGATTAGTCGATCGACTTGCTCCGTATGACATGTTAGCCCTACGGTCAGTGATGCGACGCACACCGTGCGAAACCGGAAGTGCACCGTTCCGTCCTGCCACGACGGCTCCGGCAACGACACCGACCCGCTCTCAACTCCCCACACGAACAGGGAATTCCTCATGCCCGAAAACGAAGCCTGGGAGTACTCCCTCTACATCCCCAACGACCTGCGCGCCGTCACCATCAGCCGCCGCACCCTCCGTCTGGTCCTCACCATGCACGGCCTGATCCGCCTCGCCGACGTCGCCGAACTGCTCGCCACGGAGCTGGTCTCCAACGCCGTACGGCACACCAAGGGCCCCGCCGCCCTCCGCATTCGCTGGTCGCCGCCGGGCACCCTGCGGATCGGGGCGTGGGACGCGGACCCCGAACCGCCCGAGCCGCCCGCGCGGTTCGAGAGGGTGACCGAGCTGGAGGAAGGGCGCGGGCTGGCGCTGGTGCGGGCCTGTGCCGACGTGTGGGGATGGCACCCGCTGGCCAGACACGGCAACCGGGGCAAGTACGTGTGGTGCGAGCTGGCGGCGGCCTGACAGAGCCCGGCCCGGTTATTCACTTGCCCCACACAGGGATCTTCCGGACGCTCGGCGCATGACGGGAAGTGAACTCGATCGCCGGCTGGTCTCGGCGGTCCTGTCGGGTGACGCCGACGCGGTGCGGGACCTGCTGTACGAGGGGGCGGACCCGAACACGCCGGACCCCGAAAAGGGACTGCCGGTGCTGTGCGCGGCCGTGGCGGCCTATGACGCCCCCGTCGCCGAAGCGCTGATGGACGGCGGGGCCGATCCGGACCGGGAGCTTCCGGACGGGGGTACGCCCTTGTGGCGAGCCCTGGACGGCGGGTCACCGGCCGTCTTCGAGTCGGTGCTCGGCAAGGACCCCCGGCTGCGACTGCGGGAGCAGGAGCGTGAACGGCTGCTCGCCCGCGCCCGGAGCTGGTACGAGACGGGCCCGGTCGAAGGGCTGCGGCGCAGGACGGGGGCACGAGGACCCGCGGCGTCGGTGCGGGTCACGGACGGCGACTACGACTGGGTCGACCAGTACACCCTCGGCGGCCTCGTCGTGCGGGCCGGGCACGGTGCCATCCTGACCTCGCTGGAGTGGTCGTTCCGCATCCCGACTCCGGTCGACGAACTGATCGACCGCGCCGTCCGCATACCCGACGAGGAGCATGTGGACTGGTCGGCGGTGTGGCTCACGCTCGTGCGGCGCCACTGCGCGGAAGTCCTGGCGGCCACGCTGGCACAGCGCGAGCACCCCGATCCGGCGCATCGCCGCTTCGTCGCGGACTACCTGCGTGCGCGCGGGGTCATCGCCTGCGACTCCCCCTCCGCGGAGCGGGAGAGCGGGATCCTGGCCGCGTGGGCGACGCGGGAGACGGACGGGGCGGTGCTCGCGAAGGTGCTGGAGGCCTTCGCGGAGTACGAGCATCCCGACATGGAGGCGACCGGGCTGCGCCACGCCGCGCATCCGGATCCCCGCGTGCGGCTCCGCGCGACCACCGTCCTTGACGCGTCGGAGGAGGCTCGCTCGCCCGAGGCCCGCGCGGCCCTGCTCGCCCTCCTCGGCGACCCCGACGCCCGCGTACGGCTGGAAGCGTGCCGGGCGGGCCTGCGGGACGACGACGCCCTCCTCGCCCCCGCCGCCGAGGAGCTGGTCCGCCTGGCCGAGGGGCCGTACGAGGAGTTGCGGGGCGGGGTGGCGGAGGCGCTGGCCTCCTCCCGGGACCGTACGCCCGCCGTCGCCGACGCCCTGGCCGCACTGCTGGCCGACGGCAACCAGCTCGTACGCCTGGAAGCCGCCTACGGCCTCGCCCTGCGCGACGATCCGCGCACCGGCGAGGCGACCGAGCGGGTCGGACCGCTCGGCGCCGGATTCGAGCACGACCACAGGGTCAACGCGCTGTGGGACTGGGCGCGTGGGGGCGACCGGCCGTGGCGGCTCTCGACGGGTGCGGGGAACGCGTAGGTGGCGGACTTTGACATGCAGCCCTTCGGCTGCCTAACGTTATAGGCAGCCGATAGGCTGCATGTCAGGGGGCGGAGATGGACGAGGTCTTCAAGGCGCTGGCGGACGGCAGTCGGCGTCGGCTGCTGGACAGTCTGAACGCGCGCAACGGGCAGAGCCTGCGTGAGCTGTGCGCCGAGCTGGACATGGCCCGGCAGTCGGTCAGCAAGCATCTGGCGGTGCTGGAGGGGGCCCACCTGGTCACCACCGTGCGGCGGGGCCGGGAGAAGCTGCACTACCTCAACGCCGAGCCGATCAACGCCATCGCCGAACGCTGGATCAGCCGCTACGACCGGGAGCGGGTGCACGCACTCGCCGACCTCAAGCACGCGCTGGAGGACACCGCCATGGACAGCAACGCGTTCGTCTACACGACCTACATCAAGGCCGCGCCGGAGAAGGTGTGGCAGGGGCTCACCGACCCGGCCTTCACGCGCCGCTACTGGGGGCTGGAGTTCGGTACCGACTGGGCGGCCGGGTCGCCCGTGGTCTGGAAGGAGCGGGGGACCGAGACCGCCCACCCCGAGCAGGTCGTCCTCGAGTCCGACCCGCCCCGGCGGCTGTCGTACACCTGGCACACCTTCACGCCGCAATGGGCGGCGGCCAACGGGATCGACGACGCGACCCTCGCCCGGCTCTCCGCCGAGCGGCGCTCGAAGGTCGCCTTCGACATCGAGGACCTCGGCGACGGCTCGGTGAAACTGACCGTCGTCCACGACGGGTTCGAGCCCGGCAGCACCGCCCGCGAGATGATCCAGCACGGCTGGCCCGCCCTGATGTCCAGCCTCAAGACGCTGCTGGAGACCGGAGAGGCGCTCCCGGACTCCCACTGAGCCGCTCGCTCATCGGCTCAGGACCGTCTCCTCGCCCATGCGCGACAGCTTCTCCGGGTTGCGCACCGCGTAGAGCCCCGTGATGCGGCCGGCCTCGAAACGGACCGCCACCACGGTGTCGAGTTCGCCGTCGAGCCGGATGACCAGGGCCGGGTGTCCGTTGACCTGGGCCGGGTCCATCGTCATCACGACGGGCAGCTTGCTCAGGCCGCCGAGCATGAGGCGGGCCACCTTGTCGGCGCCGATGACGGGCCGCAGCACGGCCTGCTTGATGCCGCCGCCGTCGCCGAGCAGGACGACGTCCGGGGAGAGGACGTCGAGCAGGCCCTGAAGATCGCCCGTCTCGACCGCCCGCCGGAAGGCCGCGAGCGCCTCCTGGGACTCGGTCGCCGACACCGCCCCGCGCGGCCGGCGTGCCGCGACGTGCGCGCGGGCCCGGTGCGCGGTCTGGCGGACGGCGGCCGGGCTCTTCTCGACGGCCTCGGCGATCTCGTCGTAGTCGAGTTCGAACACCTCGCGCAGTACGAACACCGCCCGCTCGGTGGGCGAGAGCGTCTCCATGACCAGCATCATCGCCATCGACACGCTGTCGGCCAGCTCGACGTCCTCGGCCACGTCGGGGGTGGTGAGCAGCGGCTCGGGCAGCCAGGAGCCGACGTAGGACTCCTTGCGGCGGCCGAGCGTGCGCAGCCGGTTCAGGGCCTGGCGGGTGGTGACGCGGACCAGGTACGCGCGGCGGTCGCGCACCGTGTCGAGGTCGACTCCCGCCCACTTCAGCCAGGTCTCCTGGAGCACGTCCTCGGCGTCGGCGGCCGAGCCGAGCATCTCGTAGGCGACGGTGAAGAGCAGGTTGCGGTGGGTGACGAAGGACTCGGTGGCGTCGCCCTGGTCGCCGCTGTTCTCGCTGGTCACCAGCTTCTCCCGTTCGTTCGGTTCCGGCGGTGTCTCGTGCACGGGACACCGGCCGCCGGGCTCCTGTGACACCCGTCGGTGGTGGCCTGGGTCACGTCCGTGTCCTGTCACAGGGTGCGGGGCGGCGGCGTCTTGTGTTCGTCACCGAGGCACCGACAGCGAGGACGAGATCATGGACGACACCCGATTCAACCTGTTCGAGAACGAGTTCGCCGGTCGGTTCGCGAAGCGGTTCGCCGGCATGGGCATGCTGCTGCACGAGTCGCCGCTGCCGAAGGCCACGCAGGAGCTGGTGTCGCTGCGGGCCAGCCAGATCAACGGCTGCGGCCACTGCATCGACATGCACGTCAAGGAGGCCGCGGCCGCCGGGGAGAGCGCGGTCCGGCTGCACCTGGTCGCGGCCTGGCGCGAATCCACCGTGTTCACCGAGGCCGAGCAGGCGGCGCTGGCCCTCGCCGAGGAGGGCACCCGGCTCGCCGACGCGCACGAGGGCGTGTCCGACGAGACCTGGGCGCTGGTGCGCAAGCACTACGACGACGACCAGGTCGCCGCCCTGATCTGCCTGGTCGCCATGATCAACGCGGCCAACCGGCTCGCCGTGATCACCCACCAGAAGGGCGGCTCGTACGAGGCGGGGATGTTCGCGGCGGCCGTGAGCTGACCGCCACGGCCCGGGGCCTCGCCCAGGGCCTCGCGAGGGCGCCGACGACGAACCCTGCCGTCGGCGCCCTCGCGCACGTCCGGGTCCCGGACGGATCCGCCGGGCGGCGGTCACGATTCGGCATCGGCGCCACCCGACCCCTTGAATTCGCCCATGTAATCGTTTCCAATCCTCCGTGTAATCGATTCCACGAGGAGGTGGAACGACGATGGCGAGCATCAAGGACGTCGCCGCCGAGGCGGGCGTGTCCGTCGCGACGGTCTCGCGGGCGCTCAACGGCCACCCGTCGGTCAGCGCCGCCGCACGCGCCCGCGTGCTGGCCGCCGTCGAGACGCTGGGCTACCGTCCGAACGCCCTCGCCCGGTCGCTGCGCACCGACCAGACCCGCACCCTCGGCCTGGTCATCAGCGACGTCATGAACCCGTACTTCACCGAGCTGGCCCGTTCCGTCGAGGAGGAGGCCCGCGCGCTCGGGTACAGCGTCATCATCGGCAACGCCGACGAGCGGCCCGACCTCCAGGACCACCACGTCACCACGCTGCTGGACCGGCGGATCGACGGGCTCCTCGTCTCCCCCACCGACGGGGGCTCCCCGCGCATGCTGGACGCCGCGCGGGCCGGGACGCCGATGGTCTTCGTCGACCGGTGGATCCCCGGCGTGGACGTGCCCGTCGTCAGGTCGGACGGACGGGCGGCCGTACGGGATCTCGTCGCGCATCTGCACGGGCTCGGGCACCGGCGGCTCGCGATCATCGCCGGGCCCGCCGCCACGACCACCGGACGCGAGCGCGTCGACGCCTTCCGCGAGGCGCTGGCCGCGTACGGGCTTCCCCTCCCCGACGCCTACATCGGCCAGGGCGACTTCCAGGCCGGCAGCGGGCGCCGGGTCACCGAGGGCTTCCTCGACCTGCCCGAGCCGCCCGAGGTCGTCTTCGCCGCCGACAACCTGATGGCGCTCGGCGCGCTGGACGCCGTACGGGCCCGCGGGTTGCGGGTCCCCGAGGACGTCGGGCTCGCCGCGTTCGACGACATCCCGTGGTTCGTGCACACCGATCCCCCGGTCACCGCGATCGCCCAGCCCACCCGGGAGCTCGGAAGGGCCGCCGTACGCGCCCTGGTCGAGCGGATCGCGGGGCGGGCCGGTGAGTCCGTCACCCTTCCGGCCCGGCTCGTCGTACGCCGCTCGTGCGGTGAGCCGCCCCCCGAACAACACCCCCCGTCCCCGTCCCCGTCCCCCGTACGAAGGAGTACGCCGTGAGCAGCCGCAGTCCGGACGAGTTGCTGCGCATCGAGGGCATCCGCAAGACCTTCCCCGGCGTGGTCGCGCTCGACAGCGTCGACTTCGACCTGCGCCGGGGCGAGGTGCACGTGCTCCTCGGTGAGAACGGCGCGGGCAAGAGCACGCTCATCAAGATGCTCTCCGGCGCCTACACGCCCGACGCCGGGCGGATCCTGGCCGGTGGCGAGGAGGTGCGCATCCACGGTGCGCAGGACTCCGAGCGCCTCGGGATCGCCACCATCTACCAGGAGTTCAACCTGGTCCCCGACCTGACGGTGGCCGAGAACATCTTCCTGGGGCGCCAGCCCCGCCGGCTCGGCATGATCGACCGGAAGAAGATGGAGGCTGACGCCGAGGTGCTGCTGGAGCGGGTGGGGGTCAACGTGTCTCCCCGTGCGCGGGTGCGTGAACTCGGCATCGCGCGGCTCCAGATGGTCGAGATCGCCAAGGCGCTCAGCCTCGACGCGCGCGTGCTCATCATGGACGAGCCGACCGCCGTGCTGACCTCCGAGGAGGTCGAGAAGCTGTTCGCCATCGTGCGGCGGCTGCGCGAGGACGGCGTCGGCATCGTCTTCATCACCCATCACCTGGAGGAGATCGCCGCCCTCGGCGACCGGGTCACCGTCATCCGGGACGGCCGGAGCGTCGGGCAGGTGCCCGCCTCCACCCCCGAGGACGAACTGGTCCGGCTCATGGTGGGGCGGTCGATCGAGCAGCAGTACCCGCGCGAGCGCACCGACGCCGGTGAGGCGCTGCTCAAGGTGGAGGGGCTGACGAGGGACGGCGTCTTCCACGACGTCGGCTTCGAGGTGCGGGCCGGTGAGGTCGTCGGCATCGCGGGGCTGGTCGGGGCCGGGCGTACGGAGGTGGTGCGGGCGGTGTTCGGCGCCGATCCGTACGACGCCGGGACCGTGCGGGTCGAGGGTGCGCCGCTGCGGCGGCACGACGTGAACGCGGCCATGGCCGCCGGGATCGGGCTCGTGCCCGAGGACCGCAAGGGGCAGGGCCTCGTCCTCGACGCCTCGGTGGAGGAGAACCTCGGGCTCGTCACGCTCCGGTCCACCGCCCGCGCCGGGCTCGTCGACCTCAAGGGGCAGCACGCGGCTGCCGAGCGGATCGCCGGGCAGCTCGGCGTGCGGATGGCCGGGCTCGGGCAGCACGTGCGGACGCTGTCGGGCGGCAACCAGCAGAAGGTCGTCATCGGCAAGTGGCTGCTGGCGAACACCAAGGTGCTGATCCTCGACGAGCCGACGCGCGGCATCGACGTCGGCGCCAAGGTCGAGATCTACCAGCTCATCAACGAACTGACGGCCGCCGGTGCCGCCGTGCTCATGATCTCCAGCGATCTGCCGGAGGTGCTCGGCATGAGCGACCGCGTGGTCGTCATGGCGCAGGGGCGCGTCGCGGGTGAACTCACCGCCGAACAGGCCACCCAGGACGCCGTGATGGCGCTCGCCGTCAGCACGCACACCGGCAACTCCCCGCACAGCGAGGGAACGGATGGAACGGAGGCCTCCCGTGGCCACTGACACGCTCAAGAGCAAGCCGGGCGCGCAGGGCGCCACGAGCGGCCTGCGCCGCCTGCTGCTCGACAACGGCGCGCTGACCGCGCTGATCGTCCTCGTCATCGTCATGTCGGCGCTGTCCGGGGACTTCCTGACCGCCGACAACCTCCTCAACGTCGGCGTCCAGGCCGCCGTCACCGCGATCCTCGCCTTCGGCGTCACCTTCGTCATCGTCTCGGCGGGCATCGACCTGTCGGTCGGCTCGGTCGCCGCGCTGTCGGCCACCGTGCTGGCCTGGAGCGCCACCGAGGCCGGGATGCCGGTCGCGCTCGCGGTGCTGCTGTCCGTCCTGACGGGCATCGCCTGCGGTCTGGTGAACGGTTTCCTGATCTCGTACGGGAAGCTGCCGCCGTTCATCGCGACGCTCGCCATGCTGTCGGTGGGGCGCGGTCTGTCGCTGGTCATCTCGCAGGGTTCGCCGATCGCCTTCCCGGACTCGGTCTCGCACCTCGGTGACACGCTCGGCGGGTGGCTGCCCGTTCCGGTGCTCGTGATGATCGTGATGGGGCTGATCACCGCCTTCGTGCTCGGCCGGACCTACATCGGCCGGTCCATGTACGCGATCGGCGGCAACGAGGAGGCCGCGCGGCTGTCCGGCCTGCGGGTGAAGCGGCAGAAGCTCGCCATCTACGCCTTCTCCGGCCTGTTCGCCGCCGCCGCGGGCATCGTGCTCGCCTCCCGGCTCTCCTCCGCGCAGCCGCAGGCCGCGCAGGGCTACGAGCTGGACGCCATCGCCGCCGTCGTCATCGGCGGTGCCTCGCTGGCGGGCGGCACCGGCAAGGCGTCCGGCACACTGATCGGCGCGCTGATCCTCGCGGTGCTGCGCAACGGCCTCAACCTGCTGTCCGTCTCCGCGTTCTGGCAGCAGGTCGTCATCGGTGTCGTCATCGCGCTCGCGGTGCTCTTCGACACGCTGCGCCGCAAGGCGGGCGCGGTCACTCCGGCGGCCGGGGCGTCGGGCGGCGGCAACCGGGGCAAGCAGGCACTCACGTACGTGATCGCGGCCGTCGTCGCGGTGGCCGTGGTGGGCGCGACCTCGCTGCTGCACAACGGGTCCTCCGGCGGCAAGGACCAGAAGATAGGGCTGTCGCTGTCCACGCTGAACAACCCGTTCTTCGTGCAGATCAGGAACGGGGCGGAGGAGGAGGCGAAGAAGCTGGGCGTGGACCTGACGGTCACGGACGCCCAGAACGACGCCTCGCAGCAGGCCAACCAGCTCCAGAACTTCGTCAGCGGCAGCCTGTCCGCGGTCATCGTCAACCCGGTGGACTCCGACGCGGCCGGTCCCTCGGTGCGCTCGGCGAACAAGGACGACATCCCGGTCATCGCCGTGGACCGCGGCGTCAACAAGGCGGACACGTCCGCGCTGGTCGCGTCCGACAACGTCGAGGGCGGTGAGCTGGGCGCCAAGGCGCTCGCCGAGAAGCTCGGCGGCAAGGGCACGATCGTCATCCTCCAGGGCCAGGCCGGCACCTCCGCCAGCCGGGAGCGCGGGGCGGGCTTCGCGGCCGGGCTCAAGGCGTACCCGGGCATCAAGGTCGTCGCCAAGCAGCCCGCGGACTTCGACCGCACCAAGGGCCTGGACGTGATGACCAACCTGCTCCAGGCGCACCCGGACGTCGACGGCGTCTTCGCGGAGAACGACGAGATGGCGCTGGGCGCGATCAAGGCGCTGGGTTCGAAGGCCGGCAAGTCGGTCCAGGTCGTCGGCTTCGACGGCACCCCGGACGGGCTGAAGGCGGTCCAGGACGGCACGTTGTACGCGTCGGTGGCGCAGCAGCCGAAGGAACTGGGCAGGATCGCCGTACAGAACGCGCTGCGGGCGGCCGAGGACAAGAAGGTGGAGCAGACGGTGAAGGTGCCCGTGAAGGTCGTCACCAAGGAGAACGTGGCGGGCTTCGAGGGCTGAGACCGGATCGCGGAGACCGGCAGGACCAGCGGGAATCACTCGAATCGGAGAACGACTGATGTACGACTACGACCTGCTGGTCGTCGGGTCGGCCAACGCCGACCTGGTGATCGGTGTCGAGCGGCGGCCGGCGGCGGGCGAGACGGTGCTCGGCTCCGACCTGGCCGTCCACCCGGGCGGCAAGGGCGGCAACCAGGCCGTCGCCGCCGCCCGGCTCGGTGCCCGTACGGCCCTGCTGGCCCGGGTGGGCGACGACGACTACGGGCGTCTGCTGCTGGACTCGCAGCGGGCGGCCGGTGTCGACACCGTGGGCGTGCTGGTGGGCGGCGCCCCGACCGGCGTCGCGCTGATCACCGTCGACCCGTCCGGGGACAACAGCATCGTGGTCTCGCCGGGCGCCAACGGCCGGCTGGCGCCGGGCGACGTCCGGGCCGCGGCGAGCCTCTTCCATGCCTCCCGGGTGGTCTCCACGCAGTTGGAGATCCCGCTGGAGACGGTCGTGGAGGTGGTCCGCTCGCTCGCTCCGGACAGCCGTTTCGTGCTGAACCCGTCGCCGCCGCGGCCGCTTCCGCAGGAGGTGCTGGCCGCCTGCGACCCGCTGATCGTCAACGAGCACGAGGCGAAGGTGATCCTCGGCGACTCCCTGGTCGGCGAGCGCCCCGAGGACTGGGCCCGCGTCCTGCTGGCCAAGGGTCCGCGCTCGGTGGTCGTGACGCTGGGCGCCGAGGGCGCGCTGGTCGCGTCGGCGGCCCAGGGTGTGGTCCGGGTGCCGTCCGTGAAGGTGGACGCCGTGGACACGACGGGCGCGGGCGACGCGTTCACCGCGGCGCTGGCCTGGCGGCTCGGCACCGGCGAGTCGCTCGCGGCGGCGGCGGCCTACGCGGCCCGGGTGGGCGCGGCGGCGGTCACGAAGGCGGGGGCGCAGGAGTCGTACCCGACGGCGGCCGAGGCCGAGGCACTGGGGGCCGGGGCGCTGTGAAGAAGGCAGGCATACTCAACCGTCACCTCGCGGGCGCCCTCGCCGAGCTGGGCCACGGGGACGGCGTCCTGGTGTGCGACGCGGGGATGCCCGTTCCGGACGGGCCGCGCGTCGTCGACCTGGCCTTCCGGGCCGGGGTGCCGTCCTTCGCGGAGGTGGTGGACGGCCTGCTCGCCGAGCTGGTCGTCGAGGGCGCGACGGCGGCGGCGGAGGTCCGGGAGGCGAACGCCGAGTGCGCCGCACTGCTCGACGGGCTCTTCCCCGCGCTCGACCTCGTCCCGCACGAGCGGCTCAAGGAGTTGTCGGCGGGCGCGCGGCTGATCGTGCGCACCGGGGAGGCGCGGCCGTACGCCAATGTGCTGCTGCGGTGCGGGGTCTTCTTCTGAAGGGCCGCCGCCGGGGGCGGGAGACGGTGGCGAGAAGTTTGAGAGGGCCCGGTCGTCGACCGGGCCCTCTCGGGTCCCCACCCCTTCAGAACTCCGTGGATTTTCCCCCCCGGGTACTCCCACGGGTGTTCCGATGCCAAGTACGACCCGCCACAGGGCGGAAGGGTTGCACGGGTCGCCGGAATTATTTTCCGGGCGGCGTGTCCGCGGAGTCTCCCGCGTGCGCGGCGAACCGGGCCGCCGTCTCGGCGAGCACCTCCCGTCCGTCCCGCGCCCACAGTCCCTCGTTGAACAGCTCGACCTCGATGGCGCCGCTGTATCCGGCCGCCTCGACGTACCCCTTCCACTCCCGCATGTCGATCGCGCCGTCCCCGATCTGGCCGCGGCCGTTGAGGACGCCCTCGGGCAGCGGGGTCGTCCAGTCGGCGAGCTGGAAGGTGTGGATGCGGCCGCCCGCACCGGCCCGGGCGATCTGCTCGGGCGCCCGGTCGTCCCACCAGATGTGGTACGTGTCGACGGTGACGCCGACCTGCTGGGCCGGGAAGCGTTCGGCGAGGTCCAGGGCCTGGGTGAGGGTGGAGACCACGCAGCGGTCGGCGGCGTACATGGGGTGGAGCGGTTCGATGGCGAGGCGTACGCCGTGCTGCTCGGCGTAGGGGCCCAGCTCCGCCAGCGCGTCGGCGATGCGTTCGCGGGCGGCGCGCAGGTCCTTGTCGCCCGCGGGGAGGCCGCCCGAGACCAGGACGAGGGTGTCGGTGCCGAGGGCGGCGGCCTCGTCGACGGCTCGGCGGTTGTCGGCGAGGGCCTTCGCGCGTTCGTCGGCGTCGACGGCCGTGAGGAAGCCGCCGCGGCACAGGGTGGTGACGGTCAGGCCCGCGTCGCGGACCAGCTTGGCGGCGGCCTCGACGCCGTAGGCCTGGACGGGTTCGCGCCACAGGCCGACGTTGCCGATGCCCAGTTCGCGGCAGGCGGCGGTCAGTTCGGGCAGGGAGAGCTGCTTGACCGTCATCTGGTTGATGCTGAAGCGCGTCAGGCCGGTGTCGCTCATCGGTTCACTCCGTACAGGGCGAGCAGGTTCCCCATGCGCTCCTCGGCCAGCTTGGGGTCGGGGAACAGGCCGAGTCCGTCGGCGAGTTCGTAGGCGCGGGCGAGGTGCGGCAGGGAGCGGGCCGACTGGAGGCCGCCGACCATCGTGAAGTGGCTCTGGTGGCCGGACAGCCAGGCCAGGAAGACCACGCCCGTCTTGTAGTAGCGGGTGGGCGCCTGGAAGAGGTGGCGGGAGAGTTCGACGGTGGGGTCGAGCAGGGCGCGGAAGCCGTCCGTGTCCCCCGTGTCCAGGACCCGCACCGCGTCCGCGGCCAGCGGGCCCAGCGGGTCGAAGATGCCGAGCAGGGCGTGGCTGAAGCCCTGCTCGTCACCCGCGATCAGCTCCGGGTAGTTGAAGTCGTCGCCGGTGTAGCAGCGCACGCCCCGCGGCAGGCGGCGGCGCAGGTCGATCTCGCGCTGCGCGTCCAGGAGGGAGACCTTGATGCCGTCGACCTTGTCGGGGTGGGCGGCGATGACCTCCAGGAAGGTGTCGGTCGCCGCGTCCAGGTCGGACGAGCCCCAGTAGCCCTCCAGGGCCGGGTCGAACATCGGGCCCAGCCAGTGCAGGATCACGGGTTCGGCGGCCTGGCGCAGGATATGGCCGTAGAGCTCCAGGTAGTCGTCCGGGCCCTTCGCGGTCGCGGCGAGGGCGCGGGAGGCCATCAGGATGGCCTGGGCGCCCGACTCCTCGACGACGGCGAGCTGTTCCTCGTAGGCCGACCGGACGTCCGCGAGGGTCGCCGTGGTCGCGGCGGTCGCGGTCAGCTGGTCCGTGCCGACGCCGCAGGCGATGCGGCCGCCGGTCGCCTTCGCCTCGGCGGCGGAGCGGCGAATCAGTTCGGCCGCCGTGGGCCAGTCCAGGCCCATGCCGCGCTGGGCGGTGTCCATCGCCTCGGCGACGCCGAGTCCGTGCGACCACAGGTGGCGGCGGAAGGCGAGGGTGGCGTCCCAGTCGACGGCGGCGGGCCCGTCGGGGGTGGTGTCCGCGTACGGGTCGGCGACGACGTGCGCGGCCGAGAAGACCGTACGCGAGGTGAAAGCGCTTCCCGTGCTCGGCGGGGTGCGGTGCGACGGCTCCGGGCGGGGCTCGTAGGCGCGCAGGGTGCCGTCGGCGCTCGGCAGGTGGAGGGTCACAGCGCGATCTCCGGTACGTCGAGGCGGCGGCCCTCCGCCGAGGACTTCAGGCCCAGTTCCGCGAGCTGCACGCCACGGGCGCCGGCCAGCAGGTCCCACTGGTAGGGGGCGTCGGCGTAGACGTGCTTCAGGAACAGCTCCCACTGGGCCTTGAAGCCGTTGTCGAACTCGCCGTTGTCGGGGACCTCCTGCCACTGGTCGCGGAAGACCTCGGTGGCGGGGATGTCCGGGTTCCACACCGGCTTGGGGGTGGCGGAGCGGTGCTGGACGCGGCAGCCCCGCAGGCCCGCGACGGCGGAGCCCTCGGTGCCGTCGACCTGGAACTCGACCAGTTCGTCGCGGTTGACGCGGACCGCCCAGGAGGAGTTGATCTGCGCGATGGCGCCGCCGTCGAGTTCGAAGACGCCGTACGCGGCGTCGTCGGCGGTGGCGTCGTAGGGCTTGCCCTTCTCGTCCCAGCGCTCGGGGATGTGGGTGGCGGTGAGGGCCTGGACGGACCTCACCCGGCCGAACAGCTCGTGCAGGACGTACTCCCAGTGCGGGAACATGTCGACGACGATGCCGCCGCCGTCCTCGCTGCGGTAGTTCCAGGACGGGCGCTGCGCCTCCTGCCAGTCGCCCTCGAAGACCCAGTAGCCGAACTCGCCGCGCACGGACAGGATCCGCCCGAAGAAGCCGCCGTCGATGAGGCGCTTGAGCTTGAGCAGGCCGGGGAGGAAGAGCTTGTCCTGGACGACGCCGTGCTTGATGCCCTTGGCCCGGGCGAGGCGGGCGAGTTCCAGGGCGCCGTCCAGACCGGTGGCGGTGGGCTTCTCGGTGTAGATGTGCTTGCCCGCGGCGATCGCCTTCTTGATCGCCTCCTCGCGGGCCGAGGTCACCTGGGCGTCGAAGTAGATGTCGATGCCGTCGTCGGCCAGGACCGCGTCGAGGTCCGTGGAGACGTGGTCGAGTCCGTGGCGTTCGGCCAGCGCCCGCAGCGCGTGCTCGCGGCGGCCGACCAGGACCGGCTCCGGCCACAGCACGGTGCCGTCACCGAGGTCGAGGCCGCCCTGTTCGCGCAACGCCAGGATGGAGCGGACGAGGTGCTGGCGGTAACCCATGCGCCCGGTCACACCGTTCATGGCGATACGCACCGTCTTGCGTGTCACGTCATTCCCTTCGTACGAGCCATGCCGCAAGCCGCGGATCGAGCTCGAGCCGTACAGCAAGCGCTTTCTATGTAGAACGAAGCTAGCCTGTGAACGGTGGTCTGGACAAGACCGCGGTTCGGGTGAGTTGTTCGAGGGGGCGAACGACGGCGGGCGGTGGCCGTAAGGTCAGCCGGTACGGCGTTCGGCTCACACGCGCGATGCGGAGGACGAGGACATGACGGTGACACTGGCGGACGTGGCGGCCCGCGCCCAGGTCTCCCCCGCGACGGTGTCGCGCGTGCTGAACGGCAACTACCCGGTGGCCGCCTCCACCCGGGAGCGGGTGCTCAAGGCCGTCGACGAGCTGGACTACGTGCTCAACGGCCCCGCGAGCGCACTGGCGGCGGCCACGTCCGACCTGGTGGGCATCCTCGTCAACGACATCGCCGACCCCTTCTTCGGCATCATGGCCGGCGCCGTCCAGTCCGAGATCGGCGGCCCCGGCGGCAGAGCGGGCGGCGAGAGACTCGCCGTGGTCTGCAACACCGGCGGCACCCCGGAGCGCGAGCTGACCTACCTCACGCTGCTGCAACGGCAGCGCGCGGCGGCGGTCGTGCTGACCGGCGGCGCGATGGAGGACGAGACCCACCAGGCGGCCGTGGCGGCGAAGCTGCGCAGGCTCGTCGAGGCCGGGACGCGGGTGGTCCTGTGCGGACGGCCGCCGGCGCCGGACACCGGGGCGATCGCGCTCACCTTCGACAACCGCGGGGGCGGCCGGGAGCTGACCGAGCACCTGATCGGGCTCGGGCACCGGCGGCTCGGCTACATCGCGGGTCCGGAGGAACGGACCACGACGCGGCACCGGCTGGAGGGTCACCGCACCGCGCTCGCCGCGCACGGCATCGAGGAGGACCCGCGCTGGACGGTCCACGGCCGCTACGACCGGCAGGCCGGTTACGAGGCGACGCTGGAACTGCTGCGCAGGGACCCGACGCTGACCGCGGTCGTCGCCGCGAACGACACCGTCGCGCTGGGCGCGTGCGCGGCGCTGCGCGACTCGGGGCTGCGGATCCCGGACGACGTGTCCGTGGCCGGTTTCGACGACCTGCCGTTCAGCATCGACGCGGTGCCCGCGCTGACGACGGTCCGGCTGCCGCTGGCGGAGGCGGGGGCACGGGCGGGACGGGTGGCGATGGGGCGGGAGGACGCGCCGGTGGGCGGGATCGCGACGGTGCGGGGGGAGTTGATGGTACGGGGGTCCTCCGGAGGGCCGCGGTCTTGAACGGACCGTTGGTGTCGCGGTGGCCCCGTGTCGGTGTGGGCCGCCCTGGGGGCTGCGCCCCCAGACCCCCCTTCGGCCTGAACGGCCTCGTCCTCAAACGCCGGACGGGCTAGTGGTACCGACCGGCGTCCTCATGGGGGCGGGCCGAGATTTCCGGCCCGCGTCGACAGGTGAACCGCATGATCGCGGGTACGCTCCGTGGGCATGAAGCTGGCGTTCTCCACTCTCGGTGTTCCCGGACTGCCCCTGGCCGACGTGCTGGGGCTCGCGACCGCGCACGGCTACCACGGTGTCGAGCTGCGCGCCCACCCGGAGGAACCGGTCCATCCGGGCCTGGGTCCCGACGAACGGGCCGCGGTGGCGGCCGAGTTCAGGGCGGCCGGTGTCGAGCCGCTGGGGCTCGCGGGGTACGCGCGGGTCGCCGCGCCCGGGGACGACGAACCGGTCCTCGCCGAGATCCGCGGCCTGCTCGACCTCGCCCGCGACCTGGGCGCCCCGTACGTCCGGGTCTTCCCCGGCGGCGGCACCGAGCAGAGTGCCGAGGAGGCCGACGCGACGGCCGCCCGGCGGCTGGGCACCGCCGCCGAGTACGCCGCCGAGCGCGGCGTGAGCATCCTGCTGGAGACCCACGACTCGCACCGCACCGGCGCCGACGCGATGCGTGTCCTCGGCCCGGTCGGACACCTGCGGGCCGGCGCCCTGTGGGACGTGATGCACACCTGGCTGGGCGGCGAGCAGCCCTTCGACACCTACGCGGCGCTCTCCCCGCACCTCGGCTACGTCCAGGTCAAGGACATCGCCTCCGCCGAGGACACTACGCCGCTGGCGCTGGGCGCCGGGGTGCTGCCACTCACCGAGGTGGTGGACGTGCTGTCCCGGCACGGCTGGGACGGCTGGCTGTGCTGGGAGTACGAGAAGCGGTGGTACGAGTCGGCGGCCCCGCTGCCCGAGCTGCTGGGGCAGGGCCGCGAACACCTCGCCCGGCTGCTCACGGACGCGGCGTGAGGGCGGGCGCCGCCGCCCGGACCCGGTGCTCCAGCCGCTCCCGGCACTGCGGCCACTCCGCCGCCGTGATCGAGTAGATCGCGGAGTCGCGCAGCCGGCCCTCCTCGCCGGGCACCGAGGAGCGGGACCAGTTGCGCAGGACGCCCTCGAAGCGGGCGCCGGTCCTCTCGATCGCGGCGCGGGAGCGCCGGTTGCGGGCGTCGGTCTTGAGGTCGACGCGGGACACGGCCCAGACCTCGAAGGCGTGGCGGAACAGCAGCAGCTTGGCCTCGGCGTTGACACCCGTGCCCTGGGCGGAACGGGCCAGCCAGGTGAAGCCGACCTCGACGGCGTCGAGCACGTCGTCGGTGAGCCAGGAGCGGGGTTCCCAGTAGGAAGTGGTACCGACCGCGCGGCCGGTCGCGAGGGACACCTGCGCGTAGGGCGCCAGCCGTCCGGTGGCCGCCGTGGCCAGCTGGGTGTCGATGTAGGAGCCGACCTGGTCGGGCCTCGGCACCCACGTGAAGTCGTAGGTGCCCCGGTCCTCGCCCACCGCCGCCGCCAGGTCGGCCGCGTGCCGGTGGCTCAGCGGCTCCAGTCGTACCAGCGCGCCTTCGAGGACCGGGCTCTTCAGCGTGAATGTCACGCCACGGATTCTTCAGCCGGGGCGGGGGTCCGTCCAGCGAATTCCGGGGAGGTGCGGACGGTCGTCTCCGGCACGCGCCTGCGGGCGGGAGTCAGCGTCGTCAGCGCCACCCCGCCCACCAGCAGGGCCGCCGCGCACCAGCGCAGCGGGGTCACCGACTCGCCGAGGAAGAGGGCCGCCGAGGACATGCCGAAGACCGGCACCAGGAGGGAGAACGGCGCGACCGTCGAGGCGGGGTGACGGCGCAGCAGCCACCCCCAGGCACCGAAGCCGAAGACCGTCGAGACCCAGGCGACGAAGAGGATCGTGCCCGTCCCCTGCCAGTCCAGGGCGCGCAGGGCCGCGAGGTCCTCGGCGGGGCCCTCGGTGAGCAGGGAGAGGGCGAGCAGGGGCAGCACGGGGACGGTGGAGACCCACACCATGAAGTTCAGCGCGTCGGGCGGGGACGCCCTGCGGGTCAGGACGTTGGACACGCCCCACGCCGCCGCGGCGCCGATCACCATCAGGAACGCGCCCAGGGGGCCCGAGGTGCCCTCGTCGACCGCGGCCACGCCGATGCCGCCCAGTGCGACCAGCATGCCCAGGGCCTGGACGCGGGAGGGGCGTTCGCCGAGGACCGCCGCGGCGATCACCGCGGTGAACACCGCCTGGATCTGGAGGACGAGGGACGACAGTCCGGCGGGCATGCCCGCGTCCATGCCCACGAAGACCAGGCCGAACTTGGCCACGCCGAGCACCAGTCCCACCGCCACGATCCACTTCCAGGCGACCTTGGGACGGCCCACCAGGAACACGGCGGGCAGCGCGGCCGCCAGGAAGCGCAGGGCGGAGAAGAGGAGCGGCGGGAAGTGGTCGAGGCCGATCTCGATGACCGTGAAGTTCACGCCCCAGACGGCGGCGACGAGCACGGCGAGGAAGAGGTGGGAAGGTCGCATGCGTCGAGGATCGACCGAGAGGACCGTTCAGCACCAGCGATGATTGGTGCATGGTTGGATGAAGCACTGCTAATGCTTCGGCGGCGCTGCCGATGCTTTCCGGATCCGGATACGCCACCCCGCCGCCCCTCGTCTCGACCTCGGGAGCCGTCATGCTCGACCTCCAGCGCCTGCGCGCCCTGCACGCCGTGTCCGTGCACGGGACGGTCGGAGCGGCCGCCGCCGCGCTCGGGTTCACGCCGTCCGCCGTGTCGCAGCAGATCGCCAAGCTGGAGCGGGAGACCAGGACGGTGCTCCTGGAACGGGAGGGGCGCGGGGTCCGGCTCACCGACGAGGCCTGGCAACTCGTCCAGGCGGCGGCGGAGTTGCTGGCCATCGTGGAGCGGGCGGAGACCCGGCTGGAGGAGCGGCGCGGGGTGCCGTCGGGGCGGCTGACCATCGCCGCGTTCGCGTCGGCGGCGCGTGGACTGCTGCCGTCCGTCCTCGCCGACCTGGCGGTACGGCATCCCGGGCTGGACGCGCGGCTCACCGAGGTCGACCCGCACCTGTCCGTGGACCTGGTGGCCAAGGGCGCCGTGGACCTGGTGGTGGCCCACGACTGGGACATCGCCCCGCTCCCGGCACCGGCCGGGGTGGAGCAGGCGCCGGTCGGCGAGGACCTGTGCGACCTGCTGGTGCCCGAGGGCCACCGGTTCGCGGGCCGGACGGCCGTACGGCGGGACGAGCTGGGCGGGGAGCGGTGGATCTGCCAGCCGCCGGGACGGGTCTGCCACGACTGGCTGATGCGCACGCTGCGGGGCGCCGGCCACGAGCCGGACATCGTCCACCAGGCGGACGAGAACCCGACCCTCGTCGCGCTGGTCGCGGCCGGCCTCGGCGTCGCCCTCATCCCCCGGCTGGGGCGCGGCCCGCTCCCGGCGGGAGTGGTGGAGGTGCCGCTCGACCCGATGCCGGTACGGCGGCTGTACGCCCTGTGGCGCACGGGCGCGGCCCGCCGCCCGGCCATCGCGGAAACGGTCCGCACGCTCCGGGCCCACTGGCCGACGGTCGCGGCCCGCACCAGCCCGCCACGCCAGGCCGCCGCCCGCGTCTGACCCCGCACCGGCCGCACGCCCGGCGGGCCCTCAGAGAGCAGGCGCCTTCTAAGCGCTTGGCCGCACTCACGGCCCCCGGCGGGCGCCTCGCCTCGCTTCGGGCGACTCCTGTGCGGTCCCTTGACTGGCAGAAACTTCCCGGATATTGGTGACTCCTTGGCAGTTTCCTTCACCAGCTCTCCGGAAGGAGCGCACGTGCACCACAGCAGCACGGCCGGCACGGGAAGCACCGCACAGCCCTCCAGACGTACCGTCCTCACCGCCACCGCGGTCGTCACCGCGGCCCTCGCGGCCGGGGGCGGTACGGCCCACGCCGACGCCCGCAGGCCCGACGACGACAAGCTCCGCGGCCTGATCTCCCGCATGACGCTGGAGGAGAAGGTCGGGCAGCTCTTCGTCATGCGGGTCTACGGCCACTCCGCCACCGACCCCGACCAGGCCGACATCGACGCCAACCTCGAGGAGATCGGCGTCCGCACCGCCGCCGAGCTGGTCGCCAGGTACCGGGTCGGCGGCATCATCTACTTCGCCTGGGCGCACAACACCCGCGACCCGCACCAGATCGCCGACCTGTCCAACGGCATCCAGAAGGCCTCCCTGGAGCAGCCGCGCGGTCTGCCCGTGCTCATCTCGACCGACCAGGAGCACGGCATAGTGGCCCGCGTGGGCGAGCCCGCCACCCTCTTCCCGGGCGCGATGGCCGTCGGGGCGGGCGGGTCGCGGTCCGACGCCCGTACGCTGGGCCGGATCGCGGGCGCCGAGCTGCACGCCCTGGGCATCCGCCAGGACTACTCCCCCGTCGCCGACGTGAACGTCAACCCGGCCAACCCGGTGATCGGCGTACGGTCCTTCGGCGCCGACCCGGACGCCGTGGCGGGGCTCGTGGCGGCCGAGGTGACGGGGTACCAGCGGTCCGGGGTGGCCGCGTGCGCCAAGCACTTCCCCGGGCACGGCGACACCGCGACCGACAGCCACACCGGCTTCCCGGTCATCACGCACAGCCGCGAGCAGTGGGAGGAGCTGGACGCACCGCCCTTCCGCGCGGCGATCGAGGCCGGCATCGACGCCATCATGACCGCCCACCTGATGGTCCCGGCGCTCGACGACTCCGGCGACCCGGCCACCCTCTCGCGTCCCATCCTCACCGGCATCCTGCGCGAGGAGCTGGGCTACGACGGGGTCGTGGTCACCGACTCCCTCGGCATGGAGGGCGTACGGACGAAGTACGGCGACGCGCGGGTGCCGGTGCTGGCGCTGAAGGCCGGTGTCGACCAGCTGCTCAACCCGCCGGACCTGCCGCTCGCCTGGAACGCCGTCCTGACGGCCGTACGGGAGGGCGAACTGACCGAGGCGCGGCTGGACGAATCGATCCTGCGCGTGCTGCGGCTGAAGGCCAAGCTGGGGCTGTTCCGGGACGCGTACACCAGCCGCCGGGACGTCGACCGGACCGTCGGCACCCGGGCGCACCTGGCCGCGGCCGACCGGATCGCGGAGCGGACCACGACACTGCTGGTCAACGAGGAGCGGCTGCTGCCGCTTTCGCGCCGCGAACACCGCAGGCTGCTGGTGGTGGGCGCCGATCCGGCCTCGCCGTCGGGGACGACCGGGCCGCCCACCGGTGTGCTCGCGGGCGCGCTGGCGGAGCTGGGCTTCACCGCCACCGCCCTGTCCACCGGCACCGCACCCTCCGCCGCCCTGATCGACCGCGCCGTCGCGGCGGCCGGGGACGCCGACGCGGTGGTCGTCGCCACGTACAACGTGACCGCGGGCAGCAGCCAGCGCACCCTGGTCACTCGGCTGCTGGAGACCGGGAAGCCAATCGTCGCGGTCGCCGTCCGCAACCCCTACGACGTCGCCCAGCTCCCCGGCGTCCCCGCCTTCCTCGCCGCGTACTCCTGGACCGACGTGGAGGTACGGGCGGCGGCCCGGGTGATCGCCGGTCGGGCGCGGCCGCGCGGGAAGCTGCCGGTCCCGGTGGTACGCGCGGACGACCCGGACACGGTGCTCCTCCCGCTCGGACACGGGCTGACCTACCGGTCGTAGCCCGGTCGTAGCCCGGTCGTAGCGCGGGCTACGGCACGCGCCGGGGGCGCCCTCCTCGCCCGTGCGCAAAGCCTCCCGCGCGTCTGGCGTGCGCCCGCTCCGGCGGGCCACGCTGGACCGGGATCCGGGGGGACGACGATGCGTGAGCGACGGGCTGCGGGGGTGCACGCCCCGCTGTGTGCCCTGCTGTGTGCCGTGGTGTGTGCCGTGCTGCTGACGGGCTGCCGGAGCCCGGGAGACCGGGGCCCGGCGGCGGACACCGCGGCGGCCGGGGTGCGGCCGTCCGGGTACGGGGCGGTGTTCCTGGCGGTGGGCGAGTGCAGTTCGTTCGGCGCCATCGCACCCACCGAGGTGCCCTGCGACAGCGAGCGGGCGGCGGCCCGGGTGGTGGCCCGGGAGGACGGCCGCGCGGGCAACGGCCCGCCGTGTCCCGCCACCACCGACTTCGTCCTGCACATCAGTGAGCGCCGGCCGTCCGCCGACGAGGACGGCGACGGGGCCGTACCCCGGGGCTACGCCTGCATGCGCGGGCTCCGGCCGCCGCATCCCGGCGATCCGGGCGGCGGGGGCGGCCCGCGCACCATCGTCGGCGACTGCGTCCAGGACGTCGGCGGCGGCCGGGTCCGCGAGGCGGCCTGCGACGGCGGCGGCGAGCGCACACCGCAGTTCAAGGTGGTCGAGGCGGTCGCCACCCGGGCGGACTGCCCGGCCTCGACCGGTCTGTACGTCCGGCTCGGCGGCGAGCGCCCGGTGGGCTGTGCCCGGCCGCTGTGAGCGGCCGGGCACAGTCACCGTGCCGAAGGAGCGGGCCCTACGGGCGCAGCGCCGGCTCGCGCTCGACGTCCCGCTGGTCCAGCCTGGCGTCGAACGTCGCCAGCGGCCTGGCCGCCGACGGGTTCTCCTGGACCTTGGCCGGGGCGACGCCCGCCCAGTCCAGGATGCGGGCCGTGGCCCGCGCCTTCTGGTCGGGCACCAGACCGGCCACGTTCGCACCGTGGTTCATGCCGGGCGCGGTCAGGACGTAGGAGTCGCGCGCGCCGTGGCCGAGGCGGAAGCGCTCGGCGCCCCACGGGTCGTTCTCGCCGTACACGAACAGCATGTGCCGGGCGTTGTGCCGCACCCAGGTGTCGACGTCCCGCATCGCCCACGGCTCGAACTTCATCGGGATCGAACGGGGCACGAAGTTGCGCGGCGGCTGGTAGCCGTAGCGGATGTACTTCTTCTCGATGTGCGGGAAGTGGATCGTCGGCGCGCCCAGCTGGGTGCCCGCCTGGTAGTAGTACGGCGTGTACGTCTCAAGGCCCTGGTCCGTGTAGGCGGAGAAGCCGGAGATCGTGTCGACGGAGCCCCAGATCGCCTCGTCGGTGGCGTTCTTCGCGTCGGCCGGGATGTCCGCGCAGTCGGCGAGGGTGCTGTACTGCCAGAAGCCCCACACGTAGTCGAGGACGACGGCCTCGTAGGCGCGGTCGAGGCTGCCGATGGTGTCGAAGGTGTAGCCGTTCTCGGCCGCGTACGCCGCGTACTTCTTCTCCAGCGGCGCCCGGCGCACCAGCGCCTCGCGCTGCACGCCGTTGAGCTTGTCGCGGCACTCCTCGGTGCCGACGCGGGCGAAGAAGCGGTCGTAGGCCGAGTCCTCCTTGTTCACCACGTCGTTGGGGGCGACGTAGGCGACGACGCCGTCCATGTCGCGCGGGTAGAAGCGCTCGTAGTAGGTGGCGGTCATGCCGCCCTTGGAGCCGCCGGTGGAGATCCAGTTCTCCGAGTAGATCGGCTTCAGCGCCTTGAAGATGCGGTGCTGGTCGCTGGCGGCCTGCCAGATGTCCAGCTTGGACCAGTCGGCCGGGGCGGGCCGGGACGGCGTGAAGTAGCGGTACTCCATGGAGACCTGGTTGCCGTCCACGATCTGGGTCGGCTCGCGCCGGCTGGGGTTCGTGGAGACGTTGTAGCCGCCGGTGTAGAAGACCGTCGGCCGGTTCACGTCCTTGTGCAGCACGGTGATCCGCTGCTGGAACGTGCCCTTGGACGGGTGCCGGTGGTCCACCGGCTGGGTGTAGTTGAGGACGAAGAAGCGGTAGCCGGTGTACGGCTTCTCCTCGATCAGGCTCATGCCCGGTATGGACAGCAGCCGGTCCTTGATGTCGACGGCCTTCGGCTCGGCGGCGGTGGCCGCCCCCGCCGTGCTGACGGTGCCTATGAGCACCACGAGCGCCAGCAGCCATCTGAGCGCCTTGCGCATGCACCCTCCCTGTGAAACTGATGTCCGCCGGAAGCTATCGGAGCAACTCCCGCGACACCAGAGTCAGCAGAGGATCCAGCCGGAGCCGACCGAGGACCTGGCCACCTTGCCGGTCACCCGCACGCAGCGGTTTCCGGCGTGCACGGTCACCGGTCCGGCGCGGTGGGCGAACCGGCCCGAGTCCACGACCGCCCGGCCGCCCCGGGCCTGCACGCCGACGGACATCTGCCGCTTGGTGCCCGGCTTCTTGGGGAGCGTGACGGCGCAGACGTAGCCGCCGCGTTTGTACACGAGGACGGACCCGGAGGAGAAGGACAGGGTGCGCACCTTGCGGCCGGCGCACCCCGTGGCGGCCTGTGCCTCCTGCGGCATCGCGACGGCGAGCAGCGCGGCGGCGCTCAGCACGGCCGTGCCGAGCGCCAGCCGACGGCGAGTTGCGGCACCGGCCCGGCCCACTGCGGTCCCCCTCCGTAGGGCGATCACTGACGACGTACGGATGTGACGTACGGATGTACGGACGCAGGACATGCGTCGCACGGTTGCGCGCACGCGTCAGTGGAGCGCGCCGACCGGCTCCTCGGGCTCGGCCGCGCCGACGAAGGTCCGCCACAGCCGCGCGTACCGTCCGTCGAGGGCCAGCAGTTCGTCGTGCGTGCCGTCCTCGGCGACCCGGCCGCCGTCCATGACGACGACCCGGTCAGCGCGGGCGGCCGTGGTCAGGCGGTGCGCGACGACGAGCGTCGTACGGCGTCCCGCGATGCGGTCGGTGGCCTGGTTGACCTGGGCCTCGGTGGCCAGGTCCAGGGCCGCCGTCGCCTCGTCGAGGAGCAGCACGTCCGGGTCGACCAGTTCGGCGCGGGCCAGCGCGATCAGCTGCCGCTGCCCGGCGGAGAGGTTGCGGCCCCGCTCGGCGACCTCGTGCAGGTAGCCGCCGGTGAGCGTGGCGATCATCTCGTGCGCGCCGACCGCCCGTGCCGCCGCCTCCACCTGGGCGTCGGTGGCGTCCGGACGCCCGTAGGCGATGGCGTCGCGGACGGTGCCGGGGAAGAGGTACGCCTCCTGCGGGACGACGCCGAGGCGGTGCCGGTAGGAGGTGAGGTCGAGGGCGCGCAGGTCCTGCCCGTCGACGGTGACCCGGCCGCCGGTCGGGTCGTAGAACCGGGCCACCAGCTTCACCAGGGTCGACTTGCCCGCGCCGGTCTGGCCGACGAAGGCGACGGTCTGCCCGGCGGGGATGCGCAGGTCGATGCCGGTGAGGGCTTCCTCGTCGTCGCCGTACTTGAAGTGCACGTCCTCGAACGCGATCTCGCCGCGCAGGGAGTCCACGTCGCGCGGCTTCTCGGGGGCCTTGGTCGAGGTCGGTTCGCGCAGCAGTTCCTGGATGCGGCCCAGCGAGACGGACGCCTGCTGGTAGCCGTCGAAGACCTGGGAGAGCTGCTGGACCGGTGCGAAGAACAGGTCGATGTAGAGCAGGTACGCCACCAGCGCACCGGTCGTCAGCGTCGCGTCGTCGATCCGGGCCCCGCCCACGACCAGCACCGCCGCGGCGGCGGCCGACGACAGCAGCTGCACGAACGGGAAGTAGATCGAGATCAGCCACTGTCCGCGGATGCGGGCCTGCCGGTAGCTGTCGCTGCGCTCGGCGAACCGCCGCCCGCCGTCCCGCTCGCGCCGGAAGGCCTGCACGATCCTGAGGCCCGCCACCGACTCCTGGAGGTCGGCGTTGACCGTGGACACGCGCTCGCGGGCCAGTTCGTAGGCCTTCACGCTGGCCTTGCGGAAGAAGTACGTGGCGATGATCAGTGGCGGCAGGGTCGCGAAGACGATCAGGGCGAGTTCGACGTCGATCACCAGCAGGGCGACCATGATGCCGAAGAAGGTGACGACCGAGACGAAGGCGGTGACGAGTCCGGTCTGGAGGAACGTCGACAGCGCGTCCACGTCCGTCGTCATCCGGGTCATGATCCGGCCGGTCAGCTCGCGCTCGTAGTAGTCGAGGCCGAGTCGCTGGAGCTGGGCGAAGATCTTCAGGCGGAGCGAGTACAGGATCCGCTCGCCGGTCCGCCCCGTCATGCGGATCTCGCCGGTCTGCGCCCCCCACTGGGCGAGTACGGCGAGCAGGCCGAGCAGCGAGGACGCCCACACCGCGCCGAGGGCGACCTGGGTGACGCCGTCGTCGATGCCGTTGCGGATCAGCACGGGCAGCAGCAGGCCCATGCCCGCGTCCACGGCCACCAGGGCGAGGCTGATCAGCAGCGGGGTGCGGAAGCCGCGCAGCAGACGCCGCAGGCCGTAGGAGGACTCGGGCCGTACCGCCCGCGTCTCGTCGATGTCCGGGGTGCCGTTCGCCGGGGGCAGCGCGTCGACCTGGGCGAGCAGCTCGGGGGTGGCCGGGGTGCCGGCGAGGGCGGTGTCCTTGGGCGCCCGGTCGCCGGTCCACAGCCGGGGCGTGACCCCGCGCTCGGCGTCGAACTCGGCGTCCAGCTCGTCGCGTACGGAGGTGTCCTCCGCCTTTTCGGCGGGGGGCGTGTGCCCCGGTGAGACGCCGCCCAGCTCGTCGGGGTCGGTGAGCAGGCGCCGGTAGAGGGCGGAGCGCTCCTGGAGCTCCTCGTGGGTGCCGAGGTCGGCGAGGCGGCCCCGGTCGAGCACGGCGATGCGGTCGGCGAGGCCCAGGGTGGAGCGGCGGTGGGCGATGAGGAGCGTGGTGCGGCCCCGCATGACCTGCTTCAGCGCCTCGTGGATCTCGTGCTCGACGCGGGCGTCCACGGCGGAGGTGGCGTCGTCCAGGACCAGCAGCCGGGGGTCGGTGAGGATCGCCCGGGCGAGCGCGACGCGCTGGCGCTGGCCGCCGGAGAGGGTCAGCCCGTGCTCGCCGACGGTCGTGTCGTAGCCGTCGGGCAGTTCGGTGATGAACCCGTGGGCCTGCGCGGCCCGCGCGGCGGCCTCGATCTCCTCGTCGGTGGCCTCCGGGCGGCCGTAGGCGATGTTGGCGCGGACGGTGTCGGAGAAGAGGAAGGAGTCCTCGGGCACCAGGCCGACGGCGGCCCGCAGCGAGTCCAGGGTCAGCTCGCGCACGTCGTGGCCGCCGACGAGGACGGCGCCGCGCGTCACGTCGTAGAAGCGCGGCAGGAGCAGCGAGACGGTGGACTTGCCGGAGCCGGAGGAGCCGACGACGGCGAGGGTCTCCCCGGCGCGGATCTCGAAGGAGAGCCCGTCGAGGACGGGCCGAGGCTCTCCGTCGCCCGTGTCGTAGCCGAAGGCGACGTCGTCGAACTCGACGGTCGCGGGCGCGTCGGCCGGCAGGGTCTTCGTGCCGTCCTCGATGCCCGGCTCGGTGTCGATCAGCTCCAGGACGCGCTCGGTGCCCGCCCGGGCCTGCTGGCCGACGGTGAGCACCATGGCGAGCATGCGGACCGGGCCGACGAGCTGGGCGAGGTAGGTGGAGAAGGCGACGAAGGTGCCGAGGGTGATGTGCCCGCGGACGGCCAGCCAGCCGCCGAGGGCGAGCATGGCGACCTGTCCGAGCGCGGGGACGGCCTGGAGGGCCGGGGTGTACGTGGCGTTCAGCCTGATCGTGCGCAGCCGCCCGGCGAAGAGCTTGCGCCCGACCTCCCTGAGCTTCCCGGTCTCCTGCTCCTCCTGCCCGAAGCCCTTCACCACGCGGACGCCGCTCACCGAGCCGTCGACCACCCCGGCGACGGCGGCGGCCTGCGCCTGCGCGTACCAGGTGGCGGGGTGCAGCCGGGTGCGGCTGCGGCGGGCGATGAACCACAGGGCGGGGGCGACGGCGAGTGCGACCAGGGTGAGCGGCAGGGACAGCCACGCCATGATCACCAGGGAGATCAGGAAGAGCAGGACGTTCCCGATGGTCATCGGGAGCATGAAGAGCAGGCCCTGGATCAGCTGGAGGTCGCTGGTCGCCCGCCCGACCACCTGCCCCGTGGACAGCTCGTCCTGCCGCCGCCCGTCGAGCCGGGTGATCGTCCCGTACATGTCGGTCCGCAGGTCGTGCTGGACGTCGAGGGCGAGCCGGCCGCCGTAGTACCGGCGGATGTAGGTCAGGACGTAGACGACGGCCGCGGCGCCGATCAGGAGACCGGCCCAGACGGCCATGTCCCTGGTCTTGTCGCCGATCACGTCGTCGATGATCACCTTGGTGATCAGGGGCACGAAGGCCATGACGGCCATGCCGCCCAGCGAGGCCCCCAGGGCGAGGACGACGTCCTTGGGGTTCCGCCAGGCGTACCCCGCCAGTCGTCGTACCCAGCCCCGTTGCGCGTCCACGCCGTGCCCTCCGGTCGGTCGTCCTGCTCACCTGATCTACCGGAAGGCACCAACACGGGCGAGCGGGGATTTCATCCCGCCGCAACAATCGGCCGGGTGATCAGGCGCGTACGCGGAGCCTGAGGAAGCGGGTGGTCTGTACGTCGTTCTGGTTGTCGTCGCTGACGACGAGGACCTCCGTACGCCCTCCGGAGCGGCCGGTCACGGCCATCCCCTCGAAGTTGTCGAGGAGGGGGTTGGGCTGGGGCTGCTCGGCCGTGGCGCCGAGGGACGGGCAGTCGGCGAGGTCGGCGAGGAGCCGCTTGTGGAGTGCGGTGCCGCGGCCGGGCCGGTCGGCCAGGTGGAGGCGGACCGTGTTGCCGACGCCGGCGGTGAAGCCCCGCTCCACGACGAGGAGGCGGCCGTCGGGGGTCGCGGTGACCTCGGAGACGCCGAGACCGGGGTCCGTCCGGTAGGTGTACCGAGCACCGAGCCGGAAGTCGCCGTGCCGCGTCCGCTGCCAGGTCTGGAAGCGGACCAGGTCGGCCGGATCGCCGTCGAGCGGGTACTCCATCGAGGCGAGCAGCGTCCGTCCGCCGGACACGAGGGTGAGCCCCTCGAAGCTCCCGTTGGCCCGGGCGCGGCCCTCGGGCGCCGTGCGGAGGTCGTCCGGCACGGGCAGGCGGCCGAGCAGCTCGCCGGCCGGGGAGTAGCGGCGGACGGACGGCTCGGTCTCGGAGGTGACGAGGTAGGTGCCGTCCCTGTCGGCGACCAGCCCCTCGGCGTCGAGGGCGGCGCCGTTCTCGTCGGCGAGCGTGACCACGCCGCGCGGCCGAAGGGTCCGCGCGTCCAGCCGGAACAGCTCCGAGCGGTCGGAGAGGGCGGCCAGGGAGCCGCGCCGGGCGGGAGCGAGGGCGGAGAGGTTGCCGACGTAGGTGCCGTCGTAGGTCGTCTTGTCGAGGACGTCGGTGAAGCCGGTGAGGGAGACGGAGGGCGAGCAGGCGTTCGCCTGATGTCTCTCCTGTGCGGCGGCCGGGCCCGCGGCGGTGAGGCAGCCGGCCGCCGCGAGGGCCGCGGTGAGGGTGGCGAGGGCGGTGCGGAGGGTTCTCGGGCGCATGCCGGTCACCCTAGGGCGGGGGGATGGACGGAAGTTGACCGCTTTTCGAAAGCTGGGATGCGGGAGCGTCGGGATGGCAAGTAATGCTCCATGCCAGAACAGAAGGAAAGCGGCCAGAGGCTGGCCGGGCGGCTGTACGCGACGCTGCGGGTGCTCAAGTTCATCGCGGATCCCGGCGGCACCCACAAGCCGACCGTGCGCGACGAGTTCAAGGACAAGGACAGTCCGCGCAGCCGGATCCAGGCCCTGAAGCTCGACCTCTTCGAAGACCTGGTGACCGCCGTCCAGAAGGGCCGGCACGCGAAGGCGATGGCCGAGGTGTTCGGCGCGATGCCCGCCATGGTGCCGTTGAAGGAAGGCGACCTGGGCCACAACCTCGGCGTGCGCGAACTGGCCGAGTTCAACGCGGGCTACCGCGCCCAGCTCACGACACTCAAGGAGGCCCTGCCCAAACTGCTCGACTGAGCCGCGCATCAGGGAAAGGGGTCCTCCCAGTACCTGGATCACCAGGAACTCCCAGCCGTCCGGAACGCCTGTCAGCCTCGTCGGGTCGAAAGCGCCGACAACGCTCCATGGACACAACTCCATGGACGCGACTGCACGGACACGACTCCACGGACACGCGAGGTACGGAGCCCCATGGCGGACAACCGATTCACCACTCACACGGACCTTTTCGATCTCAGTGGGAAGTACGCCCTCGTCACGGGCGGCACCAAGGGCATCGGCATGATGATCGCGCGCGGCCTGCTCCAGGCGGGCGCCCGCGTCGTCATCAGCTCACGCAAGGCGGACACGTGCGCGGAGGCACAGCAGTCGCTGTCCGCGTTCGGCGACGTTCGAGCCATCCCCGCCGACCTGTCCAGGCACGACGAGTGTCAGCGCCTCGCCGACCTTGTCACGACCGACTCGGAGCGGCTGGACATCCTGGTCAACAACGCGGGAGCGATGTGGCGCGAGCCGCTGGCGACCTTCCCGGACGAGGCCTGGGACACGGTGCTCGATCTCAACCTCAAGTCGCCGTTCTGGCTGGTGCAGGCGCTGCTCCCGGCGCTTCGCCGGGCGGGCACCACCGATGATCCCGCGCGGATCATCAACATCGGCAGCATCGCCGCCATCCACGTCGCCCAGTCGCCCAACTACTCGTACGCCGGCAGCAAGGCGGCACTCCATCAACTCACCAGAGTGCTTGCCAGGGAGCTGGGCCCACAGCACGTCACGGTGAACGCGGTGGCACCGGGAGTGTTCCCGTCACAGATGATGGCGGCCACGCTCGATGCCGTCGGCGACACGATCGCGGCGGCGACCCCGCTGCGCCGGCTCGGCCGCGACGACGACATGGCGGGTATCGCCGTGTTTCTCGCCGGCCGGGCCGGGTCCTACCTCAACGGCACCGTCATCCCGGTGGACGGCGGCATCGCGACCACCGCATCGGGGACCCCGTGACTCCGGGACGGGCTTACGGTGAGGGGATGACCACGAGCGACCCGCGCGCCGAGATCCGGGAGTTCCTCAGCTCGCGGCGCGCCCGCATCACACCCGAGAAGGCGGGCCTGCCCGCTTACGGCGGCAACCGCCGGGTCAAGGGCCTGCGCCGCGAGGAGGTGGCGCTGCTGGCGGGGGTGTCGGTCGACTACTACGTGCGCATGGAGCGCGGCAGTCTCGCCGGTGCCTCCGACGGCGTGCTCGACGCCTTGGCCTCGGCGTTGCGACTCGACGAGGCCGAGCGCGACCACCTGTTCCATCTCGCTCGCCGGTCCGCGGCGCCCGGCGGCCCGCGCCGGTCCGGGCCCGCCGTGACGGTGCGCTCGACGCTGCGGCAGGTGCTCGACGCGATCTCCGACGCACCGGCCTGGATCGGTAACGGCCGCTATGACGTGCTCGCCACGAATCGACTCGCTCGCGCGCTGTATGCACCGGTGCTGGCCGACCCGCGACGGCCCGCGAACACCGCGCGGTTCGTCTATCTGAACCCCGAGGCGGCCAGAGACTTCTTCGTCGACTACGACGAGATCACCGGTGACGTGGCCGCGAAGCTCCGCATGGAAGCCGGTCGCGATCCGCACGACGGCGAGCTGACCGCCCTGATCGGCGAACTGTCCACGCGCAGTGAGCTGTTCCGGCGGCGGTGGGCCTCTCAGGACGTGCGGCTGCACCGGTCCGGCCGCAAGCGTGTGCGCCATCCGGTCGTGGGCCGGTTCGACCTGGACGTCGAGTCGCTGGAACTGCCCGCCGAACCCGGCCTGCACCTCAACGTGTACACCGCGCCCGCGGGCACACCGACCGCCGACAATGTGGCGCTCCTGGCATCGTGGGCCGCCACCCAGCGTCTCGCCCCGTGGGCGGCCACTCCCGAGTGACCCCGGCGGCACCCACGGCTCGTTCTTCCTCGCCGTCGACAAGGCACCCCTCGCCCTGACGGTCAGGTCTGCGGGCCGTCCGCGACGGGCGGTTGCTTCCCCTGCCGGGTCCGGCGGCCTGCTTCGGGCTCGCCTTCTGCACCTCGCGTACCCGACCGACGCGGCACGGCGACCGTCACGCAATCGACACGCTCCGTACACCCGGCCTCCAACATGTCCATGTCACGCTCGTCCTACAACTCCGTTCGACACGCGTAGATCGGACACCCCACATGCTCGCGATACGCACCCGCCGCCGGAAGGCGACGGCCCTCGCCACGGCCGCCGCACTGGCCGCGGTCGCCGCACCCGCGCTGACCGCGACCCCGGCCACGGCGACGACCACGGCATCGGACTACGACTCGACGTACTACAAGGACGCGATCGGCAAGACCGGCACGAGCCTCAAGTCGTCCCTCCACACGATCATCAGCGACCAGACCAAGCTGTCGTACTCGGCGGTCTGGGACGCGCTCAAGGCCACCGACGAGGACCCGGACAACAGCGGCAACGTGATCCTGCTCTACTCGGGCGTCTCCCGCAGCAAGTCGCTCAACGGCGGCGACACCGGCGACTGGAACCGCGAGCACGTGTGGGCCAAGTCCCACGGCGACTTCGGCACCGCCACCGGCCCCGGCACCGACCTGCACCACCTGCGTCCCTCGGACGTCCGGGTCAACAGCGTCCGGGGCAACAAGGACTTCGACAACGGCGGCAGCGCGGTCAGCGAGGGCGGCGGCAGCCTCACCGACTCCGACTCCTTCGAACCCCGCGACGCCGTCAAGGGCGACGTGGCCCGCATGATCTTCTACATGGCGGTCCGCTACGAGGGCGGCGACGGCTTCGCCGACCTGGAGGTCAACGGCCAGGTCGACAACGGCAGCGACCCGTACATCGGCAAGCTCTCGGTGCTCAAGGAGTGGAACGACGAGGACCCGCCGGACGCCTTCGAGGAGCACCGCAACCAGGTCGTCTACGACGACTACCAGCACAACCGCAACCCGTTCGTCGACCACCCGGAGTGGGTGGAGTCGATCTGGTAGGCGGCGTCACGCCGGGTAGGGGGCGGCTTCACGGGCCGAGCGGAGCGCCCCCGCCCACCACGCGAGCTGCTCCAGCAGGGTCTTGGCGTATCCGGGGGCCGCGTCGTCGACCGGCTGTCCGTCCTGCCACGCGGTGAAGTAGTTCGGGAAGGCGAGTCCGTCGCGGATGGTCACCGCGTGCAGTTCGGTCAGCACGTTCTCCAGGTGGAGCACCGCGTGCCGGCCGCCCGCCGCACCTCCGTAGCTGACGAAGGCGACCGGCTTGGCCGTCCACTGGGTGAAGTGCCAGTCGATGGCCGCCTTCAGGGACGCCGGATAGCTGTGGTTGTACTCGGGCGTGACCACGACGAACGCGTCGGCGCTCTCCAGGGCCGAGGTGAGCGCGGCCATGCCGGCCGGTCGCGGGTAGGAGTCGCCGGCGTACTTGGGCGACTCCGCCGGCAGGGCGAGGGGGATGTCGATGTCGGCCAGGTCGACGACCTCCACCTCGAACCCGCCGTGCTGTACGGCCTGTTCGGCGACCCAGGCGCCCACCACGGGCCCGAACCGGCCCTCACGGACGCTTCCGACGACGATCACGAGCTTGTGCGTGTTGATGTCCATGCCGCCACTCTCGACGGCCGCCGACGGCACAGCCAGACTCTGCTCAGGCTGGCCCCGACAGGGCCACCTTGAGCAGTCCCCGGGCGGCGGGAGACGCCGTAGTCTCTCAGCATGGGGACACCGTTGGGGGACTTCGTCCGGACCAGGCGTGACAGTGTTCAGCCGCAGGAGTTGGGGCTGCCCGATCATGGACGTCGCAGGTCACCGGGGCTGCGGCGGTCGGACGTCGCGGCGCGGGCCGGGATCAGCGTCGAGTATCTGACCCGCATCGAGCAGGGCCGGGACCGCAATCCCTCGGTCGCCGTGCTGAACGCGCTCGCCGACGCGCTCGCCCTGAACCCGGCGGAACGCGGGCACCTGCGCTACCTGTCGAAGATCACCGGCGGGGAGTGCACCGCCCACGCGCGCCCCGAGCCACCGAGCCGGGAGGTGCGCCCCTCCGTGCTGGAGACCCTGCGCCTCCTGGAGCCGGGCATCGCCATGGTGACCAACCGGCTCGGCGACATCCTCGCGTGGACCGGCACCTTCGGGACCGTGGCGGAGGGCTCGGGTCTGCTGGAGGCCGACGAACCGAATCTCACCCGGTACGTCTTCACCGACGCCCGTGCCAGAGCGTTCTTCGTCGCCTGGGACGACGTGGCCGACGAGCAGGCGTTCGATCTGTGGCTCGGCCCGAAGATCGAGAACGCGGAGTGGTTCACCGCGGAGCTGGCGCCCGTCGCCGGCCCCGACTTCACCCGGCGCATGAACCGGCACGTGGTACCACCGCGCGGTGTGCTGCGCATCGGCCGTCCCGACGAGGGCGAGCTGCGGCTGCGCCGCGAGACGCTGGACCTCACCTCGGACGCGCAGCAGCTCGTCGTCATGCTGCCCGCGGACGAGGAGACGGCGACCGCCGTGGAGCGGCTGCGGGAACGGGCAGGGAGCCGCCCCCTGCTGCGCGCGATCTCGTAGGGCCGCCGAACGCTCAGTCCCGGTGCGTCGGCGCGAACATCCGCAGTACGGCCGGGAGGACGACCACCGAGGGGCCCGGTGCGGTCAGGGCCTTCGTGAGGTCGGCGGTCAGCGTCTCCGGGGACGTCCGCACTCCCGGCACCCCGAACGACTCGGCCAGCGCGACGTAGTCGGGGCGGGTCAGCTCCGTCGCCGTCGGCGCGCCGAAGGCGTCGGTCATGTACTCGCGCAGGATGCCGTAGCCGCCGTCGTCGACGATCAGCCAGGTGACGTTCAGGTCGTACTGGCGGGCGGTGGCCAGTTCGGCGACGGAGTACAGGGCGCCGCCGTCGCCGGAGACCGCCAGCACCGGGTGGGTGGGGTCGGCGACCGCGGCTCCCAGGGCGGCCGGGAAGGCGTAGCCGAGGCCGCCGGCGCCCTGGGCGGAGTGCATGGTGTTCGGGGCCTTGGCGTCGAAGGCCGACCACGCCCAGTAGGCCAGGATGGTCATGTCCCAGAAGGAGGGGGCACGGGGCGGGAGGGCCTTGCGGACGGCGGCCAGGACGTCCTGCTCCAGGGTGAGTTCCTGGGACGCGATGCGGTCGCGGACCTTGTCCAGTACCGCACGGACCCGCTCCGGGGCGCTCGGGTCGGTGCGCTCCCCCACCGTCTCCAGCAGCGCCTGGAGGGCGAGGCGGGCGTCGGCGTGGATGCCGAGGGCGGGGTGGTTGGATTCCAGTTTGCCGAGGTCGGCCTCGATCTGGATCACCCGGCCGCGGGGCTTGAACGTGTGGTAGTTCGAGGAGAGTTCGCCGAGGCCCGAGCCGACGACGAGGAGGACGTCGGCGTCCTCCAGGAAGTCCGTGGTGTGGCGGTCCTCCAGCCAGGACTGGAGGGACAGGGGGTGCGTCCAGGGGAAGGCGCCCTTGCCGCCGAAGGTCGTGACGACGGGGGCCCGGAGGCGTTCCGCGAGTTGGCGGAGCTTCTTCGACGCGTCCGCCCGGACCACTCCCCCGCCCGCGATGATCACCGGGCGCTCGGCGCGCGCGAGCAGGTCGGCCGCCACCGCCGTCAGCTCGGGGCGCGGGGGCAGCTCCTCGGGGAAGGTGTCGCCGCCGGTCACCACGGGGATCGGCGTCTCGGCCAGCAGGACGTCCTGCGGGATCTCCACCCACACCGGGCCGTGCGGGACGGTCAGCGCCGACGTCCACGCCTCCGCGATCGCGGACGGGATCTGGGACCGGGTGCGGACGGTGTGCACGGACTTGACCACACCCCGGAAGGACGCGGCCTGGTCGGGGAGTTCGTGCAGGTAGCCGCGGCGGCCGCCGCCGAGGCCCGCCGTGGGCACCTGGCTGCCGATCGCCAGGACGGGCGCGGAGGCCGCCCGTGCCTCCTGGAGCGCGGCGAGGGAGGTGAGGGCTCCCGGGCCGGTGGACAGGAGCAGCGGGGCGGCCTCGCCGGTGATCCGGCCGTAGGCGTCGGCGGCGAACCCGGCGTTGTTCTCCACCCGCAGGCCGATGTAGCGCAGGTCGGAACGGCGCAGGGCGTCGAACACGCCGAGGGCGTGCTGACCGGGCAGGCCGAAGACGGTGGTCGCGCCGAGCGCGGCCAGGGACTCCACGACCAGGTCCCCGCCGGTGCGGCCGCCGGGAGGATTCAGCGCGGCCTCCGTCTGGGCAGCGGTCGGACGGAGCACCAGGTCGTGGTCGTGGGTCACTTCGAACGCGCCTCGGCGATCTGGCGGGACATGATCGTGGTCAGTTCGTAGGCGGTGTGGGACGCGGCCACCGACGTGATCTCCGCGTGGTCGTAGGCCGGGGCGACCTCGACGACGTCGGCGGAGACCAGGTTGCAGGAGGCCAGGCCGCGCAGGATCTCCAGCAGCTCGCGGGAGGTCATGCCGCCGGCCTCGGGGGTGCCGGTGCCGGGGGCGTGGGCGGGGTCGAGGCAGTCGATGTCGATGGAGATGTACAGCGGGCGGTCCCCGATGCGCTGCCGCAGCTGGTCGGCCACCTCGTCGGCGCCGCGGCGGTAGACGTCCGCCGACGTGACGATGCCGAAGCCCATCTTCTCGTCGTCGGTGAGGTCCTTCTTGCCGTACAGGGGGCCTCGGGTGCCGACGTGGGAGAGCGCGGAGGTGTCGAGGACGCCTTCCTCCACCGCGCGCCGGAAGGGCGTGCCGTGGGTGTACTCGGCGCCGAAGTAGGTGTCCCAGGTGTCCAGGTGCGCGTCGAAGTGGAGCAGGGCGACGGGGCCGTGCTTCTTGGCGACCGAGCGCAGCAGCGGCAGGGCGATGGTGTGGTCGCCGCCCAGGGTCATCAGCCGGGCGCCGGTGCCGAGGAGGTCGTCGGCGGCGGCCTCGATCGTCTCGACGGCCTCGTGGATGTTGAACGGGTTCACGGCGATGTCGCCGCCGTCCGCGACCTGGGCGAGGGCGAAGGGGGAGGCGTCCTGCGCCGGGTTGTAGGGGCGCAGCAGGCGGGAGGCCTCCCGGATGGCGTTGCCGCCGAAGCGGGCACCGGGCCGGTAGGAGACGCCCGAGTCGAACGGCACACCCACGACGGCGACGTCGGCGGCGCCGACCTCGTCCAGGCGCGGGAGCCGGGCGAAGGTCGCGGGCCCGGCGTAGCGCGGGATCCGGGAGGAGTCGACGGGACCGCGGGGCGTCTCGTTGCTGCTCATGCACTGCCTTCCTTCTTACGCTTCGTCGCGTATGTACTGCTGCCGTCCGACTGTACTGGTGAGCGGGGCAGCCGGTCGTCGCAGACTAGATGGCCGAATTACGGCTGCGACATGTACATTCCGTCCATACGCGCCCCGGTGACTGGAGGAATCGGCTATCCCGCCGGGGACCGGCTGCTGCCCGGACCCGGGCTGCCCCACAATGGAGCCATGCCGATACCCGGGACACCCAGCCGCGCCGAACTCGCCGAGCACCTCGTCAGAACGCGTATCGCGGGCGACGTCGCCACGCCCCGCGAGAACAACCTCTCCCACTACCGGAAGCTGGCCAACGGCGACCGGGGCTTCTGGCTCGGTCTGGAGCTGGGCGACCGCTGGACCGACGAGCAGGACGTGCTCGCGGTGATGGCGGAGCGGGTCGGCGTCAACGACGACCCCGAGCACCGGTACGGCCAGGACACCATCGACCCGGAGCTGACCGTCTCCGCGCTGGAGCGGATGGCGGGGCGGCTGCGCAAGGCGGCCGACGGCGGGCAGCGGGTGCTGTTCGCCACCGGTCACCCCGGCGGGCTGCTGGACGTGCACCGCGCCACGGCCGCCGCGCTGCGGGCCGCGGGCTGCGAGATCGTCGTGATCCCGGAGGGGCTGACCACCGAGGAGGGGTACGTCCAGCAGTTCGCGGACGTGTCCGTGCTGGAGCACGGGGCCTCGCTGTGGCACACCCACTCGGGCGAGCCGATGAAGGCGATCCTGACCGGCCTGGAGCGCGAGGGCCGCCCGCTGCCCGACCTGGTGGTCGCCGACCACGGCTGGGCCGGGTACGCCGCCCAGCACGGCGTGGACTCCGTCGGTTACGCGGACTGCAACGACCCGGCGCTCTTCCTCGCCGAGTCCGAGGGCACCCTCCAGGTGGCGGTGCCGCTGGACGACCACGTGGTCAGCCCGCGCTACTACGACCCGATGACGGCGTACCTGCTGACGGAGGCGGGACTGAAGTAGCCGCCTCTCCCCCCTAGGGCCAGGGGTTGAGCCCCTCCGAGCGGCGCTGCGCGAAACCCGGCGTCGGGTCCAGGTAGACCCGGCGCACGATCGGGAACTCCTCGCGCAGCCGTTGCTCGGCCCGCTCGCAGGCCCACTCGATCTGCGCCGCCGTCGACACGTCCCGGAAGTCGACCTTGGCGGCGACCAGGGCCTCGCTCGGCCCCTGTACGAGGGTGGTCAGCTCCAGCACCGCCTCGATGTGCTCGACGGCCACCAGCTCCGCCCGGATCCGGTCCCGCACGGAGCGCGGCAGGGCGCGGCCGACGAGGAACTCGACGTTGGAGCGGCCCAGCACCCAGGCGACGTACAGCAGCAGCGCGCCGATGCACAGCGAGGCGACGGCGTCCCAGACGCCGGAGCCGGTGAGCTGTCCGCCGAGCAGTCCGGCCGCGGCCAGCAGCAGGCCGGCCAGCGCGGCGGAGTCCTCCATGACGACGGCCTTCACGGCGGTGTCGGGGGTGCGGCGCAGATAGCGGCCGAAGGAGACCCGGTGGTGGGCGGCCTCGCCGCGGACCTGCCGCAGGCCGGTGCGCAGCGAGTAGCCCTCCAGGAGGAAGGCGACGGCCAGGACGATGTACGACACCAGCGGGTCGCCGAGGTCCTCGCCGTGGGTGAGGGTGTGGATGCCGTCGTAGAGGGAGAAGACGGCGCCGCCGACGAAGGTGGCGACGGCGGCGAGCAGCGCCCAGACGTAGCGTTCGGGGCCGTGGCCGAGGGGGTGGTCCTCGTCGGCGGGGCGGACGCTGCGTTTGAGCGAGGTCAGCAGCAGTACCTCGGTGACGGTGTCGGCGACCGAGTGCGCGGCCTCGGAGAGCATGGCGCTGGAGCCGCTGATCACGCCGGCCACCGCCTTGGCGACGGCGATGCCCAGATTGGCGAAGGCGGCGACGAGCACCGTGAAGGTGCTGTCGCCGTTCTTCTTTTCGTCCGCCGTGTCCCCTGTGTCCGCCATGCCCCTCAGTGTTCCCGAGGGACGCGGACCACGCCTTCCTGGACCACCGAGACGGCGAGCCGCCCGTCCTGGGTGTGGATGCGGGCCTGGCCGAGGCCCCGGCCGCCGGACGCGGACGGCGACTGCTGGTCGTACAGCAGCCATTCGTCGGCGCGGAAGGGCCGGTGGAACCACATGGCGTGGTCCAGCGAGGCCCCGACGACGTCGCCGACGGCCCAGCCGCCGCGGCCGTGTGCGAGCAGGACCGAGTCGAGCAGGGTCATGTCGGAGACGTAGGTGGCGAGGACGACGTGCAGCAGCGGGTCGTCCGCGAGTTTGCCGTTGGTGCGGAACCACACCTGGGAGTGCGCCTCGCGCGGGGTGCCGAAGTCGCCGAAGGGCGGGTCGTCGACGTAGCGCAGGTCGACGGCGGCACGCGCCTCCAGGAAGCGCTCCACCGTCTCGGCGGGCAGGTGCGGATAGCCGCGCAGCCGCTCCTCGCCGGTGGGCAGGGTCGCCGGGTCCGGTGCGGGCGGCATCGGGGCCTGGTGGTCGAGACCCTCCTCGTACGTCTGGAAGGACGCCGACAGGGTGAAGATCGGCTTGCCGTGCTGGACGGCGACGACGCGGCGAGTGGTGAAGGAGCGGCCGTCGCGCAGCCGGTCGACGTTGTAGACGATGGGGGCACCGGGGTCGCCGGGGCGCAGGAAGTACGCGTGCAGGGAGTGCGCGTGCCGGTCCTCGGGGACCGTGCGTCCGGCGGCGACCATGGCCTGGGCCGCCACCTGCCCGCCGAAGACCCGGGGGACGACGGCGGACCGGGAGCGGCCGCGGTAGATGTCCTCCTCGATCCGCTCGAGGTCGAGCAGGTCGAGGAGGGACTGGAGTGCTTCGCTCATGACCTGTGGTCTACAGGCCCATGTTCTTCGCGATGATCGACTTCATGATCTCGCTGGTGCCGCCGTAGATGCGGTTGACGCGGTTGTCCGCGTACAGGCGGGCGATCGGGTACTCGTTCATGTAGCCGTAGCCGCCGTGCAGCTGGAGGCAGCGGTCGATGACGCGGTGGGCGACCTCGGTGCAGAACAGCTTGGCGCTGGCCGCCTCGGCGGGGGTCAGCTCGCCGGCGTCCAGGGCCTCGGTGGCGCGGTCGACGACGGCCTCGGCGGCGTCCACCTCGGCCTGGCAGGCGGCCAGCTCGAACTTGGTGTTCTGGAAGTGGGCGACCGGCTTGCCGAAGACGGTGCGGTCCTGCACGTAACTCTTGGCGAACCGGACGGCGGCCTTGGCCTGCGCGTAGGCGCCGAAGGCGATGCCCCAGCGCTCGGAGGCCAGGTTGTGGCCGAGGTAGGAGAAGCCCTTGTTCTCCTCGCCGAGCAGGTCCTCGACGGGGACCTTGACGTCGACGAAGGCCAGCTCGGCGGTGTCGGAGGTGCGCAGGCCCAGCTTGTCCAGCTTGCGGCCGACCGAGTAGCCCTCGGACTTGGTGTCCACGGCGAACAGGGAGATGCCGTGGCGGCGGTCCTCGGCCGTGGGCGCGGCGGTGCGGGCGCAGACGATGACCTTGTCGGCGTGCACGCCGCCGGTGATGAAGGTCTTGGCGCCGTTGAGGACGTAGTGGGTGCCGTCCTCGGAGAGCTTGGCGGTGGACTTCATGCCCGCGAGGTCGGAGCCGGTGCCGGGCTCCGTCATCGCGATGGCCCACATCTCCTCGCCGGTGACGAACTTCGGCAGGTAGCGCTTCTTCTGCTCGTCGGTGGCCAGCATGTTGATGTAGGGCAGGGCGAGCAGCACGTGCACGCCGGAGCCGCCGAACTGGACGCCCGCGCGGGCGGTCTCCTCGTAGAGGACGGCCTCGAACTTGTGGCTGTCCATTCCGGCGCCGCCGAACTCCTCGGGCACGTTGATGCCGAAGATGCCCAGCTCGCCGAGCTTGTAGTAGAACTCGCGCGGCGCCTGGCCCGCGGCGAACCAGTCGTCGTAGACGGGGACGACCTCGGCCTCGATGAAGGCGCGGAGGGTCTCCCGGAACGCCTCGTGGTCCTCGTTGAACACCGTACGGCGCACCGCGCCACCTCCAGGGTACGAATATCTAAGCGCTTGCTCAGACCCAACCGTACCGGCGGGTAGTCAGGGGCGTCCAGACCGGGACGCGGGTAACCCTCGTCACTCCGCGGCGCGGCCGGCCGCCGTGCCGCCCGGGGCTCCGCCCCGGTCCCCGGCCTATGCCCACCCACCACCCGACTCGGTCGGCCGAGAAGCGAAGGACCACGCCTCGGACGACCGGGGAGCGGAGGGCCCCGACCCGGTCGGCCAGGAAGAGGGGGACGCGGCCCTACGCCTCCCCCACCGCCGCGAACGCCCCGCGCGCCATCCGGTGCAGCAGCGACGCCGTCACCGCGCGACCGGGCAGGGAGCCGGGGCGGCCCAGGTGGGGGGTGGAGTTCAGGAGGCCGAAGACCGAGTGGACCGCCGAGCGGGCGGCGGGCTCGGCGACCGCCGGGTAGACCTCCCGGAGCACCCCGACCCACAGCTCCACGTACTGCCGCTGCAACTGCCGCACCATCTTGCGGTCGGCGTCCCGCAGGCGGTCCAGCTCACGGTCGTGCAGGGTGATGAGCGGGCGGTCGTCGAGCGCGAAGTCGATGTGCCCCTCGATGAGCGAGTCGAGGACCGCCTCGGAGCCGGCCGACCCGTCCGCCTCCGCCAGCCGCCGCTTCGCCCCGGTCAGCAGCGAGTCGCTGATCCCGACCAGCAGCTCGGCGAGCATCGCATCCTTGCCGGGGAAGTGCCGGTACAGGCCGGGACCGCTGATGCCGACCGCGGCGCCTATCTCGTCGACGCCCACCCCGTGGAAGCCGCGCTCGGCGAAGAGCCGGGCGGCCTCCTTGAGGATCTGCTCGCGGCGGGTGGGGGCATCGGTTCTGGTGGCCATGGGACCAATTCTAGACAGGGCGGTTAGCGGTCGTTAACCTGAAGGAAATGCGTTAACGCTCATTAACCGATCGACCGATCGACCATCGGGTGAGGGGACCGCAGGATGCACGAGGCACCGGAGCTGACGACGGCGGCAGACCCCGCGTCGGAGGCCTTTCGGGCCAACGAGGAGGCGCACGCCACCCTCGTTCAGGAACTGCGCGCCAAGCTCGCGGCGGCCCGGCTGGGCGGCGGCGAGCGGGCGCGGGCCCGGCACACCGCGCGGGGCAAGCTGCTGCCGCGCGACCGCGTGGACACACTGCTCGATCCGGGCTCGCCGTTCCTGGAGCTGGCGCCGCTCGCGGCCGACGGGCTCTACGACGGGGCGGCCCCCGCCGCCGGCGTCATCGCCGGAATCGGCCGGGTCAGCGGCCGGGAGTGCGTGATCGTCGCCAACGACGCCACCGTCAAGGGCGGCACGTACTACCCGATGACCGTGAAGAAGCACCTGCGGGCGCAGGAGGTGGCGCTGGAGAACCGGCTGCCGTGCCTCTACCTCGTCGACTCGGGGGGCGCCTTCCTGCCGATGCAGGACGAGGTCTTCCCGGACCGCGAGCACTTCGGGCGGATCTTCTACAACCAGGCCCGGATGTCCGGCGCCGGGATCCCGCAGATCGCCGCCGTCCTCGGCTCCTGCACGGCGGGCGGCGCGTACGTCCCGGCGATGAGCGACGAGGCGGTGATCGTCCGCAATCAGGGCACGATCTTCCTGGGCGGCCCGCCGCTGGTGAAGGCGGCCACCGGCGAGGTGGTCACGGCGGAGGAGCTGGGCGGCGGCGAGGTCCACGCGCGCGTGTCCGGCGTGACCGACCACCTCGCCGAGGACGACCCGCACGCCCTGCGCATCGTGCGGCAGATCGTCTCCACCCTGCCGGAGCGCGGCACCCTCCCGTGGGGCGTGGAGGCGGCCGTCGAGCCGAAGGTCGACCCTCAGCAGCTGTACGGCGTGGTGCCGGTCGACTCCCGCACCCCCTACGACGCCCGCGAGGTCATCGCGCGCGTGGTGGACGGCTCCCGCTTCGCCGAGTTCAAGTCCGAGTACGGGCAGACCCTGGTCACGGGGTTCGCCCGCATCCACGGCCACCCGGTCGGCATCGTCGCCAACAACGGCATCCTGTTCTCCGAGTCCGCCCAGAAGGGCGCCCACTTCATCGAGCTGTGCGACCAGCGCGGCATCCCGCTGGTGTTCCTCCAGAACATCTCCGGGTTCATGGTGGGCCGGGACTACGAGGCCGGGGGCATCGCCAAGCACGGCGCCAAGATGGTGACGGCGGTGGCGTGCACGCGCGTGCCGAAGCTGACGGTGGTCGTCGGCGGGTCGTACGGCGCGGGGAACTACTCGATGTGCGGGCGGGCGTATTCACCGCGCTTCCTGTGGATGTGGCCCAACGCCAAGATCTCCGTGATGGGCGGCGAGCAGGCCGCCTCCGTGCTGGCCACGGTCAAGCGGGACCAGCTGGAGGCGCGCGGGGAGGAGTGGCCGGCCGAGGAGGAGGAGTCCTTCAAGGCACCGGTCCGCGCCCAGTACGAGCGCCAGGGCAACGCCTACTACGCGACCGCCCGCCTGTGGGACGACGGCGTGATCGAGCCCGCCGACACCCGGCAGGTGCTGGGCCTTGCCCTGACCGCGTGTGCCAACGCGCCGCTGGGCGAGCCCCAGTTCGGCGTCTTCCGGATGTGAGGAGGGGACCCATGCAGAATCCCATGCAGAACACGAACGAGACGCCACGCATGTTCGACACCGTGCTCGTCGCCAACCGGGGCGAGATCGCCGTCCGCGTCATCCGGACGCTGCGCGCGATGGGCGTGCGCTCGGTGGCGGTCTTCTCCGACGCCGACGCGGACGCGCGGCACGTGCGGGAGGCCGACGACGCGGTACGGATCGGCCCGGCGCCCGCGACGGAGAGCTATCTGTCCGTCGAGCGGCTGCTGGAGGCGGCGGCCCGGACGGGGGCGCAGGCCGTCCACCCGGGGTACGGCTTCCTCGCCGAGAACGCGGGTTTCGCGCGGGCCTGCGTGGAGGCGGGGCTGGTCTTCATCGGGCCGCCCGCCGACGCCATCGCCCTGATGGGCGACAAGATCCGCGCAAAGGAGACGGTGCAGGTGGCCGGTGTCCCGGTCGTCCCCGGCTCCAGCGGCAGCGGGCTCACCGACGAGCAGCTCGCCGACGCCGCCCGCGAGATCGGCACCCCGGTGCTCCTCAAGCCGTCGGCGGGCGGCGGCGGCAAGGGCATGCGGCTGGTGCGGGACGCTGCGGTGCTCGCCGACGAGATCACCGCCGCGCGCCGCGAGGCCCGCGCCTCCTTCGGCGACGACACGCTGCTGGTGGAGCGGTGGATCGACCGTCCCCGGCACATCGAGATCCAGGTGCTGGCCGACGGCCACGGGAACGTGGTGCACCTGGGCGAGCGCGAGTGCTCGCTCCAGCGCCGCCACCAGAAGGTGATCGAGGAGGCGCCCAGCGTTCTGCTGGACGAGGCGACGCGGGCGGCGATGGGCGAGGCGGCCGTGCAGGCGGCCCGCTCCTGCGGCTACCGGGGCGCGGGCACGGTGGAGTTCATCGTGCCCGGGAGCGACCCCTCCCAGTACTACTTCATGGAGATGAACACCCGTCTCCAGGTCGAGCACCCGGTGACCGAGCTGGTGACCGGCCTGGACCTGGTGGAGTGGCAGCTGCGGGTGGCGGCCGGTGAGCGGCTCGGGTTCGCGCAGGAGGACGTACGGCTGACGGGGCACGCCATCGAGGCCCGGCTGTGCGCGGAAACTGTGTCCATCAAAGAGGGCGCCCGCGGCTTCCTCCCCTCCGGCGGCACGGTGCTGCGGCTGCGCGAGCCCGAGGGCGACGGCGTACGCACCGACTCGGGGCTCAGCGAGGGCGCCGAGGTCGGCAGCCTGTACGACCCGATGCTGTCCAAGGTGATCGCGTACGGCCCCGACCGGGAGACCGCGCTGCGCAGGCTCCGGGCGGCCCTGGCCGGCACCGTCACCCTGGGCGTGCCGACCAACGCCGGGTTCCTGCGGCGGCTGCTCGCGCACCCGGCGGTGGTGGCGGGCGAGCTGGACACGGGGCTGGTGGAGCGCGAGGTCGACGGCCTGGTCGCCACCGGCGTACCGGAGGCGGTGTACGAGGCGGCGGCGGCCGTACGGCTGGAGGCGCTGCGTCCGCGCGGCGGCGGCTGGACGGACCCGTTCTCGGTGCCCAGCGGCTGGCGCACCGGCGGCGAGCCGAAGCCGGTCTCCTTCCCCCTGCGTGCGCCGGGACTCGAACCCGTCACGCACACCCCGCGCGGCTCCCACACCGTCACCGACGACCACGTCGCCGTCACCCTGGACGGCGTCCGGCACACCTTCCACCGCGCCGCCGACTGGCTGGGCCGCGACGGCGACGCCTGGCAGGTGCGCGACCACGACCCGGTCGCCGCGTCCCTCGACCGGGCCGCCCACGCGGGCGCCGACTCGCTGACCGCGCCGATGCCGGGCACGGTGACGGTGGTGAAGGTCGCCGTCGGCGACGAGGTGAGCGCCGGGCAGAGCCTGCTGGTGGTGGAGGCGATGAAGATGGAGCACGTCATCTCCGCCCCGCACGCCGGCACCGTCGCCGAGCTGGACGTGGCACCGGGCACGACCGTCGCCATGGACCAGGTGCTCGCGGTCATCGCCCCCACCGACGACGCGACGGACGCGAAGGAGGAGACGGCGTGAACACCCCGGAACTGGGCCTCCCGACGGCCGTACCGGCCGAGGGCCTGCCCGCCCGCGTCCGTATCCACGAGGTCGGCGCGCGCGACGGGCTCCAGAACGAGAAGGCGACCGTGCCGACGGCCGTCAAGGCGGAGTTCATCCGCCGGCTGGCCGGCACGGGCCTGACCACGATCGAGGCGACGAGCTTCGTCCACCCCAAGTGGGTCCCCCAGCTGGCGGACGCCGAGGACCTGTACCCGCAGGTCTGCGACCTGCCGGTGTCGCTGCCGGTGCTGGTGCCGAACGAACGGGGCCTGGACCGGGCCCTGGCGCTCGGCGCGCGCCGCGTCGCGGTCTTCGCCAGCGCCACGGAGTCCTTCGCCAAGGCCAACCTCAACCGCACGGTGGACGAGGCGCTGGCCATGTTCGAGCCGGTGGTGACCCGGGCGAAGGCCCAGGGCGACGACGTGCACGTACGGGGCTACCTCTCGATGTGCTTCGGCGACCCGTGGGAGGGGGCCGTCCCCGTCCCCCAGGTGGTCGGGGTCTGCCGGGCCCTGCTGGACATGGGCTGCGACGAGCTGAGCCTCGGCGACACCATCGGGGTGGCGACCCCGGGCCATGTGACGGCCCTGCTCACGGCGCTGACCGGAGCGGGCGTGCCGGTCTCCGCGCTGGGCGTGCACTTCCACGACACCTACGGCCAGGCCCTGTCCAACACGCTGGCCGCGCTCCAGCAGGGCGTCACCACGGTCGACGCCTCCGCCGGCGGGCTCGGCGGCTGCCCCTTCGCCAAGTCCGCCACCGGCAACCTCGCCACCGAAGACCTCGTGTGGATGCTGCGGGGCCTCGGCATCGACACCGGGGTCGACCTCGGCCGTCTCGTCGCCACAAGCGTCTGGATGGCCGCGCACCTGGGCCGACCGAGCCCGTCCCGCACCGTTCGAGCCCTCTCCCACCAGGAGTCGTGAACACCATGGACCACAAGCTCTCCCCCGAACTGGAAGAACTGCGCCGTACGGTCGAGGCGTTCGCGCACGACGTGGTGGCGCCGAAGATCGGCGACTTCTACGAGCGGCACGAGTTCCCGTACGAGATCGTCCGCGAGATGGGCCGCATGGGCCTGTTCGGGCTGCCGTTCCCGGAGGAGTACGGCGGCATGGGCGGCGACTACTTCGCCCTCGGCGTGGCCCTGGAGGAGCTGGCCCGGGTCGACTCGTCGGTGGCGATCACGCTGGAGGCGGGCGTCTCGCTGGGCGCGATGCCGCTGCACCTGTTCGGCACCGAGGAGCAGAAGCGCGAGTGGCTGCCCCGGCTGTGCTCGGGCGAGATCCTGGGCGCCTTCGGCCTCACCGAGCCGGACGGCGGCAGCGACGCGGGCGCGACCCGTACGACGGCCCGCCTGGACGAGGCCACGAACGAATGGGTCATCAACGGCACCAAGTGCTTCATCACCAACTCCGGCACGGACATCACGGGCCTGGTCACGGTCACGGCGGTCACCGGCCGCAAGCCCGACGGACGTCCGCTGATCTCATCGATCATCGTCCCGTCGGGCACCCCGGGCTTCACGGTGGCCGCCCCGTACTCGAAGGTCGGCTGGAACGCCTCGGACACCCGTGAGCTGTCCTTCGCCGACGTCCGGGTCCCGGCGGCCAACCTGCTGGGCGAGCTGGGGCGCGGCTACGCCCAGTTCCTGCGCATCCTGGACGAGGGCCGGGTCGCCATCGCCGCGCTGGGCACGGGGCTCGCGCAGGGCTGTGTGGACGAGTCGGTCGCCTACGCGAAGGAACGTCACGCCTTCGGCAGGCCCATCGGCGCCAACCAGGCCATCCAGTTCAAGATCGCCGACATGGAGATGAAGGCCCACACGGCCCGGCTCGCCTGGCGGGACGCGGCCTCGCGGCTGGTGGCGGGCGAGCCGTTCAAGAAGGAGGCCGCGCTGGCGAAGCTGTACTCGTCGACGGTAGCGGTGGACAACGCCCGGGACGCCACCCAGATCCACGGCGGCTACGGCTTCATGAACGAGTACCCGGTGGCCCGCATGTGGCGGGACGCGAAGATCCTGGAGATCGGCGAGGGCACCAGCGAGGTCCAGCGGATGCTGATCGCACGGGAGTTGGGGCTGGTGGGCTGAGGCCCGGACGCGACGGGGGCGGGCGCCGCACCGGCCCCGCCCCTGGACAAGATCTGAGGTTAGGCTAACCTACCTTCGAATTGTCCCGCAGGGCGCGACGCTCCGCACCGTTCGAAGGCAGCCACCACCATGTCCAACGCCAGCGCTACCCACCCGACCCGCCGCGGAATCCTCGCCGCCGGCGGCGCCCTCGGCCTCGGCGCCGTGCTCGCGGCCTGCGGCGACGACGACGGCAAGAGCGGTGGGGCGGGCGACGGGTCGGGCGGCGCCGCCAAGTCCGGCCCCTGGTCCTTCAAGGACGACCGCGGCACGACCGTGAAGCTGGACGCGGTGCCGACGAGCATCGTGGCCTTCACCGGCGTCGCCGCCGCCCTCTTCGACTACGGCGTCCAGGTCAAGGGCGTCTTCGGCCCGACCACCACCAAGGACGGCAAGCCCGACGTGCAGGCCGGCGACCTGGACGTGGACAAGGTCACCGTCCTCGGCAACGAGTGGGGCAAGCTCAACGTCGAGAAGTACGCCTCCCTCGCCCCCCAGGTGCTCATCACCACGACGTTCGACACCGCGGGCACCTTGTGGTCCGTCCCGGAGGAGTCGAAGGACAAGATCGCCAAGCTCGCCCCGAGCGTCGCGATCTCGGTCTTCGACCGCCAGCTGACCCAGCCGCTCCAGCGCATGTGGGAGCTGGCCGAGTCGCTCGGCGCGGACATGAAGGCCAAGAAGGCCACCGACGCCAAGGCCGCCTTCGACAAGGCCGCCGCCCGGCTGCGCGCCGCCGCCAAGGCCAGGCCCGAGATCCGGGTACTGGCCGGCTCCGCGAGCCCCGACCTGTTCTACGTCTCCGGCACCAACCTCTCGGTGGACCTGGAGTACTTCAAGGCCCTCGGCGTGAACTTCGTCGAGCCCTCCGAGGACGCCAAGAAGGCGACCGGCGGCTGGTTCGAGTCCCTGAGCTGGGAGAACGTCGACAAGTACCCGGCCGACGTGATCATCATGGACGACCGCGCCTCGACCATCCAGCCCGCGGACATCACGGAGGGCACCTGGAAGCAGCTCCCCGCCGTCAAGGCCGGCCAGGTCATCGCCCGCTCCCCCGAGCCGATCCTGTCGTACGACAAGTGCACGCCGCTCCTCGACAACCTGGCCGAGGCGATCGAGAACGCCAAGAAGGTCGGCTGACCCGCCCCCTTTCCCCCGGAGCCCTCCATGACGACGGCCGTGGCCGCCCCGTTCCGTTTCTTCTCCCTCCAGGTCGTAGGGACGCGGCGGCTCGGACCGTCCCTGGCCCGGGTCACCTTCGCGGGGCCCGACCTGCGCGACTTCCACTCCGACGGCCTCGACCAGTCGCTGTCGCTGTTCCTGCCGCACCCGGGGCAGGCGGAGCCCGCGGTGCCGGTCGAGCTGGGCGAGGGCTGGTGGCAGGGCTGGCGGGAACTGCCGGAGGACGTGCGGGCGGTGATGCGCTCGTACACGCTGCGGTCGCTGCGCCGGGACGACGACGGGCACACCGCCGAGGTCGACGTCGACTTCGTCCTGCACGGCCTCGAACCGGACTCGGGGATCGAGGCAGGCCCCGCCGCCCGCTGGGCCGCCGACGCCGCCCCCGGCGACCGCGTGCTGCTGCTCGGTCCGGCAGTCGCCGACAACCGGGCGATCCGCTTCCGGCCGCCCGAGGACACCGACCTGGTGGTGATCTGGGGCGACGAGACCGCCGTACCCGCCGCCTGCGCCATCGTGGAGGCACTGCCGGCCGGCACCCGCGCGCGGGTCTGGCTTCAGGTGCCGCACGCCGAGGACGTGCAGGACCTGCGGACGGCCGCGGACGCCGAGATCACCTGGCTGGTCGGGGACGACGCCGTCGGGTCCGAGGCGACCCTCGCCACCCTCCGGGCCGCCCAACTGCCGCCCGCCGAACACCCCTACGTCTGGATCGCGGGCGAGTCCGGCTGCGTCAAGCAGCTGCGGCGGCACTTCGTGGGCGAGCGCGGCGTCGACCGACGGCGCGTCACCTTCGTCGGCTACTGGCGCCGCGGCCTGACGGAGGAACAACTCCGCGAGCAGGGCTGACGTCCGGCCCCATGAGGCCACCGTGACAGCGGTCACCCACGGGCACGCGTTTGATCGACTCGACTTAGGTTAGGCTAACCTAAGTCGAAGCGAGGGTTCCGCCCTCTTCCGCCCCTCTCGGACCGTCCCCACCGGAGGACCCCCACATGCGCTCGCACCTGCTCAACGACGCCACCGCGGAGCAGTACCGCCGCTCCGTGACCGAAGGAGTCGAGCGGGTGGCCGCCAGAATCGCCACCACCGACCGGCCGTTCACCGGTGTCACGGTCGACGCCCTCTCCCCCCGCATCGACGGGATCGACCTCGACCGGCCCCTGCACGACACGGCCGCGGTCCTCGACGAGCTGGAGGACGTCTACCTGCGCGACGCCGTCTACTTCCACCACCCCCGCTACCTCGCCCACCTCAACTGCCCGGTCGTCATACCGGCGGTGCTCGGCGAGGCGGTCCTGTCCGCCGTCAACTCCTCCCTGGACACCTGGGACCAGTCGGCCGGCGGCACGCTCATCGAGCGGAAGCTGATCGACTGGACCTGCGCCCGCATCGGCCTCGGCCCGGCGGCCGACGGTGTGTTCACCTCGGGCGGCACCCAGTCCAACCTGCAGGCGCTGCTGCTTGCCCGCGAGGAGGCGAAGGCCGAGTTCTTTGCCGACCTGCGGATCTTCGCATCCGAGGTCAGCCACTTCAGCGTGAAGAAGTCGGCGAAACTGCTCGGCCTCGGCCCCGACGCCGTCGTGTCGGTCCCCGTCGACCGCGACAAGCGCATGCAGACCGTCGCCCTCGCCCGTGAGCTGGAGCGCTGCGTGAAGGACGGCCTCGTCCCCATGGCCGTCGTCGCCACCGGCGGCACCACAGACTTCGGCTCGATCGACCCGCTGCCGGAGATCGCCGGGCTGTGCGAGCAGTACGGCGTGTGGATGCACGTCGACGCGGCCTACGGCTGCGGACTGCTCGCCTCCCTGAAGTACCGGCACCGCATCGACGGCATCGAGCGGGCCGACTCGGTCACCGTGGACTACCACAAGTCCTTCTTCCAGCCGGTGAGTTCGTCCGCCGTGCTGGTCCGCGACGCGGCCACTCTGCGCCACGCCACCTACCACGCGGAGTACCTCAACCCGCGCCGCATGGTGCAGGAACGTATCCCCAACCAGGTGGACAAGTCCCTCCAGACCACCCGCCGCTTCGACGCGCTCAAACTGTGGATGACGCTGCGCGTGATGGGCGCCGACGGCATCGGCGAACTCTTCGACGAGGTCTGCGACCTGGCCGCCGAGGGCTGGAAACTGCTGGCCGCCGACCCTCGCTTCGACGTGGTCGTCCAGCCGTCGCTCTCCACCCTGGTCTTCCGCTGCATCCCGGCGGCGGTCACCGACCCCGCCGAGATCGACCGCGCCAACCTCTACGCCCGCAAGGCCCTGTTCGCGTCCGGTGACGCCGTGGTCGCGGGCACCAAGGTGGCCGGGCGCCACTACCTGAAGTTCACCCTGCTCAACCCCGAGACGACCGCGGTCGACATCGCCGCCGTCCTCGACCTGATCGCCGGCCACGCCGAGCAGTACCTGGGAGACTCCCTTGACCGCGCTTCCTGAAGCCAGCGCCCCCTACGACTTCGTGGGCATCGGCCTCGGCCCCTTCAACCTCGGCCTGGCCTGCCTCACCGAGCCCATCGCCGAGCTGAACGGTGTCTTCCTGGAGTCCAAGCCGGACTTCGAGTGGCACGCCGGCATGTTCCTGGACGGCGCCCACCTCCAGACCCCGTTCATGTCGGACCTGGTGACGCTCGCCGACCCGACCTCGCCGTACTCCTTCCTCAACTACCTGAAGGAGCAGGGCCGACTCTACTCCTTCTACATCCGGGAGAACTTCTACCCGCTGCGCGTCGAGTACGACGACTACTGCCGCTGGGCCGCGCACAAGCTGAGCAGCGTCCGCTTCTCCACCACGGTCACCGAGGTGACGTACGACGAGCGCGAGGAGCTGTACGCCGTCGCCACCACCTCCGGCGACACCTACCGCGCCCGTCGCCTCGTCCTCGGCACCGGCACCCCGCCGCACATCCCGGACGCCTGCCGGGGCCTGGCGGGCGACTTCCTGCACAACTCCCGCTACGTGCAGCAGCGGGCCGAGCTGGTGAAGAAGAAGTCGATCACGCTGGTCGGCAGCGGCCAGTCCGCCGCCGAGATCTACCAGGACCTGCTGGGCGAGATCGACGTCCACGGCTACCGGCTGAACTGGGTGACCCGCTCCCCGCGCTTCTTCCCCCTCGAATACACCAAGCTGACGCTGGAGATGACCTCCCCGGAGTACGTGGACTACTACCACGCGCTGCCCGAGGACACCCGCTACCGCCTCACGGCCGAGCAGAAGGGCCTGTTCAAGGGCATCGACGGCGACCTGGTCAACGAGATCTTCGACCTGCTCTACCAGAAACGGCTCGGCGGTCCCGTCCCCACCCGCCTGCTCACCAACTCGGCACTGACCAGCGCCCGGTACACGGACGGCACGTACACGCTCGGCTTCCGCCAGGAGGAGCAGGGCACGGACTTCGAGATCGAGACCGAGGGCCTGGTCCTCGCCACCGGCTACCGCTACACCGAGCCGGAGTTCCTCAAGCCCGTCCGGGACCGCCTGCGCCACGACTCCCGCGGCAACTTCGACATCGGCCGCAACTACGCCGTCGACGTCACGGGAAGCGGCGTGTTCCTCCAGAACGCCGGGGTCCACGCGCACAGCGTCACCAGCCCCGACCTGGGCATGGGCGCCTACCGCAACAGTTGCATCGTCCGGGAGCTGCTCGGCCGCGAGTACTACCCGGTCGAGAAGACGATCGCGTTCCAGGAGTTCGCCGTATGAGCCGCATGAGCCGTCCGAGCACCACCACCGCCGTCGGGTCGCTGACCCTGCGCCCACTCGACCCCCTGAAGGACGCCGTACTGCTGCACGGCTGGCTCACCCACCCCAAGTCCGCGTTCTGGATGATGCGGGACGCCAGGCTGGTGGACGTCGAGCGGGCCTACATGGAAGTGGCCGCCGACGAACACCAGCAGGCCCACCTCGGCCTGCACGACGGGGTCCCGGCCTTCCTGATGGAGCGCTACGACCCCGCCCACCGCGAACTGGTCGGGCTGTACGAGGCCGAGCCGGGCGACGTCGGCATGCACTTCCTGGTCGCGCCGACCGACCGGCCCGTGCACGGCTTCACCCGGGCCGTGATCACCACCGTCATGACCGCACTCTTCGCCGACCCGGCGACCCGGCGGGTGGTCGTCGAACCGGACGTCGCCAACACCGCCGTCCACGCCCTGAACGCAGCCGTCGGATTCGTGCCCGAGCGCGAGATCCAGAAGCCGGAGAAGAAGGCCTTGCTGAGCTTCTGCACCCGCGAGCAGTTCGAGCAGGCGGTGTCCGCATGAGCCTCGCCGACGCCGTCTCCCACCTGACCCCCGAACGCTGGGAGCGGGCCAACCGCCTCCTGATCCGCAAGGCACTGGCCGAGTTCACCCACGAGCGCCTGCTGACCCCCGAGCGGGAGCCGGACGACCAGGCCGGTCGGACGTACGCCGTCCGAAGCGACGACGGCCAGACCGTCTACCGCTTCACCGCCACCGTCCGCGCCCTGGACCACTGGCAGGTGGACGCCGCCTCCCTCACCCGCCACCGCGACGGCGCCGAGCTCCCGCTCGCCGCACTGGACTTCTTCGTCGAGCTGAAGCAGACCCTGGGCCTGAGCGACGAGATCCTGCCCGTGTACCTGGAGGAGATCTCCTCCACCCTCTCCGGCACCTGCTACAAGCTGAGCAAGCCGCAGGTGACCTCCGCCGAGCTGGCCCGGAGTGGTGACTTCCAGGCCGTCGAGACGGGCATGACCGAGGGCCACCCCTGCTTCGTCGCGAACAACGGCCGGCTGGGCTTCGGCGTCCACGAGTACCTGTCGTACGCTCCTGAGACCGCGAGCCCGGTCCGGCTGGTGTGGCTGGCCGCGCACCGCTCGCGGGCGGCGTTCACGGCGGGCGTGGGCATCGAGTACGAGTCCTTCGTCCGCGACGAGCTGGGCGCGGCCACCGTCGACCGCTTCCACGGCGTGCTGCGCGAGCGCGGCCTGGACCCGGCCGACTACCTGCTCATCCCGGTCCACCCCTGGCAGTGGTGGAACAAGCTCACCGTCACCTTCGCCGCCGAGGTCGCCCGCGGGCACCTGGTCTGCCTCGGCGAGGGCGACGACGAGTACCTGGCCCAGCAGTCCATCCGCACCTTCTTCAACGCCTCGCACCCCGAGAAGCACTATGTGAAGACGGCCCTGTCCGTCCTGAACATGGGCTTCATGCGCGGTCTGTCGGCGGCGTACATGGAGGCCACCCCGGCCATCAACGACTGGCTCGCCCGGCTGATCGAGGGCGACCCGGTGCTGAAGGCGACGGGGCTGAGCATCATCCGGGAGCGGGCGGCCGTCGGCTACCGGCACCTGGAGTACGAGCGGGCCACCGACCGCTACTCGCCGTACCGCAAGATGCTGGCGGCACTGTGGCGGGAGAGCCCCGTGCCGTCCCTCCAGGACGGCGAGTCCCTCGCCACCATGGCCTCCCTGGTCCACGTGGACCACGAGGGCGCCTCCTTCGCGGGCGCGCTGATCGAGCGGTCGGGGCTCGCGCCCGCCGAGTGGCTGCGGCACTACCTGCGGGCCTACTACGTCCCGCTGCTGCACAGCTTCTACGCCTACGACCTGGTGTACATGCCGCACGGCGAGAACGTGATCCTGGTCCTGGCGGACGGGGTGGTGCGGCGCGCGGTCTACAAGGACATCGCCGAGGAGATCGCGGTGATGGACCCGGACGCCGTGCTGCCGCCGGAGGTCTCCCGCATCGCGGTGGACGTGCCGGACGACAAGAAGCTCCTGTCGATCTTCACGGACGTCTTCGACTGCTTCTTCCGCTTCCTCGCCGCGAACCTGTCGGACGAGGGGATCATGGAGGAGGACGCCTTCTGGCGCACCGTCGCCGAGGTCACCCGGGAGTACCAGGACTCGGTGCCGGAGCTGGCCGACAAGTTCGAGCGGTACGACATGTTCGCGCCGGAGTTCGCGCTGTCCTGCCTCAACCGGCTCCAGCTGCGCGACAACCGGCAGATGGTGGACCTCGCGGACCCGTCCGGCGCGCTCCAGCTGATCGGGAGCCTGAGGAATCCGATAGCGGGCCGGTAGGCGGTCCGCGCCCTCCACGGACGGACGGGCACCCCGGAGACGGTCCTCCGGGGTGCCCGCCCGGCCGTCCGGGTCAGGTCCAGGGCACCTGCGGCGAGCGGTAGTAGTCGATCCCCATCGCCTCCCAGCGCGGAGCCTGCTCGGCGAGCCGCACCTTGTAGGTGTCCCAGTCGTGCGTCGACGCCGGGGACCAGCCCAGCTCGGCGACGCCCGGGAGCCTCGGGAAGGCCATGAAGTCCAGCTGGTCGGGGTCGGACAGGGTCTCCGTCCACAGCGGGGCCTCGACGCCGCGGACCGCTTCGGCCGGGGCGCCCGGCAGATAGGCGGCCGGGTCCCAGTCGTAGGACCGCTGCACCTCGACGTAGCCCGCCCAGGACAGGCCCAGCGGGGTGTCCTTGGTGTACTTCATGTCCAGGTACGTCCGGTCGGCCGGGGAGAGGATCAGTCCGGTGCCGTTCCTGGCGGCCTCGGCGACCTCGGCCTTCTCCGCGTCGCCGGTGCGGTCCAGGCCCCAGTACTGGACGAGCGCGCCCTCGACCGGTTCGGCGCCGGCCAGTTGGTGCCAGCCGACGACCGTCTTGCCGTACTTGGCGACGACCGGCTGCACCCGCTTCATGAACGTGACGAAGTCGGCGTGCGGGGTGGAGTGTGCTTCGTCGCCGCCGATGTGGAGGTAGCGGCCCGGGGTGAGAGCGGCGAGTTCGCCGAGGACGTCGTCCACGAAGTCGTAGGTGACGTCCTTGCCCACGCACAGCGAGCTGAAGCCGACCTTGGTGCCGGTGTACAGCGGGGGCGCGACGCCGTCGCAGTTCAGCTCCGCGTAGGAGGCGAGGGCGGCGTTGGTGTGGCCCGGCATGTCGATCTCGGGCACGACCTCGAGGTGCCGGGAGGATGCGTAGCGGACGATCTCCTCGTAGTCCGCCTTGGTGTAGTGGCCGCCGGGTCCGCCGCCGACCTCGGTGGAGCCGCCGTAGGTCGCCAGGCGCGGCCAGGAGTCGACGGCGATGCGCCAGCCCTGGTCGTCGCTGAGGTGCAGGTGGAGCTTGTTGTACTTGTAGAGGGCGACGCGGTCGATGTAGCGCTTGACCTCGTCGACGCTGAAGAAGTGCCGGGAGACGTCGAGCATGGCGCCGCGCCAGGCGTAGCGGGGCGTGTCCTCGATGGTGCCGCCCGCGACCGGCCAGGGGCCGCTCTGCACGGTGTCCTTCTCGACGGCGGCGGGCAGCAGCTGACGAAGGGTCTGGACGCCGTGGAAGAGCCCGGCGGCCTTGCGGGCGGTGATGGTGATGCCGGAGGGGCCGCTGTCGAGGCGGTAGCCCTCGTCGCCGTACGGGCCGCCCGCCAGGCGCAGTCGTATGCCGCCGTGGCCGTGGGAGGTGACGGGGAGTCGGTATCCGGTGGAGGGTCGCAGGAGGTCCGCGAGGTAGTCGCCGACCAGGCGGGCCTCGCGCGAGTCGTCGACGCGGATGTGGGTGCCGCGGGTGATGCGGTACGGCGCCCCGCCCGGTTCGACCGAGGCGGGTGCCGGGATCACCCGGTCCAGGGGGGTCGGCCGGTCGGCCGTCTTCCGGTTCGGGGCGGCGCCGGTGGTCATGGCGCCGACCGCCGCCACCAGCAGCAGCGCTCCCAGCAGCCGGGGGATGCGGGGAGTCGTTCTGTGGTGCCGTCGATGAGGTCTCACGTGCGCTCCCTTCGCGATGGGTTGGACCACTCTCCCGCACCATCACCGCCCGCGGCAGCGATGAAACAATCCCCGCATGGCGGAAATCATCCAGAAGGACGGAACGTGGGTCTTCGACGGCGACGCCCTGCGGTTGACACCCGGACGGGACAAGAACGTCAGTCTGCTCCGCAGGGAACTGGGTGAACTGCTCGTGCCGCTCGCGGCGTTGGCGGGCATATCGTTCGAACAGGGAAAGAAGTCGGGGCGGCTCAGGCTGCGGCTGCGCGACGGCGCCGACCCCTTGCTGCACGCGGCGGGCGGCCGGCTGACCGAGCCGCACGACCCGTACCAGCTCCTGGTGGAGCCCGACCGGTACGGCGTGGCCGAGTACTTCGTCGACGAGGTGCGCAACGCGCTGCTCCTCGACCAGGTTCCGTCCGGCCCGGTGGACGCCTACCTGCTGCCGGGGCCGTCGGTGCCGCTGTCGGTGTCGGCCGGGGACGGCGTCGCGAGCTTCGACGGCGAGCGGGTGCGGCTGGAGTGGAAGTGGCAGGCGGAGGACGCCAAGTCGGCCGCCGGGCCGCGCACCCTCCCCCTGGCCGACATCGTCGCCGTGGAGTGGCAGCCGACGGTGGGCCTGGAGAACGGCCACCTCCGCTTCACCGTGCGGGCGGCGCCGAGCAAGGTGCCGCCGAAGTACGACCCCAACGCCGTGGAGCTGTGGGGCTTCAAGAAGGACCCGCTGATGGCCCTGGTGGCGGCGGCCGTCCAGGCGCGTCTCCCGCACCCGGCCGCCCGCACGGCCCGCGCCGCCCAGGAGGAGGACCATCCGGCCGAGGAGGCGGCCCCCGCACCGGCACCGGCCGCCGAGGACGACCACGACGCGCTGCTGCGCCGGCTGCGGGAGCTGGGCGAGCTGCACCGCTCGGGGGTGCTGACGGACGAGGAGTTCACCCTGGCGAAGCAGGCGGTACTGAAGCGAATGTAGGCACAGCGACACACAGGTATCCCCGCACCTGCCCGATATCGGGCAGGATTCTTGCGCAAGCGTCTCCCTTACCCCAGGATCTACCGGGTGCACGACGAACTCGTTGATCATCTGACGCGGTCCACCCCGCTGAGCCGGGGCGAGGCGCTGCGCGTGGTCCAGGACGTGCTCGCCTACTTCGACGAGACGACCGAGGAGTACGTCCGTCGCCGCCACCGCGAGCTCCAGGCCCAGGGGCTGGTGAACGCGACGATCTTCGAGCGGATCGAGGCGGAACTGAAATACCGGGCGGTCGCGCCGCCGGAGCTGTCGCTCCGTCAGCTGCGCCGCATCGTCTACGGCTGACCGGCCGTCCACGGCTGAGCGGCCGCCTGCGGCCGAGAGGCCGAAGAGAGACAAGAGGTTTACGTATACATGTGCGGAATCGTCGGATACATCGGCAAGCGTGACGTCGCTCCCCTGCTCCTCGAGGGCCTCCAGCGCCTGGAGTACCGCGGGTACGACTCGGCGGGCGTGGTCATCACCTCCCCGAAGGCGACCGGCCTCAGGATGGTCAAGGCCAAGGGCCGGGTGCGCGACCTGGAGGCCAAGGTCCCCGCGCGCTTCAAGGGCACCACCGGCATCGCCCACACCCGCTGGGCCACCCACGGCGCCCCCTCCGACGTGAACGCCCACCCGCACATGTCGGCCGACAACAAGGTCGCCGTCGTCCACAACGGCATCATCGACAACGCCGCCGACCTGCGCCGCAAGCTGGAGGCGGACGGCGTCGAGTTCCTCTCCGAGACCGACACCGAGGTCCTCGTCCACCTCATCGCCCGCTCCGAGGCCGAGAAGCTGGAGGACAAGGTCCGCGAGACCCTGCGGGTGATCGAGGGCACGTACGGCATCGCCGTGATGCACGCCGACTTCCCCGAGCGCATCGTCGTCGCCCGCAACGGCTCGCCGGTCGTCCTCGGCATCGGCGAGAAGGAGATGTTCGTCGCCTCGGACATCGCCGCGCTGGTCACCCACACCCGGCAGATAGTCACGCTCGACGACGGCGAGATGGCCACCCTCAAGGCCGACGACTTCCGCACCTACACCACCGAGGGCACCCGCACCACCTCCGAGCCCACCACCGTGGAGTGGGAGGCCGCCTCCTACGACATGGGCGGCCACGACACGTACATGCACAAGGAGATCCACGAGCAGGCCGAGGCCGTGGACCGGGTGCTGCGCGGCCGGATCGACGACCGCTTCTCCACCGTGCACCTCGGCGGCCTCAACCTGGACGCCCGCGACGCGCGCGCCGTGCGCCGCGTGAAGATCCTGGGCTGCGGCACCTCGTACCACGCGGGCCAGATCGGCGCCCAGATGATCGAGGAGCTGGCCCGCATCCCCGCGGACGCCGAGCCGGCCTCCGAGTTCCGCTACCGCAACGCGGTCGTCGACCCCGACACCCTGTACATCGCCGTCTCGCAGTCCGGTGAGACCTACGACGTGCTGGCCGCCGTGCAGGAGCTGAAGCGCAAGGGCGCCCGGGTCCTCGGCATCGTCAACGTCGTCGGTTCGGCGATCGCCCGCGAGGCCGACGGCGGCATGTACGTGCACGCCGGTCCCGAGGTGTGCGTGGTGTCCACCAAGTGCTTCACCAACACCTGCGTCGCCTTCGCGCTGCTCGCCCTGCACCTGGGCCGCACCCGCGACCTGTCGGTCCGCGACGGCAAGCGGATCATCGAGGGGCTGCGCAAGCTGCCCGCGCAGATCGAGGAGATGCTGAAGCAGGAGGAGGGCGTCAAGAAGCTGGCCGCGCAGTACGCCGAGGCCCGCTCGATGCTCTTCATCGGCCGCGTCCGGGGTTACCCGGTCGCCCGCGAGGCCTCCCTGAAGCTCAAGGAGGTCTCCTACATCCACGCCGAGGCCTACCCGGCCTCCGAGCTGAAGCACGGCCCGCTCGCCCTGATCGAGCCGGCCCTGCCGACGGTCGCGATCGTGCCGGACGACGACCTGCTGGAGAAGAACCGCGCGGCCCTGGAGGAGATCAAGGCCCGCAGCGGCCAGATCCTCGCCGTCGCCCACCAGGAGCAGGAGAAGGCCGACCACACGATCGTCGTCCCGAAGAACGAGGACGAGCTGGACCCGATCCTCATGGGCATCCCGCTCCAGCTCCTCGCCTACCACACGGCGCTGGCCCTGGGCCGGGACATCGACAAGCCCCGCAACCTCGCCAAGTCGGTGACGGTGGAGTAGCCACGTCCCGCCGGGTCAGGGGATGACGACCACGGGCCGCTTCGCCCGCTTGGCGAGGCGGCCCGCGACGGAGCCGAAGAGGCGGCCGACCAGTCCGTGACTGGAGCCGACGACGATGGCGTCCGCCTCGTACTCCCGCCCCACCTCTTCGAGTTCGTGGCAGATGTCGCCGCCGCGCTCGACCAGGATCCAGGACACCTCGGCGAGGTAGTCCGCGCACGCCAGCTCCAGACCGAGCACCTCGGTGCGGTGGTCGGGCACGTCGACGAAGACCGGCGGTTCGCAGCCGGCCCACACGGTGGTGGGCAGCCGGTTGGCGACATGCACGATGACCAGGCCGGAACCCAGCCGGGAGGCCATGCCGATGGCGTAGGCGAGGGCGCGCTCGCTGGACGTGGAGCCGTCGAAGCCGACGACGACACCGTGCTTGAAGGCTGGGTCGCACGACTGGCGTGGCTCTTCGGCCGCCAGGGGCTCGGCCGCCGTAGGTTCGGCGACGGGCCGCTTGCGGTCCGCGGGTTCGAAGAATTCGTGACCGGCCATGGCTGTCTCGGCGTTTTTATCCTCTATGGGGGACAACAGTGTGCGGCGGAGCTGTGTCCGGGAATGGTCTTCCCAAGCCCATACCCCCAAGGGTACGGCGGCACGCCTCCTTCGCCCAGATCTCGCAGGGGGTCCCCCGCGGGATTCACCGGAGCATGCCCGAGAGGGCGCCCGTAACGCAATGGTTGCTGCTCTGTACAGGCGGTTTGCACAGGATTCAACTGTCCGTGACCGGTCGTGTCCCGTCGTGACCGACGTGCCGCGCGGGCGTTGATCCCCATGCCGCCACCCCAGGGAGCACCCGTGCCAGGATCGCACCGTCCCGCCGACCCGACGTCCGGCACACCCGACCGGGACGGCGTCAGCGATCTCGTCCGCTGGGCGGCGTTCAGCTGCTTGCTCGTCCCGGTGGCGCTCCTCTGGTACGGCACCTCCTTCGCGGGCGCCGCCGGCACGGCCTTCGGCCTGGCCGCCGTCACCGCCGCCTGCCGTCTGCTGCTGCGGCGTTCCGAGCGGGTCGCGGCCCGGTCGCGGGCGCGCGGGCGCGGGCGGCGGGCTCGCGAAGGCGGGCGGCACGCTGGGGAAAAAGCACCGGTCGACTGACCGGTTTCCGCGCACAGTTCCGCTTCTTTTCAGCCAACTTCCGCAGGTGGCGCATCCGCACCCCTCACCACCCCCAAACCCCCGTTCCACCTGCACGGAAAGGGTCTCGGGCCCCCCTCGCACCCTACGGGGATTGGCCACTGACACAAGGCGCACTTCCCAGGGGCGCCCTGGAGTGCAACGCTTCGTGATCGACTGCTTCACGCCAAGTTGCCATGTCGACAATGTCCCAAGTGCCGAACCGGCCACCTCGGCGCGGCGGGACACAGTAGATTCGATCTTGACCGTCTACGGCGGGGGACTCGTGCAGGACCGAGGGGAAACGTGTTGGAGCGACAGACCCGAAGGGTGAAGGGCGCCGCGACCACCGAGGGGGGCTTAGCAGTATGAGCCACGACTCCGCCGCCGCGCCGGAAGCCGCGGCCCGGAAGCTGTCCGGGCGCCGCCGCAAGGAGATCGTCGCGGTGCTGCTGTTCAGCGGCGGCCCCATCTTCGAGAGTTCCATACCGCTGTCGGTGTTCGGGATCGACCGCCAGGACGCCGGAGTACCGCGCTACCGGCTGCTGGTGTGCGCCGGCGAGGAGGGCCCGCTGCGGACCACGGGGGGCCTGGAACTCACCGCACCACAGGGGCTGGAGGCGATCTCGCGCGCGGGCACGGTCGTCGTGCCGGCCTGGCGGTCGATCACCTCGCCGCCTCCGGAGGAGGCACTCGACGCACTGCGCCGGGCGCACGAGGAGGGGGCGCGCATAGTCGGACTGTGCACGGGCGCCTTCGTCCTCGCCGCGGCGGGCCTGCTGGACGGCCGCCCCGCCACCACGCACTGGATGTACGCGCCGACGCTGGCCAAGCGCTATCCGTCGGTGCACGTCGATCCGCGCGAGCTGTTCGTGGACGACGGCGACGTGCTGACGTCCGCGGGCACCGCGGCCGGGATCGACCTGTGCCTGCACATCGTGCGCACGGACCACGGCAACGAGGCCGCCGGTGCGCTGGCCCGCCGCCTGGTGGTCCCGCCGCGCCGCAGCGGCGGCCAGGAGCGCTACCTCGACAGGTCTTTACCGGAGGAGATCGGCGCCGACCCGCTCGCCGAGGTCGTCGCCTGGGCGCTGGAGCACCTCCACGAGCAGTTCGACGTGGAGACGCTGGCCGCGCGCGCCTACATGAGCCGCCGTACCTTCGACCGCCGGTTCCGCTCGCTGACGGGCAGCGCCCCGCTGCAGTGGCTGATCACGCAGCGGGTACTCCAGGCGCAGCGCCTGCTGGAGACGTCGGACTACTCGGTGGACGAGGTCGCCGGCCGTTGCGGCTTCCGCTCCCCGGTGGCTCTGCGCGGCCACTTCCGCCGCCAGCTGGGCTCGTCCCCGGCCGCCTACCGGGCGGCCTACCGGGCGCGCCGCCCCCAGGGCGACCGCCAGCCGGACCCGGACACCGCGGCCGCGGGCGCCTCCCGTCCGCTGCCCCCGTCCGACCCGCCGGCCGCCCTCGCCCCGGAGAACGCGGTCCCGTTCCAGACCCGCCGCACGGCGTCCCCGATGCCGGCGGGCGCGGCGAGCGTGCCGGGGCAGCGCAGCGCACCGTGAGGTGAGGTGACGCGGCACTCAGAACGCCGGACGGGCTGTTCCAGCCCGTCCGGCGTTCACGTCCGATGCCGGGCAGGACATCCCAGCCCGTCCGGCGTTTGAGGACGAGGCCCGTTCAGGGCCGAAGCGGGGGCCCGGGGGCGGCAGCCCCCAGCGAGCCCAGCACCGACGCCGGGGGCCCGATGGACAGGCGCCCACCGTAAAGTGGCCCGCATGAACGATCGCATGGTGTGGATCGACTGCGAGATGACCGGCCTCTCGCTGTCCGACGACGCGCTCATCGAGGTTGCCGCCCTCGTCACCGACTCCGAGCTGAACATCCTCGGCGAAGGCGTCGACATCGTGATCCGCCCGCCGGAGCGGGCCCTGGAGACGATGCCGGAGGTGGTGCGGGAGATGCACACCGCGTCCGGGCTGCTCGCGGAGCTGGACGGCGGCACGACGCTGGCGGACGCCGAGGCCCAGGTCCTGGCCTATGTGCGGGAGCACGTGAAGGAGCCCGGCAAGGCCCCCCTGTGCGGCAACTCCGTCGGCACCGACCGCGGCTTCCTGCTGCGGGACATGGCGACGCTCGAGGGCTACCTCCACTACCGGATCGTGGACGTCTCCTCGATCAAGGAGCTGGCCCGCCGCTGGTACCCGCGGGCGTACTTCAACAGCCCCGAGAAGAACGGCAACCACCGCGCGCTCGCCGACATCCGCGAGTCCATCGCCGAACTGCGCTACTACCGGGAGGCGGTCTTCGTCCCGCAGCCCGGCCCCGACTCCGACACGGCCAAGGCGATCGCCGCGAAGCACGTCGTAGCGGCCGGTTAGGGGCGCGGGCCCGCCGGACGGCGGCGTCCGGAAAGCCGGGCGCGAGCACCCCTTCGGACCCTGTACACTTTTTCTCAGCCGGTCGGGAAACCCGCCACGCGGGATTCGAGCACCGGCCTTGGTGGGTGTAGCTCAGCTGGTAGAGCACCTGGTTGTGGTCCAGGATGCCGCGGGTTCAAGTCCCGTCACTCACCCTGAGTAATCAGCCGGTGGCTCTCGTGAGAGCCACCGGCTGATGTGCGTGAGAGCACTCACCGCGCACGCCGGGACGCCGAACGGGGCCGCGCACCCCGGCACGTGGCCCCGTGTACGCCGTGAGAGCACTCACCGCGCACGCCGGGACGCCGAACGGGGCCGCGCACCCCGGCACGTGGCCCCGTGTACGACTTACTCTTACGACGACCTGCGCTCCACCAGCTCCGTCGCCAGGACCACCTGGTGCCGTTCCAGGCCGCGCGAGGCGGCCGGGCGGCGGTCGGCGATCTCGGTCAGCAGCAGGTCGATCATCGCGCGGCCCATCTCCTCGATGGGCTGGCGCACGCTGGTCAGCGGCGGCTCCATGTGGCGGGCGATGGCCGAGTCGTCGTAGCCGACCAGCGCCACGTCGTCCGGGATGCGCCGGCCCGCCTCGCGCAGGACCTGGCCGGCACCCGCCGCGGTGACGTCGGAGGCGGCGAAGACCGCGTCCACGTCGGGCCGGCGGCGCAGCAGCTCGGCCATCGCGCGGCGCCCGCCCTCCTCGGTGAAGTCGCCGGGCTCGATCAGTCCCTCGTCCACCTCGTGGCCCGCCTCGCGCAGGGCGTCGCGGTAGCCGTCGACGCGTCGCTGGGCGCCGTAGACGGCGAGGTGGCCGGTGATGTGGGCGACGCGGCCGCGCCCCCGGGACAGCAGGTGCTCGACGGCCGAGCGGGCGCCGCCGTAGTTGTCCGAGTCCACGGACGCCAGCGGCTCCGCGGCCGAGCGGGGCCCGCTGATCACCGCGGGGATCTCCAGCTGGGTCAGCAGGTCCGGCAGCGGGTCGTCGGCGTGCACCGAGACCAGGAGGACGCCGTCCACCCGGTGCGCCGCCAGGTACTGGGCGAGCCGCTCCCGCTCCCGGTCGCTGCCCGCGAATATCAGCAGCAGCTGCATCTCGGTGTCGGACAGCTCGGAGCCGACACCCTTCAGCATGTCCGAGAAGTACGGCTCCGCGAAGAACCGGGTCTCCGGCTCCGGCACCACCAGGGCGATCGCGTCCGTGCGGTTGGCCGCGAGCGCACGGGCCGCCGTGTTCGGGACGTAGCCGAGCTCCGCGACCGCCGCCTCGACGGCCGCCCGGGTCGCGTCGCTGACCCGGGGCGAGCCGTTGATCACGCGGGAGACCGTGCCGCGGCCGACGCCCGCGCGTGCCGCCACTTCTTCGAGGGTGGGCCGGCCACCGCTCCGACCACGCACTCCGTGGCTTGCCATCGGCTCCGCCTCCCGTCGTCACCCCCGCACTCTGCGGCTGGCCTGGAATTTAACAGGCCGGTCGGGTGTAATGACCGACTCCGGCCCCTCCCGCGCTGTACGGGGGTGTCTCCGCGCCGCTCGCAACGTCCAGTTAACAGGCCGATAACTGAACGCAATTCGTCGCGTCCGTTCCCTTGACACCCCCGCCCGGACCGACGACTCTTCAACACATCACTTGTGGGAGCGCTCCCACACTACCTGGCACATACACATCCCGCACGTTCCCCGCCCGAGCCGCAGCGACGAACGAAACACATGAAGCAGCGGGTCCAACCATGTAGTTGGCCGGGGGGTCGGCACGTCAGGGCAACAGGAGGACGCAATGCGAGCAGCACGCAGAGGATCGGCCCGCAGGGTGGTGGTCATGGCGGCCATCGCGTCGCTGGGCGCCGGGCTGCTGGCCGGCTGTGCCGACGACGGGAACGACGAGGACAGCTCGTCGTCGGGCGACAGCAGCGGCAAGACCACCATCACCCTCGGTCTGTTCGGGACGATGGGCTTCAAGGAAGCCGGTCTCTACGACGAGTACGAGAAGCTCAACCCGGACATCAACATCGAGGAGAACGTCACCGAGCGGAACGAGAACTACTACCCCGCCCTGGTGAACCACCTCACCACCAACAGCGGCCTCCAGGACGTGCAGGCGATAGAGGTCGGCAACATCGCCGAGGTCGTCGCCACCCAGGCGGACAAGTTCGAGGACATGTCCAAGGCGGCGGGCGTCCAGAAGACCAACTGGCTCGACTGGAAGTGGCAGCAGGCCACCACCAAGGACGGCGCCACGATCGGCCTCGGCACCGACATCGGCCCGATGGCCATCTGCTACCGCAAGGACCTGTTCGAGAAGGCCGGCCTGCCGACCGACCGCGAAGAGGTCTCCAAGCTGTGGGCCGGTGACTGGAACAAGTTCATCGCGGCCGGCGAGAAGTACAAGAAGGGTGCCGGCAAGGACACCTACTTCATGGACTCCCCCGGCGGTCTGATCAACGCCATCCTCAGCAGTGAGGACGAGAAGTTCTACGACGCCTCCGGCAAGGTCATCTACAAGACCAACCCGGCCGTCAAGGACGCCTTCGACCTGACCGCCGAGGCGGCCGAGAAGGGACTGGTCCAGTCGCAGACCCAGTTCCAGCCGGCCTGGGACCAGACCATCTCCAACAGCCTGTTCGCCACCGTCGCCTGCCCGCCGTGGATGCTCGGCACCATCAAGGCCAAGTCGCAGCCGGACTCCGCCGGCAAGTGGGACGTGGCCCAGGCCCCGAAGGCCGGCAACTGGGGCGGCACCTTCCTGGGCGTGCCCAAGAGCGGCAAGCACGTGAAGGAGGCGCAGAAGCTGGTCACCTGGCTGACCGCGCCCGAGCAGCAGGCCAAGCTCTTCTCCAAGATGGGCAGCTTCCCGAGCGCGCCCGCAGCGTACAAGCTCCCGCAGGTGACCGGCGGCAAGAACGACATGACCGGTGACGCGCCGATCGGCGAGCTGTTCGCCAAGGCCGCGGAGCAGATCCCGACCCAGGTGATCGGCCCGAAGGACCAGATCGTCCAGCAGGGTCTGACCGACAACGGCGTCATCCTCGTCACCCAGGGCAAGTCGGCCGAGGACGCGTGGGACAACGCCGTGAAGACCATCGACAACAACCTGGAGAAGTGACCGGAATGACCACCCGGCACGACACCGCCGCGTCCCCCGTCAAGGGGGGCGCGGCCCCGGGCCGCCCGCCCGGCGGCAGGGCGTCCGCGGAGGCGGACCGCAGGAAGCGGGCCAAGCTCTCCCGCCGCTGGCAGCGGGACATGCGCTGGAGCCCGTACGCGTTCGTCTCGCCGTTCTTCCTGCTCTTCCTCGCCTTCGGCCTGTTCCCGCTGATCTACACCGGCTGGGCCTCGCTGCACACGGTGGAGCTGACCGCGCCCACCGACATGCAGTGGACGGGCCTGGACAACTACACCCGGATCTTCGACGACGAGTTCTTCTGGAACGCCGCGAAGAACACGCTGTGGATAGGCATCATCTCGACGGTGCCGCAGCTGCTGATGGCGATGGGCCTCGCGCACATCCTCAACTACAAGCTGCGTGCCTCGACCTTCTACCGGGTCGTGATGCTGGCGCCGTACGCGACGTCGATCGCCGCGGCCTCCCTGGTCTTCGTGCTGCTCTTCGGCCGTGACTACGGCATGATCAACTGGGTCCTCGACATGGTGGGCCTGGACAAGATCGACTGGCAGAACGGCTCGTGGTCGTCCAAGTTCGCCGTGTCCACGATCGTCATCTGGCGCTGGACCGGCTACAACGCGCTGATCTACCTGGCCGCGATGCAGGCGATCCCGCAGGACCTGTACGAGTCGGCGGCACTGGACGGCGCCAACCGCTGGCGGCAGTTCATCCACGTCACGCTGCCCTCGCTGCGTCCGACGATCCTGTTCACGGTCGTCGTGTCGACCATCGGCGCCTCGCAGGTCTTCGGCGAGCCGCTGCTCTTCGACGCCAACAAGGGTGCCTCGGGCGGCTCCCAGCACCAGTTCCAGACGCTCGGCCTGTACCTGTACGAGCAGGGCTGGGTCAACCAGCACCTGGGCCGGGCCTCCGCGATCGCCTGGGCGATGTTCCTGATCCTGATCGTGATCGGGGTCCTCAACGCCGTCATCTCGCGCCGGCTGCGCGCCAGTAGTTAAGGAGAACCGGCCGTGACGACGACCATGACGAAACCCCCGGCCGACGCGGCACCCGAGCCGCCCCGGCGGGGCCGACGACGTTCCAAGGCGTCCCGGGCCGGCGGCACGCTGCACGCCGGGCCGATCGCCTACATCATCCTCGCCCTGTTCACCATCGGCTCGCTGTTCCCGCTGGTGTGGACGGCGATCGCCGCCTCGCGAGACAACCAGCGGCTCGCCCAGACGCCGCCGCCGTTCTGGTTCGGCGGCAACCTGTTCGACAAGCTCGAGATCGCCTGGAACGACGCCAACCTCGGCGAGGCGTTCCTCAACACCACCATCGTGGCCGGGATCTCGGCGTTCACCATCGTCTTCCTGTCGACGGTCGCCGGGTTCGCCTTCGCCAAGCTCCGCTTCCGCGGACGCAACGCGCTGATGCTGATCGTCATCGGCACGATGATGGTGCCGCCGCAGCTCAGCATCATCCCGCTGTACATGATGGTCGCGAAGCTGGACTGGTCCGACCAGTTGCAGGCGGTGATCCTGCCGTCCCTGGTGAACGCGTTCGGCGTGTTCTTCATGCGGCAGTACCTGCTCCAGGCGTTGCCGGACGAGATCATCGAGGCGGCGCGCGTGGACGGCGCCAGCAGCTGGCGTGTGATGTGGCACGTGGTGTTCCCGGCGGCCCGGCCCGCGATGGCCGTGCTCGGCATGCTGATGTTCGTGCAGTCCTGGAACGACTTCCTGTGGCCGTTCCTGGTGCTGACGCAGAACGGCAGTCCGACCGTGCAGGTCGCGCTCGCCGGACTGGGCCGCGGGTACACCCCGGACCAGTCCCTGATCATGGCCGGTGCGCTGCTGGGCACGCTGCCGCTGCTGCTGGTGTTCGCGATCTTCGGCAAGCAGATCGTGGGCGGCATCATGCAGGGCGCCGTCAAGGGCTGATTCCTCACCGCTGGGGCGGGGCCGCCGCCCCGGCCCCCTTCCCCCCTCGTCCTTCTTACTCGTCGGTCCAGCGCGTCGGTCCTCGGGCCGGTCCCCCCGGGACCCGCCCGGACCCGCCACGACCTGCTATGGGAGCGCTTCCATGCTTGAGTCCGCAACGCCGGTGACCCCGGTGACCTTTCCCCCCGCCTTCCTGTGGGGCGCCGCCACCTCGGCGTACCAGATCGAGGGCGCGGTACGGGAGGACGGCCGCACCCCGTCGATCTGGGACACCTTCAGCCACACCCCCGGAAAGACGGCCGGCGGGGACACCGGTGACGTCGCCGTCGACCACTACCACCGCTACCGCGACGACGTGGCGCTGATGAAGGACCTGGGCCTCGGTGCCTACCGCTTCTCCATCTCCTGGCCCCGGGTGCAGCCGACCGGCCGCGGCCCCGCCGTCCAACGCGGCCTGGACTTCTACCGCCGCCTGGTGGACGAGCTGCTGGCCGCCGGGATCAAGCCGGCCGTCACCCTCTACCACTGGGACCTGCCGCAGGAGCTGGAGGACGCGGGCGGCTGGCCCGAGCGGGACACGGCGTACCGGTTCGCCGAGTACGCGCAGATCGTCGGCGAGGCGCTCGGCGACCGGGTGGAGCAGTGGATCACGCTCAACGAGCCGTGGTGCGCCGCCTTCCTGGGCTACGCCTCCGGTGTGCACGCCCCCGGCCGGACCGACCCGGCGGCCGCGCTGCGCGCCGCGCACCACCTGAACCTGGCGCACGGCCTGGGCACGGTCGCGCTGCGTTCGGTGATGCCGGCCCGCAACTCGGTGGCGATCAGCCTCAACACCTCCGTGGTACGCCCGCTGTCGCAGAGCCCGGCGGACCTGGCGGCGGCGCAGCGGATCGACGACCTGTCCGGCGGGATCTTCCACGGTCCGATCCTGCACGGCGCCTACCCGCAGACCCTGCTGGAGGCGACGGCGCCGGTCACCGACTGGTCGTTCGTCCAGGACGGCGACCTGGGCCAGATCCGCCAGCCGATCGACGCGATCTGCCTCAACTACTACACGCCGACGGTGGTGTCGGCGGCCGACGCCGACTCGCGTGCCCCGCGCGCCGACGGCCACGGCTCGAGCGACCACTCGCCCTGGCCCGCCGCGGACGACGTGGCCTTCCACCAGCCGCCGGGCGAGCGCACCGAGATGGGCTGGAGCGTCGACCCGACCGGCCTGCACGAGCTGATCATGCGGTACAACCGCGAGTCCCCCGGCATGCCGCTGTACATCAGCGAGAACGGCGCCGCCTACGACGACAAGCCCGGCGCGGACGGCACGGTGCACGACCCCGAGCGGGTCGCCTACCTGAACGGTCACCTCACCGCGGTCCGGCAGGCCATCGCCGACGGCGCGGACGTCCGCGGCTACTACCTGTGGTCCCTGCTGGACAACTTCGAGTGGGCCTACGGCTACGAGAAGCGCTTCGGCGCGGTGTACGTCGACTACGCCTCCCAGCAGCGCACCCCGAAGTCGAGTGCCCTGTGGTACGGGCGGGCGGCCCGCACGGGGACGCTGCCGCCGGTGGACGCCGCCGAGTAGCCCCTGCGGGGAGACGGCACACAGACGGTGGCGGGGCGCGGCATTCCACGGGGGGATGCCGCGCCCCGCTCGTAGGGCCGGTGTGGGGCCCGGCCCCACGGGAAGGAGCCCTGCCCTACTTGTGGGCGGCGAGGGCCTTGGCGAAGGCGTTCGGCTCCTGGTCCACGGAGCTGCAGGTGGCGTCGGCGGAGGGCTTCGGGCCGCCGGGGCAGGCCTTGTCGCGGGTGGCGGACCACATGGACAGGGCGCCCAGGCCCTTGGACTTCGCGAACTCCACGAGCTGGGTGGCGTCCTCCACCTTGAAGACCTCGGAGGCGACGTCGTTGACGCCGATCATCGGCGTGACGGCGACCGTCTTCCAGGCGTCCGCGTCGGACAGGCCGAGGACGCCCTTGATCTGCGCCTGGGTGGCGGTGGCGGCCTGCTCGGCGTAGGTGCCCATGTCGCCGCTGTACGCGGGGCCGTAGTCCATCGCCATGATGTTGACGGCGTCGATGTCCACGCCGTTCTTCTTCGCGTCGGCGAGGAGGTCGACCCCCGCCTGGGTGAGGCCCTCGGGCATCACCGGGAGGGTGAAGGAGACGTCCAGCCCGGGGTGCTGCTCCTGGAGCGCGGCGATCGCCCGGGCGCGGCGGGTGTTGGCGGCCGTGTCGGGCAGCGCCCCGCCCTCGACGTCGAAGTCGACCTTGGTGAGCTTGTACGCGTCGACGACCTTGCCGTACGCCGCCGCCAGCGCGTCGGGCGACGCGCAGGTCGTGCCCAGTTCGGAGCCGGAGGCGCCGCCGAAGGAGACCCGGACGTCGCCGCCCTTGGCGCGCAGGGCGCCTATCTGGTTCGCCACCGCGTCGCTGCCGAGGTCGGTGACGCCGCCCCACTTGGGGGTGCAGCCGCCGCCGTCGGTGACGAAGGCCAGGTTGTACTCCTTGACGCCGGTCGCCGCGGCATGCCCGAGCAGGTCGAAGGCCGGGTAGAGGGAGGTGTCGACGTACGGCGCGAAGCCGGCGCCCGCGTCGGTGCCGTTGCCGGGGGTGCCGGTGGGGGCCGGGGTGGTGGGGGTGCCGGTCGGGGTCGGCGCCGGTTCCGTGCCGTCGGTTGCCGTGGGGGTCGGGGCCGGGGGGTCGGTGGGGCGGCCGCTGGGCTCGGGGGTGGCGCCGTCGTCCGCCGAGCACGCGGCGTCGTCGACGAGGCAACCGGTCGGGTCGGCGGTGCCGTTGACGACGAAACCGACCGTGACGGACTCGCCGGCCTTCAGCCCGTCCGTGTCCCACTTGGGCGGCGTCACGGTGACGTGCTGCCCGTCGGCCTTCGACTCGGCGTTCCACAGCGAGCCGAGCTTCGCGCCGGAGGGCAGGTCGAACTCCAGGGTCCAGTCGGCCTTCGCCTGCCCGCTGTTGTTGGTGACGACGTACTGCGCGGTGTAGCCCGTCGACCACTCGCTGGTCTTCGTGTACGCGGCGCCGACCGGGGCCGCCTGGGCGGTGCTGGTGAACAGCAGCGCCCCGCCACCGGCCACGGCCGCCGCGACGAGGGCGCCGATCGCCTTGTTCCTGCCACTGACCTTGCGTCGGTGCGTGCGCATCACGTGCCTGCCTTCGCTGTTCACGGTGCCCCCGGCGGAGGGCCGGCGGGGGCGGGGTGGGGGTGCGGCAGCACGCTAGCGAGCCGGAATCGGGCAAAGAGCCTGATCCGGGCGGGGGTTGGCGATCTTAGGGTGGGCTTAAGGAAGGGATCGGGACCGATTAATGGTCGCGGCCGGCCGAGGCCGCCGACGCCGGTGCCGGTGCCGGGGCCGGTCCGCGGCTCTGCCTGCGTCGGCGTACGGAGCCCCGGTGGCCGCGCCGGGCCGGCGCCGTCCGCCCGTCGAGCTGGATCCAGATCCGCACCTCGGTACCGCCCAGCACGGATGCGCCGATGCGGACGTCGCCGCCGGTCGACTCCGCCATCCGGCGCACGATGTCCAGGCCGAGCCCGGTCGACCCGTCGGTGCCCGATCCCCGGCCGCGGGCCATCGCCGCCTCGGGGTCGGGGATGCCGGTGCCGGCGTCGGAGACGAGCACGATCACCGCGTCCTCGCCGTTGTGCAGGTCGACGGCGAAGGCGGTGCCCTCGGCGGTGTGCCGGAAGACGTTGCCGAGCAGCGCGTCGAGGGAGGCGGCCAGGTCGGTGCGGGCCACGGGTATGCGCACCGGCCGGTCGGCGCCGGCCACCCGCCACTTGCGGCCCTCGTCCTCGGCCAGTGCCGACCAGAACCCCATCCGCTCCCGGACCACCTCGGCCGCGTCGCACCCGGCGCCGGGTCCGGCGACGGCCGTCTGCGGCTTGGCGTCCCGGGCGGTGCGGATGATCGTGTCGACCTCGCGCTCCAACTGCTCGACGGCGGCCCGGGTCTGCTCGGCGGCTGGGCCGTCGCCGAGCGAGGCCGCGTTGAGGCGCAGCACGGTCAGCGGGGTGCGCAGGCGGTGGGACAGGTCGGCGGCCAGCTCCCGTTCGTTGGCGAGGAGCTGGACGACCTGGTCGGCCATGGAGTTGAACGCGACCGCCGCGCGGCGCAGTTCGTCCGGCCCCTCCACGGGCACCCGCGCACCGAGCCTGCCCTCCCCCAGCTCGTGCGCGCCCTCGACCAGGCGCCGGGCGGGCTGCACCATCCGCACGCCCAGCCGGTCGGCGACCGCGACCGAGCCGACGATCAGGGCGGCGCCGACCGCGGCGAGCACCGCCCAGGCCGTGCCCACGCCGTTGGTCACCTCGGACTCGGGCACGTACACCTCGACGACGGCGATCTCGCCGGAGCTGAGCGCGACCGGCTGGAGCAGGGTGGAACCGCCGCCCACCTCGGTGGTGGAGGCCCGCCCCATCCGCCGTACGGCGGCGATGTCCTCGTCGGTGGCCCGCTGCCGCCCGATGTCGGTGGCGCCCCCGCTCCCGTCCCCCGGTGCCGGTATGTGCACGGCCATCCCGGCGTCCGAACCGGCGGAGGCGACGACGCGTTCCAGCTGCTCGCGGTCGGTGGTGATGGACAGGGCCGGGGCGACGGCGGCGGCCTCCCGTTCGGCGCCCGCGAAGGCGCGGTCGCGGGCCATCTCCCGGATGACGAGTCCGAGCGGGACGGCGAAGGCGACCACGACCATCGCGGTGACCGCCAGCGAGACCTTGACCAGGGCCCATCTCATCGCGGCGGCTCCAGTCGTGGTGGCTCCAGCTTCACGCCGACGCCGCGCAGGGTGTGCAGATAGCGCGGCCGGGCCGCGGTCTCGCCCAGTTTGCGCCGCAGCCAGGACAGGTGGACGTCGATGGTCTGGTCGTCGCCGTAGGACTGCTGCCAGACCTCGGCGAGCAGCTCCTTGCGGGGGACGACGACCCCGGGGCGGCCGGCCAGGAAGGCGAGCAGGTCGAACTCGCGACGGGTCAGGTCGAGGGGGGTGCCGTCCAGTTCGGCCTGGCGGCGCAGCGGGTCGACGGTGAGACCGCCGACCCTGAGGACGGCCGGCGGCGCCGCCTCCGCGGGGCCGCCGCGCGCGCGGCGCAGTACGGCCGCCATCCGGGCCGACAGGTGCTCGACGGAGAAGGGTTTGGTGAGGTAGTCGTCCGCGCCCGCGTTCAACAGCCGTACGACCTCCGTCTCGTCGTCCCGGGCGGTGGCGACGATCACCGGTACGTCGGTGATGCCGCGCAGCATCTTCAGCGCCTCGGAGCCGTCCAGGTCGGGCAGTCCGAGGTCCAGGATCACCACGTCGAACCGGAAATGGGCGACCTCGCGGAGCGCCTCCAGTGCCGTGCCCACGCTGCGCACGGTGTGCGAGGCGTCGGTCAGCTGCCGGATCAGCGCCGAGCGTACGAACTGGTCGTCCTCGACCACGAGCACACTTGCCATGGGCGGCACCGTACGCCATGCGGACCAACCCGGTCCGGGCCTGTGGACAACTCCGCCCGGGCCCGCGTCACACCCCCGTTCGCGCGACACGCGTGGGGCGGGTGAGGCAGTATGGCCGCGATGCGCAGAGGACTCGTCCACGTGATCGCCTGGCTGCTCGCCACCGGCGCCGCGGTCACCCTGTCGTGGTGGGGCGTCCACACGGTGATGGCGGGCACGGCCTACGACGCCCCCCGCGCGCTGCCCATCACGGCGGCCGACGCGGGCGTACGGGACGGGGAGGGCGACGAGGGGGAGTCCCTGGCGTCGTCCACCAGCCGCCCGTCGCCCTCGGCCTCACCGTCGCCGTCGCCGTCGGACGGCGCATCGCCGACGCCGGGCGGGACGCCCCGCGAGCCGGACCCCGCCCCGTCGCGCACCACGCCGTCCACCGCGCCGCCCCAGGACCCGGCGAGCCCCGCGCCCGACACGTCCGGCGAGGTCAAGAGCTACGACACCGACGGGGGCCGTGCGGTCTTCGACCTCGGGACGTCGTCCGCGTCGCTGGTGTCGGCGACACCGGGGACGGGCTGGTCGATGCAGGTGTGGAAGACGGAGTCGTGGATCCGGGTGGAGTTCACCTCGGGCGCGGACCGGGTGTCGGTGTTCTGCACCTGGCACGACGGACCGCCGCGGGTGGAGATCGGCAGCTACTGAGGGTCGAGACCGCCGGCTACTGAACCGGCGCGACCGGTGGCTGGAGGAGGGCTCACTTGAAGACGGACTCCGGCGGCGCGGGCGAGTCCACCGCCGCCGCGTCCGTCACGGGGTGGGCGCCGCCGGTGAAGTCGGTGAGCGCACGGCCGTGTTCCACGCGCGCGGGGTGCGGGTCGGAGGCGGCCCGGCGGGTGAGTTCGGCGACCGGCAGCGGGTGGTCGGAGGCGACCAGGATCGCGTTGCCGAAGCGTTTGCCGCGCAGTACGGCCGGGTCGGCGACGAGGGCGAGTTCGGCGAACCGGGCGGCGGCGGTGGCGATCTGGCCGCGCAGGTGGGCCAGCGGCGGGCCGTCGGCGAGGTTGGCGGCGTAGACCCCGCCGGGCGCGAGCGCGCGCCGCACCTCGTCGAGGAACTCGGTGGAGGTCAGGTGGGCCGGGGTGCGGGCCCCGCCGAAGACGTCCGCGACGACGAGGTCCGCCCAGCCGTCGGGCACCTTGGCGAGCCCCGCGCGGGCGTCGGCGGAGCGCACCCGGATCCGCGCGCCGGGGTCCAGGGGCAGTTCCCGCCGGACCAGTTGGACGAGGGCGGCGTCCCGCTCGACGACCTGCTGGGTGGAGCGAGGACGGGTGGCGGCGACGTAGCGGGCGAGGGTGAGGGCGCCGCCGCCGAGGTGGACGGCCCGCAGGGGTCTGCCGGGCGGCGCGGTCAGGTCGATGACGTGCCCGATGCGGCGCTGGTACTCGAAGGAGAGGTACGCCGGGTCGTCGAGGTCGACGTGCGACTGCGGGGCTCCGTCGACCAGCAGCGTCCAGGCCCGCGGCCGGTCGCGGTCGGGCACCAGCTCGGCGCGTCCTCCGTCGACGTCCTCGACGACGGTTTCGGCGGCAGCGCGCCCGCGGCGGGCGTTCCTGGACTTTCCCATCCGTCCATTATCGGACCGCGGTCGGCCCTCGAAGACCGGACGGGGTGCTCAGCGGCAGCTGTCGGCGGCCCTGATCAGCCGGGCCGCCTCGCCCAGCGCGGCCCGCAGTACAGCGGGGTCGGTCGCCAGGTCCGCCTCGCCGGGCGGCAGCAGCCAGTCGGAGCCCTCCACGGGCGGCTCGGGCGCCGGGACGATGCTCAGCCCGCGGCCGTCCGTCTCCGTGCAGGTGCTGCCCGGCACGTCCCAGGCGGCGGCGGTGCCCGGCGGCACCAGGAATCCCAGGGTGTCGCAGCCGTCGTCGTGGAGCACCGGGCCCACCCCCTCACCGGCTCCCCGCCTGAGGATGTCGACCGCCTCCAGACCCTGCCGGGTCGGCACGGTGACGACGTCACAGGCGTCGCAGGGGGGAACGCTGACGCTGGTGTCCATCCCGGCCTCCACCACGGAACTCCTCCTCGGACGAGCGGTTCGGGAGTCGGGGGCCTCCCGGTCCACCCGGTTCAACGCGGGGGGCCGTCAACGGCTACGGCCGGGTGCCGCCGCAAAGGATGGCACTTCATGGCAGATCGTGGATGAGATATCCGGTTTGTAGCCAAACAGCGCGTGGCCGCTCCGTCACAGCCGGTACGTTCTTGCTCGCCGGAAACAGGGCCGCAAGCCTTACTCGCCCTTCTCCCGGCATGGTTCGACGGTTCGCACGAGAGGACCCGGCCATGGCGTCGTCAACGGTGACCTCCGCCCAGCCCGAACGGCCCCCGCGGCCGAACCTCGCCTTCAGGCGGTTGCGCGGCAAGCGCTCCCCGGCGGAGTTCGCGGCGGCGGTCCGCCGGGCCGCGCGCGAGATCGGCGAGCGGGTCAGCTGTGACGCGCGCTACGTCGGCCGGGTCGAGGCGGGCGAGATCCGCTGCCCCAACTACGCGTACGAGCGGGTGTTCCTGCACATGTTCCCCGGCCGCACGCTCACCGACCTGGGGTTCGCGCCCCGCTCGTCGGTCCGCGGACGGCAGGCCCGCACCCCGGGTGAGTCGCGAGGGGCGGGTGAGCCGTATGAGACGCATGACACGCAAGACGTCCGGGACACGCACGACGTCCGGGACGCGCAAGACCTGTACGAAACGCACGACAACAACGAGGAGAGCGACGTGCTGCGTCGCGCATTCATGACGAGCGGCGCCACGGTGGCCGCCGCCTCGCTCGGCCCCCTGGGGCTCGCCCTCGACGCCGCGGCGGCCGGGCGCCCCGCGCGCCGGGCCGGGACGGGCGAGGCCGGCGCCCTCGAAGAAGCGGTCCGCCGGATCCGGCTGCTCGACGACCGGCACGGCGCGGACGGTCTCTACCGGCGCGCGGCGGCACCGCTGCGCACCGCGTACGCGCTCCTGGACGCCGGCGCGTCCCGGCAGGCGACCGCGGACCGGCTCTACACGGGCGCCGGTGAACTGGCGATCTCCGTGGGCTGGCTGGCGCACGACTCGGGGCGCTTCGACGACGCGCGCTCCCACTACGCCGAGGCCCTCGCCACCGCCCGGATGAACGGCGACGGCGGACTGGAGGCGCACGCCTTCTGCAACATGGCGTTCCTGGCCCGCGACGCCGGCCGCCCCCGCGAGGCGGTGCGGGCGGCCCAGGCCGCGCAGCGCGCCGCCCGCCCGCTGGGCTCGGCCCGGCTGATGTCCCTGCTGGCGCTGCGCGAGGCGGGCGGCTGGGCGGGGCTCGCGGACCGCGTCGGCTGCGAGCAGGCGCTGGTCCGCGCGCAGACCTTCTTCGAACGGGGCCCCTCGGACACCGACCCCGAGTGGATGAGCTTCTACGGCGAGGCCGAGCTGGAGGGGCTCGAGGCGCAGTGCTGGTCCACGCTGGGCGACTGGCCGCGGGCGGCCCGGCACGCGCGGCGGGCCGCGGATCTCCAGGACCCGCACTTCACCCGGAACCTCGCGCTGTACTCGGCGGAGCTGGCGGACGACCTGGCCCGGGGCGGCCGCCCCGACGAGGCCGCGGGCGCGGGCATGCGGTGCCTGGACCTGCTGGGCGAGGTCCAGTCCTCCCGCATCCACACGATGCTGGCGGGCACGGCCCGCGTCCTCCTCCCCCACCGCCGCGCCTCAGGAGTCTCCACCTTCCTGGACCGCCACGGAGCCCTGCCGCGACCTGCCTAACCCAAACTGCGGGCAGTCGCGCCCCGGTAGCTGCGGGCAATCGCGCCCCGGTAGCTGCGGGGCAGTCGCGCTCCGGTAGCTGCGGGCAGTCGTGCCGCTGGGGCGGCACGGGTGGGCGCAGCGGCACCCCGCAACGCCGGGCCGCGTCCCCACCCCCGCCCAGCCCCACACCGGGCACCGCAAACCAGCACGGGCACCGGCACGGGCACGGGCACCGGCACCGGCACCGGCACCGGCACCAACCGTCAGCCGACCAGATGCCCCGAGTCGTTCCAGCTCTCCACCGCCGCCTCCCCGTATGCCCACCCCAGCACCGACAGCGACGTCGGGTTCAGCCGTATCCGCGCACCGAAGGACACCGGCAGCCCCAGCCACCGCGCCCCGATCGCCCGCAGAATGTGCCCGTGGGCGAAGACGAGCACGTCCCGCTCCGCCTCCCGCGCCCACGCCACCACCTCGTCCGCACGCGCCGTGACTTCCGCCACTCCCTCCCCTTCCGGGACCCCGTCCCGCCAGATCAGCCAGCCGGGCCGCACGGCCTGGATCTGCTCCGGCGTCATGCCCTCGTACGCCCCGTAGTCCCACTCCATCAGCGCGTCCCACGCACGGGCGCGCTCCCCGAACCCCGCCAGCTCGCAGGTCTCGCTCGCCCGCACCAGCGGACTGGTCCGCACCTCCACGCCGTCCAGCCCGTCCCACGGCGCCCGGTGCAGCCGCTCGCCGAGCAGCTTCGCGCCGCGCCGGCCCTCCTCCAGGAGCGGCACGTCGGTCCTGCCGGTGTGTCTGCCGGACAGCGACCACTCCGTCTGTCCGTGCCGGGCCAGCAGAATGCGCGGTGCCATGAAGAGGCCTTTCCGGGAGAAATGTCTGAGGGGACCCCTCCATCATCCCGTACCGTCCGTGCGGGCAACCCGAGGGGCAATGCCGGCGTCTATCCGGTCCGAGGGCGCTTGGCGGAGCGGCCGCGGTGAGGCCGTAGAGTGGCTCGCCCGTGTCCGTCCAGGCGCACGAGTGAGCGAGAAGCAGAAGAGACGAGAAGGGGGAGGGCGATCGGATTGCCGCACACCGAGACACCGGGCAGCGAGGCGGCCCCGAACCCTCGGCTGCGCTGGTGGACCGAGCTGCCGCTCATCGTCCTCGTGTACGCCTGCTACAGCGCGGGACGCCTGCTCGTGCGGGGCGACGTCTCCGACGCCGTCGACCACGGCCTGGCCATCCTGGACATCGAGAAGGCGCTCCACCTCAACGCGGAGCACCCCCTCAACCGGCTCTTCACGCGCGAGCCCTGGATCGGCGTACCGGCGGACTTCTGGTACGCGTCGCTGCACTACGTGGTCACGCCGGCGATCCTGGTCTGGCTCTTCCGCTCCCGCGCGGTGCGCTACCGGGCCGCCCGTACCTGGCTGATGACGTCGACGTTCATCGGTCTCATCGGCTTCACGCTGCTGCCGACCTGCCCGCCCCGGCTGCTGGACGCCGGTCACGGGTTCGTCGACACGATGGCCCAGTACAGCTCGTACGGCTGGTGGGGCGGGGCGGCGAGCGCGCCGCGCGGCATGGGCGGGATGACCAACCAGTACGCGGCGATGCCCAGCCTGCACGTGGGCTGGGCGCTGTGGTGCGGGGTGATGCTGTGGCGCCACGGCGGCACGCGCGCGGCGAAGGTGGCCGCCGTCGTCTACCCCCTGGGGACCACGATCGTGGTGATGGGCACCGCGAACCACTACTTCCTCGACGCCGTCGCCGGGGCGGCCGTGATGGGCGCCGGACTGTTGCTGACGCCGTTCGTGCTGCGCGCCGCGGCACGGATGCGGACCCGGCTCCCGGCCCGTTTCGCACCGGCCGCGGCCGGTGCGACGAACGCCGCCGTGCCCGCCCCCGCCTCCCCCCGGGACGGCGCGGGTTCCGTGATTGTCAGTGGTGGATGCCAGACTTCCGCGGGTGAGCGATTTCCACGGCAGCGCGAGCAGCGGTTCGGAGCTGGAACCGAGCCGGACCCCGCCCCCTCGGACGCGGGGGACGAGACTCCGGCACCGGCTCGCTGAGCTGCGCGGGCCCGACGTACCCGCCAAGGCGCTGGACGCCCGGGCCCTGGCCGCCCTCGCCGCCAACCCGGGGTGCCGTCGGCGCGCGATCCTCGACGGCGCGGGCGTGGACAAGGCGTCCCTGGCCAGTGCGCTGGGCTCGCCGTCGGTCTTCGGGCAGTCCCAGTTCGCCTTCACGCGGGGCAACGCGTTCGAGGCGAGGGTGAAGGCGGACGGCGGCGCCGAGTTGCTGCGGCTCGTGCACGAGAGGCTGGACCGGGGTGCCGAGCCCCCCGCCGAGGCTCCGGTGCGGGTGCCCGACCTGTCCGCGACCGGCCCGGAGGGGCGCGCGGCGCGGACGTCGCTGGCGCTGCGCGAGGCCACCGGCACGCCCGGCGCGTGGACCCTGCTCGACCATCCGATGCTCGCCCTGGAGGTCGCCGGGTCTCCCGCCTTCCTGGAGCCGGACGCCGTGGTGGTGCATCCGGACGGCAGTTGGACGGTCGTCGAGATCAAGTCCTTCCCCATGCTGGACGGCTCCGCCGACCCGGCGAAGGTCGGCGCCGCCGCGCGGCAGGCCGCGGTGTACGTGCTGGCCCTGGAGCGGGTCGCCGCCCGTCTCGACCCGCCCCCGCGCGTGCGCCTGCGCGTCCTGCTCGTCTGCCCCAGGGACTTCTCCAACCTGCCCACCGCGTCCGCCGTCGACGTGCGCAAGCAGCGCGCCGTCACCGAACGGCAGCTGGCCCGGCTGACCCGCATCGAGGAGATCGCCGACGCGCTCCCGGAGGGCGTCTGCTTCTCCCCCGAGCTGCCGGCCGAGGAGCTGACGGCGGCGGTCGAGGCGGTCCCGGCGACGTACGCGCCCGAGTGCCTGTCCGCGTGCGAGCTGGCCTTCCACTGTCGCGCCCGGTCCCGCGAGGCCGGTGCGGTCACCTGCCTGGGCCGTCCGGTGCGGGCCGAGCTGGGCGGTCTTGCCACGGTCGAGGACGTGCTGGCCGCGGCCCACGGGGAGGCCGGTGACCCGGACGACCCGGCGGTGGCCGCGCTGCGCAGGGCGGCCCGGCTGCGTGCGGAGGCGCTCGCGGCGGCCGGTGCGGGGCCCGGTGGAGCGACGGGCGACGGAAGCGGCACGGGCATCGAAAGCGGCACAGGCATCGGCATCGGCGAGGTGTCCGCGTGTCGCTGATCACCACCCTCGCCCGGCTGGAGGCCGTGCGCAGCGGCCGGGCCCAGCCCGCCGCCACCGTCCGGCACCGGCACCTGTCCGACCGTCCGCTCGTCTTCGTACCGCTGATCACCGCCGGTGAGGCCGGGGCCCCGCTCGGCGCGCTGGTCGGCACCGACCGGGACGCGCCGCACCTGCTGGTCGTGCCGCAGCCCCGCGACCGCGACCTGCGCTTCGCGTTCCTGGCCGAGCTGGCCGGCATCGTGCTGCCCCACGTCGAGGCGTACGCGGAGAGCGTCGAGGCCGCCGAGCGCACCGAGACCGACCCGGAGACGGGCAAGCGGGTCAAGGTCGAGGTCGACCTGTGCGCGGACGCCGCGCAGCTGGTCGTGCCGAGCCGCGCGGGCGTCGACTTCGTACGGCTGCTGGGCCGGTCCATGCGTTTTCGGCGTACGGCGGAGCAGGACCCGGAGACCCCGCACCCCGCGCCGCCGCGGGTGCCGCTGCTGGGCCGGTGGCTGACCCACTACGGCGAGCGGGCCCGCGTGCCCGGCTCCTCCCTCCTGCTCGCCATGACCGACCTGCTGGGCCGGCACTGGGCGACCGGGCAGTCCACGCTGGAGGACCAGCACCTGGGCGCCCTGCTGGCGTGGATCGCGCCGCGGGACCCGCAGGACCCGCAGGACCCGCCCCCGACCGGTGCGGAGGCCGCCCGCCGCGCCGAGCTGGCCCGCGACGCCGACGGCCAGCTGCTGTGCCCGCCCGCGGGCCCGGCGACCGACCCGGCCTTCGACAACAAGCTCCTCGCCCCCGCCATCGAACGCTACGACCGCGCCCGCACGGCGCTGGCGGCCGCCGAGGACGGTCTGGAGGCCGACGACCGGCTCGGTGCCCTCACGGCCGCGGAGCGGGAGATCCGCGCCCTGGTCGAGAGCCGTACCCGGCCCACCTGGGACGCGGTGTGGCGGGGCCTGGACCTGCTGCGGGCGCTGCCCGAAGGGGCGCACGCCGAGGAGCGCTGGACCCGCGACCGCTGGTCGTTCACCTCCCACCGCGACCGGATCCTGTCCGGCGAGCCCCCGCAGCCGCGCCGCGACGACGCCGTGACGGCGGCGAACAAGCTGGCCACGCGCGAGCGCGAGCAGGCCCGTCTCGAAGCCCAGGAGGCGCTGGACGATCCGCTGGTGATGGCCGGGCGGCGGCTGTCCGGGGAGGCGTTCGCGGGCGAGGTCGTGGACGTGGTGATGGCGTACAGCGAGAGCAAGCGGCCCAGTCCGCGCCCGCTGGTCACGGTCCGTACGGACGACCGCCCGTACCTGGGCGAGCGGGTGAAGGTCTACCGCTCGCTGGGCGGCAAGCCGCAGACGGCCGAGTACGTCGGCCCGGCGCCGTCGGACGGCGGCCCCGAGGACGGGACGCTGGTCCTGCGGATCATGGACAAGATGGGCCGCGGCAAGGAGCCCGAGGCCGGGTCGGTGCCGGAGAAGGGCGACCCGGTCTGCTTCACGCTCTTCGAGCACGAGCAGCGGGGCGGCGCGAAGCTCCCCGACCCGGAGCAGACCCCGTGGACGCACGGCGGCCCGCCCGGTGAGGCGGCCGCGGTGCCGGAGGCCGCCGACGCCCAGACCGAGGAGGACGTGCTGTGACCGCCGAGGCCCTCTCCACGTCCGCCCCCGCGTCCTTCGACCCGGGCGCGGAGGCCGGCCGTGCCACCGCGGCGATCCTCCACGACACCCTGCACGGCACGGAGCGCGGTGTCGTCGTCGACTCCCCGCCCGGCGCCGGGAAGTCCACGCTCGTGGTGCGGGCGGCGCTGGAGCTGGCCGAGGCGGGCCGCCCCCTGATGGTGGTGGCGCAGACCAACGCCCAGGTGGACGACCTGGTGCTGCGTCTGGCCGAGAAGAACCCGGACCTCCCGGTGGGCCGCCTGCACAGCAGTGACGCCGACCCGTACGACAAGGCGCTCGACGCGCTGGTCAACGTACGCAAGTCGGCGAAGGCCGCCGATCTCGCCGGGCAGGCCGTTGTGCTGTCCACGGCGGCGAAGTGGGCGCACGTGAAGGTGGACGAGCCGTGGCGGCACGCGATCGTCGACGAGGCGTACCAGATGCGCTCGGACTCCCTGCTCGCGGTCGCCGGACTCTTCGAGCGGGCGCTGTTCGTGGGCGACCCCGGTCAGCTGGACCCGTTCGCGACGGTGGGCAGCGAGCAGTGGGCGGGCCTGGCCTACGACCCGTCGTCCTCCGCCGTGACGACCCTCCTCGCCCACAACCCGGGCCTCCCCCAGCACCGCCTGCCGGTCTCCTGGCGGCTCCCGGCGTCGGCGGCCCGTCTGGTCTCGGACGCCTTCTACCCGTACACGCCGTTCCGCAGCGGCACGGACCACGGCGACCGGAGCCTGGCCTTCGCGGTGCCGTCGGACGGCTCGGGCCCCGACCGGGTGATCGACGAGGCCGCCGCCTCGGGCTGGGGCCTGCTGGAGCTTCCGGCCCGGCACACCCCGCGCACCGACCCGGAGGCGGTGCGGGCGGTGGCGGCGGTGGTCCGGCGCCTCCTCGACCGCGAGGGCCGGGCGACCTCCGAGCGCTCCCCGGACCCCGCGCCCCTGACCGCCGCCCGCGTCGCCGTCGGCACCGCGCACCGGGACCAGGCGGCGGCGGTCCGTGCGGCGCTGGCCGACCTGGGAGTGCACGACGTGACCGTGGACACCGCCAACCGCCTCCAGGGCCGCGAGTACGACGTCACGGTCGTCCTGCACCCGCTCTCCGGCCGCCCCGACGCCACCGCCTTCCACCTGGAGACCGGCCGTCTGTGCGTCCTGACCTCCCGGCACCGGCACGCGTGCATCGTGGTCTGCCGCGAGGGCGTCGGCGACCTGCTGGACGACTACCCGTCCACGGAACCGGTCCAGCTGGGCACGCTGGTGAAGTTCCCGGACGGCTGGGAGGCGAACCACGCGGTGCTGGCGCATCTCGCGGAGCACCGGGTGGCCTGGCGACCCTGACGGAGGGGCACCGGTAACCGGCGAACGGACGCGGGAGACGTCCGACGGCACCGGGTCACCCCGACCGGGTTGGTGAACCGGCCCGGCACCACCGTCGCCGCCGGGGCGCGGAAATCCCCCTGCCCGCCGGTCCGCTGACGTGCCAGAATCCTCCGCATGCCCGTTCGATACCCGCGCCCCTTGCGCCCAGGAGACCGTGTCGCCGTCACCTCGCCGTCCAGCGGAGTCCCCGAAAAGCTCCGCGAACGTCTGAACGTGGCGATCCGCGACGTGGAGGCACGCGGATACGAGGTGGTCGTCGGGGCGTGCATGGACGGCTCGGGACACGTCAGCGCTCCCGCCCCCGAGCGCGCCGCGGAACTGACGCGGATGCTGACCGACCCCGGCATCAGGGCGGTGGTGCCGCCGTGGGGCGGGGACCTGGCCATCGACCTCCTGCCGCTGCTCGACTGGGACCGGCTGCGCGAGGCCGAACCGACCTGGCTCGTGGGCTACTCGGACATGTCGACCCTCATGACCCCGCTGACGCTCCTCACCGGCACGGCGACCGTGCACGGCAACAACCTCATGGACACCCCGTACCGGACCCCCGACGGGCTGGTCTCCTGGTTCGACGTCGTCGGCGCGCCCCGGGGCCACCGGTTCACCCAGACGCCGCCGGGCCGCCACCGGACCACCGGCTGGGACGACTACGCGCTCCACCCGGACGCCCGGGAGTTCACGCTCGACACCCCCGGCGGCTGGACCCGGCTGGACGGCGGCAAAGACGTCGAGGTCGAGGGCCGTCTGATCGGCGGCTGCATCGAGACGCTCTGCAACCTCACGGGGTCCGGGTACCTGGACACGTCCGCCTTCGCCCGGACCGCGGCCCCGGAGGGTCTCCTGGTGTACGTGGAGGCCTGCGGCGACGACGCCCTGACCATCTGCCGCAACCTGCACGGCATGCGGCTGGCCGGCTTCTTCGACGCCGCGAACGCGGTACTGGTGGGCCGGACCTCGGCCCCGGGTGTCCCCTCGCTCTCCCAGCACCGGGCCGTGCTGGACGCGCTCGGCCCGCTGCGGGTGCCGATCGTCGCCGACGTGGAGTGCGGCCACGTCCCGCCCTACCTGCCGATCGTCAACGGCGCGCACGGCCGCCTGACCCACACGTCGACGCGGAGCGAACTCACCCAGACGCTGGTCTGATTCCGTCCAGGAGGTACCTGGTGCGGCGGTCGTAGTCCTCCCGGGCAGGCCGCTCGCCGTGCTTGAGGGCGAGGGCGTTGTCGCGGACGAGTGCGTGGAGGTCGCCCGCCGTGAACTCCGGCCGCAGCGCACCGCGGGCCCGCGCCGCCGCGACGACCTCCTCGTTGGCCCCGCTTCCGACCCGGCAGATCTCCATGAGCTGCTCCGAGTGCGGATACGTCTGCAACAGGACGTCGTTGAAGGCGGGCTGGCGGTACTGGAGGTCGCGGATCGCGGTGAGGTAGTACGCGATCCGCTCGCCGCCGTCGTCGATGGTCCGCGTGCGGTCGACGACGGCGAACAGCTCACTCGCGACGACCTCCTCGATGACGGCCTCGATGAGCCCGACCCGCCCGCCGAACCGGTTGAAGATCGTCGCCTTGCTCACCCCTGCCGCCTTGGCGACCTCCTCCAGCGGCACGGTCAGGCCCTGCCCCTGGAAGGCGCCGATCGCGGCGGCGCGGATCTGCTCGGAATTGCGCCGCGCGTCGGCGCGCAGCCGGGGTTCCGAAGGCACCGCACCGGCCATGGCCCTCACCGTCTCTTCCTGTCACCCACCAGCACAACTTGACTCGTCGAGTCAGCTTACCTACGGTCGGCCGCGGAAGAGAAAGTGACCTACCTGGTCAACTTGTGCGGGAAGGCCAAGAACATGATCGTTGTCACCGGCGCGACCGGCGGGCTGGGCGGCGCCACCGTCGAGCACCTCCTCAAGCGCGTGCCCGCCGACGGGATCGGCGTCAGCGTCCGCGACACCGCCAAGGCGCGGCACCTCGCCGACCGCGGCGTGCGCGTGCGGCAGGGCTCCTACGAGGACCCGGCCGCGCTGCGCGACTCCTTCGCCGGTGCCGAACAGGTCCTCCTGGTGTCCGGCAACGACCCGGCCGCCGACATCGTCGGCCTGCACCGCAACGCCGTCGAAGCCGCGGTCGCGGCCGGCGTCCGGCGCATCGTCTACACGAGCCAGCAGGGCGCCGTCCCCGGCAACCCGTACCCGCCGTCGGACTTCCACATCGCCACGGAGGCGATCCTCGGCGGCTCCGGAGTCGCCTGGACCGCCCTGCGCAACGGCGCCTACGGCCCGCTCGACCAGGTGCTCGGCCCGTGGCAGCGGACCGGCGCGATCGCCCAGCCGCAGGACGGCCCCGTTCCCTACACCGACCGTGACGACATCGCCGAGGCCACCGCGGCCGTCCTCGCCGGTGACCGGACCCTCGACGGACCGGTCGACCTCACGGCGCCGGCCGCCGTCACCTTCGACGACGTCGCCGGGATCGCCTCCGGCCTCACCGGTCGCCGCATCGAGCGCATCGTCCTGGACGACGAACGGTGGGTCGCCGACCAGGCCGCGGCCGGTGTGCCGGAGCAGCTGGCCCGGCTCATGCTCACCTGGTACCAGGCGGCCCGCGCGGGCCGCTTCGCCGACGCCGGCCCGCTGCTGGCCGACCTCCTCGGCCGCGAGCCCCGCACCGTCGCGGACCGGCTCGCGGCCGGCCTCGCCGCCTGAAGCCCGCCCTGTTCAGGCCGCGGGGAAGTCGGTGCCGGGTGCGGAGGCGGCGGTGGCGTCGAGGTTGGCCCGCAGGGCGTCGACCTTCGCGGTGGCGAAGGCGTGCGCGTCCGAGCCCAGCAGCTGACGCAGGGGACCGCCTTCCAGACCGGCGCGCTCGATGATGGCGGCGGCCCCCTTGACCGGGTCCCCGAGCTGGCGGCCGTGCAGCTCGAGGTGGTCCTCGACCATGGCCCGCACGGCCGGGTAGTGCTCCGTGGTCTCGCCGGGCAGGCTCAGGGAGTCCGAGCCGAGGAAGGACGTGCGGAAGTAGCCGGGCTCGACGACGGTGACCTCGATGCCGAAGTCCGCGACCTCGGCGGCGAGCGCCTCGCTCAGCCCTTCGAGCGCGAACTTGCCCGCGCAGTACAGGGCCCAGCCGGGCATCGTGGTCAGACCCAGGATCGAGGACACGTTGACGACCCGGCCCGCCCGCTGCTCACGCAGGACGGGCAGCGCCGCGCGCAGCACGTTCCACACCCCGACGACCTGGACGTCCAGCATGTCCCGTACGGCGTCGTCGGTGGTCTCCTCGACGGCCGCGAGGTAGCCGTAGCCCGCGTTGTTGACGACGACGTCCAGTCGGCCGAATCGCTCGGTGGTCCGCTCCACGGCGCTCCGGACCTGGTTCTCGTCCGTCAGGTCCACGGTCAGCGCGAGGAGCCGGCTGGTGTCGGCCGCGCTCCCCAGCGCGGCCCGCAGGCGCTCGGCGGAGCGGGTGGTGGCGGTCACGTTGCCGCCCCGGGCGAGCAGCTGCCGGACCAGTTCGAGGCCCAGTCCGCGGGAGGCGCCGGTGACGAACCAGGTGGTGGGAGCCGTGGGGGTGGTGGGGGCAGGCATGGGTGTCCTCTTCCATGGGGTGCGCGACGGGATGCCGGACCGGGCTGCCGATCCGGCGCTGACTCGATCGTGGACCGCGCGGGAGGGGCGCCGAGGGCCATGGCGGGCCCTGCGCGCCCTAGGCCGCGCGGAGGTAGGACCGACAGTCCCCCTTTTGCGGGTCCGTCGTCGTTCCACGCGGGACAGACTGCTCCCATGACCCGCATCAACCGAGAGCTCGCGGACTTCCTCAGGCGCTGTCGCGCCCAGTGCGATCCCGAGCAGGCCGGACTGCCGCCGGACGACCGCGTCCGGCGCGTGCCCGGCCTTCGGCGGGAGGAGGTCGCCCGCCTGGCCGGCGTGTCCGCCGACTACTACGCGCGCCTCGAACAGGGCCGCTCCGTCAACCCGTCGCCCGCCGTGGTCGAGGCCATCGGGCACGCCCTGGGACTGGACGCGGCGAGCCTCGCCCATCTCAAGGACCTCGTCGGCATCGCCGCCACCAGCCCCCCGTCGCGCACTCCGAGCGTGCAGCGTCTGCGCCCCGGGCTGCATCGGCTGCTGGATTCCCTGGACACCGCCGTCCCCGCGCTCGTCCTGGGGCGGCAGTCCGCCGTCCTGGGGTCGAACCGGATGGCCAGAGCCCTGTTCGCGGACTTCGACGCCATGCCGGCCGTCGAGCGCAACTACACCCGCTGGCTCTTCCTCGACGAGGACGCGCGCGACCTGTTCGTCGACTGGGACGTCCAGGCCCGCGCCGCGGTGGAGAACCTGCGCCTGGACGCGGTCCGCGCGTCGGACCGGCAGGCCACCGAGACGCTCGTCACAGAGCTGAGGGAGCGCAGCGACGACTTCGACCGCTGGTGGCGGCAGCACCGCGTGCACCAGCGCACCCACGGCTCCAAGCGGCTGCCGCACCCCTTGGTCGGCGAACTCACCGTGGAGTACGAAACCCTTTCGCTCCCCGGCGACAGCGACACCACGCTGTTCCTCTACACCGCCGAACCCCGGTCCGCGTCCGCCGAGGCGCTGGGCCTGCTGGCCTCGTGGACACTGGCCGGACCTTCGACGACCCCGAGGCGGTCGCGCGACTGACACGCGGTCCGTCGGAGGTGACCCCGCGCCGCCGTCGGCGGCCGTACCGTCGAAGTCGACCGGCTACCGGGGAGGCCCGCGATGCGCAGAGTGACCTATTCGATGAACGTGTCCCTCGACGGCTACATCGTCGACGCGGGCGGCGACATCAACTGGAGCGACCCGAGCGAAGAGGTCTTCCGGTACTGGACCGACGAGATCCGCGAGACCGGCGCCCACCTGCTGGGGCGGCGCCTGTACGAGACGATGCTGTACTGGGAGACCGCCGACCGGGACGGGTCGCTCGACGCCGCGGAGCTGGAGTGGGCCGCGCTGTGGAAGGCGCTCCCGAAGGTGGTGTTCTCCAGGGCGCTGACGACGGTGCAAGGCACCAACACGCGCCTGGCCTCCGGCACCCTGGCGGAGGAGATCGAGCGCCTGCGGGCCGAGCCCGGCGAGGGAGACATCGCGATCGGCGGCGCGACCCTCGCCGCCGAGGCGGCCGCCTCGGACCTGATCGACGAGTACCGGACCATGGTCCACCCGGTTCTGGTCGGCGGCGGCACCCCCTTCTTCCCCCACCACGGGCGCCGGGTGACCCTCGAACTCGTCGAGAGCCGTACTTTCGGCTCCCAAGTCGCCTACCTCCGCCACCGTGTGACCCGCCGGAACTCACCGGGGAGCTGAGGCACTTCGGCGCGGCGACCCGGTCAGGCGGCGGCCGGGCGGACCGCCGTGGCCAGCCACGACGTACTGAGGAGCCGGACCGTACCGTCAGCCGCCTCGTGCGTGCGCAGATGGTCGGTCAGGATGCCGCGGGCGCGGGCCCGCGCGGTCGGACCGGCCCGGTCCACGAGGTGGCGACCGGGGCCCGTGCCCAGGAGGAACTCCGCCGCGTCCTCGGCGTCCCGCCCCCACGTCCCGTGGGCCCGGACCCGGTCGACGTCGATGTCGACGAAGCCCGCCGCGGTGAGGACGTCGCCGATGCGGTCCGGGGCGGCCAGGGAGAACATGCCGGGCAGCCCGGGCTGTCCGAAGCCGCCGACCGGCAGGACCTCGCGCAGTGACGCCATCGCCGTGACCCAGCCGTTCAGCATCGCGTCGGCCGGGCAGACGAACGCCAGGCGCCCGCCGGGTCGCAGCGCCCGGCCGACGTTGCCGAAGGCGGCCACGGGGTCGGCGAAGAACATCACCCCGTAGCGGCTGACCGCCGCGTCGAACGCGCCCGCCTCGAAGGGGTGCACCTGTGCGTCGCCCTGCGCGAAGGAGACGTTCGCGACGCCTTCCCGCTCGGCGCGGCTCCTGGCCTCGGCGAGCATCGGGCCGGACAGGTCGAGACCCAGCGCGTGTCCTCGGGGTGCCCGCAGCGCGGCGCGCCGCGTGGTCTGGCCCGAGCCGCAACCGAGGTCGAGAACCCGGTCTTCTCCGGTGATGCCGGCGGCGTCGAGGAGGGGCTCGTCGAAGCCCTCGTTCACGGCGTTCCAGCGGTCCTGGTTGCGCGCCCAGTGGGTTCCCTCCGGACCGTTCCACGCTTGAGCCTGCTCGGTGTTGACGATGTCCGGCACAGGTGCCTCCCGGGCGAACGACGGAGAATGGGCGTGTGCCCAAACAGTATGGGCAAGTGCCCAAACCCCGCAATCCCCGTTACGCTTCACGGGGTCGAGCCCAGCCGGGGCGACCGATCCGGGACGAATGAGAGGCCCATGGCACCGCGCGGAGTGGCGACACCGGACGTACGCGAGCGGCTCTTCGCGGCGGCCGAGCGCATCGTGGAGCGGGACGGCCCCGGCGCGCTCACCAGCCGGGCGGTCACCACCGAAGCGGGCTGTGCCAAGGGGCTGCTGCACGCGCACTTCGCCGGTTTCGACGGATTCGTGGCCGAGCTGTGCCTGGACCGGTTCGCGAAGACGGCGACGAAGGCGCGGGCCCTGTCCGGGACAGCCGGGCACGGCACGGTGGAGCGGAACCTGAACACCGTCGCTCTCGCCCTGTTCGACTCCGGCGGCCTCGCCCTGTCCGGCCTCGCCATGACCCGCCCGGCCGCCACGCTGGGCATCCGCGCGGCGCTGGAGAGGGGCGCGCCGGGCTTCACCGCGATCGAGGAGGCGATTGCCGACTACCTGGAGGCCGAGCGGGAGCTCGGCCGCGTGGCGCGGACCGTCGACCCGCCCTCGGTGGCCCTCGCCGTCGTCGGCACCGCCCACCATCTCCTGATGACCGGCCGGCCGGGCGCGCCCGACCCGCGCCCGCTGGTGACCCGCCTGATCACGACGCTGGTGAACGCCCCGACCTCGTGAGCCGCTCGCGCGGAGCGCGACGTGCGGGCGCCGACCGCTCACCCGCGATCCGCCGGGAATAACCGGAGACCCCCTCCTGTTACGACGCGAAGCGACCCGTACGACCACGTCAAGCACAGGAGGCACCCCACCATGCCCGCAGCCGCCGCAGAGGAGATCCGGGGCACCGCCCACGGCACCGCTCCCGTCCCCCTCTCCGTACTGGACCTGGTGACCGTGGGGGCCGGTCGGACCGCCTCCGACGCCCTGCGGACCAGCGTGGACATCGTGCGGCTCGCCGAGGCGCGCGGGTTCGAGCGGTACTGGGTCGCCGAGCACCACTCCATGCCCGGCGTCGCCTCCTCCTCCCCCGCGGTGATCCTCGCCCACCTGGCGGCCCACACGGACCGCATCCGTCTCGGGTCGGGCGGCGTCATGCTGCCCAACCACGCGCCGCTCGTCATCGCGGAGCAGTTCGGGACGCTGGAGGCCATGGCGCCGGGGCGCGTCGACCTGGGCCTCGGCCGCGCCCCCGGCACGGACGGGGCCACCGCCGCCGCGCTGCGCCGCACCGACCGGCTGAACGAGGGCGCCGACGACTTCCCGCAGCAGCTCGCCGAGCTGATCCGGTTCCTCGACGACGACTTCCCGGACGGGCACCCGTACGGGCGTATCCACGCCGTGCCGGGCCCCGTGCAGGCCACCTCGCCCGGGGGCGTGCAGTCGGCGCACCGCCCGCCGGTGTGGCTGCTCGGCTCCTCCGGGTTCAGCGCGCGGCTGGCCGGCACCCTCGGGCTGCCGTTCGCCTTCGCGCACCACTTCTCGGCGCAGAACACGGTCCCCGCCCTCGACCTGTACCGGGAGTCCTTCCGGCCGTCGGCCGTGCTGGACGCCCCGTACGCCCTCATCGGCGTCTCCGCGCTCGCGACCGACGAGGAGAAGGAGGCGCGCAGGCAGGTGCTCGCGGCCGCGCTGAACATGGTCCGGCTGCGCACCGGGCGCCCGGGGCTGGTGCCGACGCCGGAGGAGGCCGAGGCGTACGACTTCAGCCCGATGGAGCAGGACTTCATCCAGTCCTGGAACGCCAACGTCATCCACGGCACCGCCGACGAGGTACGAGCCGGCCTCGACGACCTGCAGAAGCGCACCGGCGCCGACGAGCTGATGCTCACCGCCAACGCCCACGGCGGCGACGTACGCCTGCGCTCCTACGAGCTGATCGCCGACGCCTACGGGTTGCCGACGCCGGCCTGAACCCCGGCCGGGCCGCCGGGTTCCGCGTGGCCCAGCAGCGCGGAGATGCGGTCCGGTGCCACCGGCCGGGAGTACAGCCAGCCCTGGCCGGTGTCGCAGCCGATGCGGCGCAGGCGGGTCGCCTGGTCCGAGGTCTCCACGCACTCGGCGGTGACGGTCAGGCCGAGGCGGTGGGCGAGCTGGACCATCGCCTCGACGATGACCTCGTCGGCCGGATTGGCGGCCCCGGCACCGGAGGCCGTGGCGCCGGGCACGGCGTCGTACTGGAAGCCCCGGACGAAGGCACCGTCCAGCTTCAGCACCGAGACCGGCAGCCGGCTGAGGTAGGCCAGGTTCGAGTAGCCGGTGCCGAAGTCGTCGATGGCGATGTGGACGCCCATGTCGCTGAGCGCCTTGAGGACCTGGAGCGGGCGCCCCGCCGAGCCCATCACCGCCGACTCCGTCAGCTCCAGCTGGAGGAGGTGGGGGGCCAGGCCCGTCTCCTCCAGGGTGCGGGCCACGTCCGCCACCAGGTCGGAGTCCCAGACCTGGCGGACCGCCACGTTGACGCTGACGAAGATCGGCGGCTCGTCCGGGTGGGCCAGCTGCCAGCGGCGGGCCTGGTGGCAGGCGGTGCGCAGGATCCAGCGGCCGAGGGGAACGATCGAGCCATCCTCCTCCGCCAGTGCGATGAACCGATTCGGCGCCAGTACGCCGAACTGAGGATGATTCCAGCGGATGAGCGCCTCGACGCCCCTCACCCGCCCGTCCTCCATGCCGACCAGCGGCTGGTACTCCAACGCGAACTCGCCGCGTTCGATGGCGGGGCGGAGCGTGGCGGCCAGCGCCTGACGGGTCATGCGGTTGGCGTTGCGCTCGGGGTCGAACAGGGTCCAGCGGGCCCTGCCGTCCGCCTTGGCCCAGTACAGGGTGGTGTCGGCGGCCTGCATCAGGGCGGTGGGCGTGGTGCCGGCGGTGTGGCGTTCGACGACGCCGACCGAGGCGGTGACCGACAGGCGGCGGTCGGAGAGTTCGAACGGCGGCTGGAGCGCCGCCAGGACCGCCCCGGCCAGGTCGGCGAGCTGGTCGGTTCCGGTGGAGTCCTCCACCAGGAGGGCGAACTCGTCACCGCCGAGCCGGGCCACCAGCGGGGCGCCGGACCGGGCGTGGGCCGCCTCCTCCGCGCACCTGGTCAGCCGTTCGGCCACGGCGGCCAGCAGCCGGTCGCCGACGCGGTGGCCGTGGGTGTCGTTGACGGCCTTGAAGCCGTCCAGGTCCAGGTAGCACACGCCGATCCGGCCGGTGCCGCCGTGCTCGTACGACTCCGCCTCCAGAGCGGCGGTCAGGCGTTCGAAGAACAGGGCGCGGTTGGGCAGCCGGGTGACCGGGTCGTGCATCTGGAGGTGGCGCAGCCGGGCCTGGAGCTCGCGCCGGGCGCTCACGTCGGCGACGGAGAGCAGCAGACCGGGGGCGTCCCCGCCCCCGGAGTCCCCGGAACCGGCCAGTGGCTCGACCGTCACCTGCGCCCACAGGGAGTGCCCGTCGGCCCGCTTCAGCCGTCTGGTGCAGCGCAGCCGGGCCCGGTGGCCGCGCAGCACCTCGCGGTACGCGTGCCAGGTACCGGCGTCGGAGGCGAGGTCGACGAGGTCGGCCGCCACGGACCCGGCCAGCGCTTCCGGGTCGGTGCCGAGCAGGGCGCCCAGGGTGTCGTTGGCGCTGACGACCAGGCCCTCGGCGTCGACGACGGCCATGGCGAGCGGGGCCGTGGCGAACACCGACCGGTAGGCCGGGGGCTCCGCACGCACGGCACGAGGAGCCAGACCTTCATCACTCTCTGTAATGGCCGGGCCGAGATCCGCTGCGGGCGCCGGCCCTTCGGAGGTTCCGTTCACCGCTCGCTCCCGCAGTGCCTCGATCTCTGTTCGTGCTCTGTTCGTGCAGGAAAGTGTGCCGATCATAGAGGCTGACACCGGGCCCTTCCAGCCGCCGTTCCGCGTTCGGGACCGAGCGACCCTTCCGGCAGATCGTTTCTGCTCACACCTGGACGGGTCCGTCACCCCTCCGACCAGTTGTGACGTTCCGTGAGTGTCTTCGAGGTATCGACCAGGAGAACTCCTGCGAAATCCCGGACGGCTCACCCATCCGGTGCACGCGAACAGGGCGCAATACGACAATCATGCACAAGCTGGGTGCGGTGTCCCGTCAACCGCGTCCGGAGGTCCATGTGCCGCGCCAGCTCCCCCGGACCAGGCTGCGCAGCACCGCCGCGGTGTGCACCACGATGTCGGCCCTCGCCGCGACCTCCCTGATCACCGCCCCCTCGGTCGCCGAGCCCTTCTCCCCGGAGCCCTGCGCGCTCGAGCGCACCGCCGTGCACCACTCGGAGGGCCTGGACACCTGGAACGCCACCTACCCGCGGCCCGCCCGCGCCCTGGACGCGGTGATGGTGTTCCTGTCCTTCCCCGACTCCCAGCCGCTGACGGCACCGGCCGAACTCGCCGCCGACCACTTCCCCGCCACCGGGGACTTCTTCCGGCGCGCCTCCTACGGCGCCTTCACGCTCCGCCCGCACCCGCTGCGGGACTGGATCCGGATGCCGAGCCCGTCGACGTCGTACGCCATACGGCGGGACTGGAGCCCGGAGCACCGGGCCGCCTACCTGCGCGACGCGCTGACCGCGGCCGACCGGTACGTCGACTTCTCCCGGTACGACGTCGTCTACTTCGTCGCGGACCCGGACGCGCCCGGGGTGGACTCCGACGCCACGAAGGTCGTCAACCTGGACACCCCGCTGCGGGCGGACGGCACGGACATCCGCCGGGTCGTCACGGTCTTCGAGAACCATCCGCCGGACCGGCTGGTCCTGGCCCACGAGACGGGGCACGTCTTCGACCTGCCGGACCTGTACCACCGGCCGGCGGACGGCGAGGGCGACTGGGACACGCACGTCGGCGACTGGGACCTGATGGGCAGCCAGTTCGGACTCTCCCCGGACCTGTTCGGCTGGCACAAGTGGAAGCTGGGCTGGCTGCGGCCCCGGCAGGTGGCCTGCGTGCGGGGCGGCGAACCGACCCGGCTGACGCTGGAGCCGCTGGGCGCCGGTCCCGGGGTGGTGGTGACCGGCGCCGCGGGCGCGCCGGCCTTCGGCCTCGGGCGGGGCACGAAGCTGGCGGTGGTGCGCACGGGGGCGGGCAGCGCGCTCGCCTTCGAGGTACGTACGCCGGTCGGCAACGACGCGGCGTCCTGCCGCGCGGGGGTGCTGGTGTACCGGGTGCACAGCGGGGCGGAGTCGGGCGGCGGGCCGATCGAGGTGGTCGACGCCCACCCGGACACCGAGGCCTGCTGGGCCGACTCGGTCTACCCCCCGCTGGCCGACGCCCCGGTGGCCCTCGGCGAGAGCTTCACGGTGCCGGGCGACGGCGTACGGGTAGAGGTAGAGGACCGCACTGAATCAGGCACCTGGACCGTACAGATCACCCCCGGCTGACGCCGACCCGACCGCCCCCGACCGCACGCACGCCCCGAGCCCCCCGCCCCCGGACAACGGCACCACGAGCACCCCTGGACCACACGGACACCTGGGGCGAGCCACACATCCCCGGACCACACAAACACCCGCCCCGAGCCCCACCCCCCGGACCACCGAGCGGGGGGGGTGGGTGGCGAAGCCCCCACCCCGCGCGGCGAAGCCGCGCAAAAACAACGATGGCGAGGAGGTTCGCGCTTTCCGCGAACACGCCTCGCCATCGCCATCGTGCGCCGCCAGGGACTCGAACCCCGGACCCGCTGATTAAGAGTCAGCTGCTCTAACCAACTGAGCTAGCGGCGCCTGCTGACGTCGTAGACCTTAGCACCCTGGTCGGCGGGAGGAAAAATCGAAATCCGCACCGCCGCACGGGCCGCCCGCACGGCCGCCCAGAGCATGATCTCCGGGCCGGGCAGCCACGGCTGGCGGGTGTCCGGGGCCACGAGCCAGCGGGATCCGGAGCGCGGCGGCGCGTCCGCGGGGGCGGCGGGGCCCGCGGGGGCCGGTACGGTCACCGCGTCCCCGGCGCCGTGGCACAGCAGCGGCGGCACCGCTCCCGTACGGCCGCCCTCCCGGCCGCGGGCGCTCCACTCCTCCCAGTCGAGCAGCGACGGCAGCCGCTGGGCGGTGCCGGGGGCGGCGAACAGGAGCATCCGGCCGCGGAACTCCGCCACCGGGCCCGAACCGGGGCCGTCGTCCCAGAGCCGGTCCAGCATCCGGCGGCCGAAGATCGCGGGAGCGCTCACCACGTCGAAGGCGGAGCCGCAGGGCAGGACGACCGGAGCCTCGGGCCGCTCCTCCCAGAGCGCGAGCGTGCTGCGCGGGTACGCGCCCGCCGAGGCCAGCCAGGCGGCGCCGTCCGAGGTGACGTCCGAGGCATGGGGCGTGGCGTTGCGTGTGCTGCTCATACCGCAAATATCTACCGGGCGTGAGGATCCCGCTCCGCTGGGTTGCGGGAAACCGGGACACAGCGGCCGGGAGGGGAGTATCTTGCCCAGCCCGCTGGCATATGCGCTGCGGCCACCCGCCCGCCGCCCCGGCGAACCCGGCTCACTCGGCCGACTCGCCGCGCATCAGGTCCCGGCCGAACTCCACCATCTTCTTGGCATAGTCCTCGGTCCACTCCGCGCGTTCGGCGATGTCCGCGGCCGTCAGCCGGTCGAACCGCCTCGGATCGGCCAGCTGCGCCGCCGCGAGCGCCTGGAACTCCATCGCCCGGTCCGCCGCCGCGCGGAACGCGTGGGTCAGCTCGGTGGCCCGTTCGAGCAGGGCCCGGGGGTCGTCGATCGACTCGAGGTCGAAGAAGTGCTCGGGATCGGCGGCCGCCTCCGCCGGCTCGAAGAGCAGGGGCGCGGGGCGTAGCCGCGGTTCGTGCCGACGCGGCGTGGGCTCCGCCATGTCTTCTCCTCCTCGTGCGTGACGACGGCCCGTCCCCGGGTGCGGGGGCACTCCGGTGGAGTGGGCCACCGTCCATTGTCCCGCGCCCGCGCAAGAGGGCGGGGCGTGCCCGGAGCCGCGATCCGGACACACCCCGCCCGCCTGCCCGTGTCAGCCCGCGTACGTCTCGAACTCGGCGATCTTCGGGGTGCCGGAGGCGCCGGTGATCTCGAAGGTGATCTTTTCCAGCGAGACCGGGGAGAAGCCGATCACGCCCGCTCCGCTGCCCGAGGCCAGGACGGCGCCGGTGTCGTGGTTGACCACGCGGTACGAGCCGACGGTGCCCTCGGAGCCGGCCGCCTCACGGATGTTGATCTTTCCGACGGTGGTGGCGGAGGACCACTTCACGGAGATGGAGCCGGTCGAGCCGGCCGGGGACCAGTACGTGCCGAGGTCACCGTCGCGCACGTTGCCGTAGCTGGTGCCGCTCGCCTTGGACGAGCCGTCGGCGCCCGCCCCGACGCTCAGGTTGGTCCCGCTCGGCGGATCGGTCGGGTCCGGGTCGGTCGGATCCGTCGGGTCCGGGTCGGTCGGGTCCGGGTCGGTCGGGTCCGGGCTCTGCGGGGTGCAGTTGCCGTCCGAGACCTTCAGGCCCTTGTTCGCGCCCGCCGTGCCGCTCACGACGGACGGCACGCAGGAGGCGTCGTCGAGGCTGTAGGAGTACGGGATGGACACCGTGGTGTTGGACTGCGGGTCGGGACCGGCCGGGTTGTTGTCCTCGCCGGGCTCGGACCAGGTCACGTTGTCGAAGATGTTGCCGCTGACCTGCCAGGAACCGGCCGCGTCGGTGTAGAAGGTGCCGAGGACGTCCTTGGAGTCCTCGAAGTAGTTGTTGTCGACCTTGGCCTTGGCGCCGGCGCGGGAGTTGATCCCCGACTTGTTCAGGCTCACGTAGTGGTTGTTGTACATGTGGGCCGTGCCGCCGCGCAGCAGGGGTGCGCGGGAGTCGATGTTCTCGTACAGGTTGTGGTGGAAGGTGACGTACCCGTTCGAGGTGTCGCTCTCGCTGGACCCGATCAGCCCGCCCCGGCCGGAGTTGCGCAGGACGCTGTAGGACAGGGTGACGTACTGGGTGTTGTCCTTCATGTCGAAGAGGCCGTCGTAGCCCTCCGACTCCCCGCCGGAGGCCTCCAGGGTGGAGTGGTCGACCCAGACGTTGCGGACGTCGCTCTCCATGCCGATGGCGTCGCCGCCGTTGGAGGTGGGCGAGCCGGACTTCTTGACGTTCCGGACGGTCACGTTCTGGATGACGATGTTGCTGGACTCCCGGATGTGGATGCCCAACTGGTCGAAGACGGCACCGTTTCCGACCCCGACGATCGTGATGTTGCTGACCTGCTTCAGCTCGATCCTGTCGGCCGCGGTGTTGCAGCTGTCGCCCGACACCTTGCTGGTGTTGCCGTGGTTGATGGTGCCCTCGACCTCGATGGTGATCGGGGTGCTGCTGCTGGCCCGGCCGCACAGGGCCTGGTGGATCGCGGTGCCGGTGGTGGCCCGGACGGTCTGTCCGCCCGCGCCGCCGGTCGTGCCGCCGTTCTGGGTCGCGTAGCCGGTGGCGCCGCCGGCCGCTGCCGCCGCCTCGGGCATCGTCAGCACCACACCGGCCGCGGCCGCGAGGGCCAGCGTGCCCAGTGCCGCTTGGAGTCGCAGCGCGACTGGTCGTCTCATCCTCGGTCTCCCCATTCGCCTTCACATGCCGGAACGTAAGCCATGGCGTGATCATGTCAATCACACGATGGCGGAAAGCGCTTTCTCGGCGTGAGAATAGGGGGAGGTTCGAGTGCTGACAAGGGTTCAGGTGAGTTGTCGATGGTTCAGATTTACGATCAACGTCTATCTACCTGAACGGACGGCGCTCGATGTGCACCCCGGCCGGAGCTGCGGTACGATCATCTTGCCTGATCACGGGGGCCAACTCCCCGCAACGGGCACTGCGTTGGTGGTCCAAGGAAAGACGCCCCACTTCCCGTGGGGAAATGCAGGTGCAAGGCCTGCCCAGCGCTCGACGAGAACCCCGGTCCGCACCTGCGGACCGGGGTTCTTCCGTGTCAGGCCCTGCTCAGGCCTGCACCACCGGCTCCCGCGTGAACAGCGCGCCCAGTTCCGGCGCGTTGACCCGGCGGTCGGCCAGGCGCAGGCCCTCCCAGACGGTGACCTGGTTGGCGGTGAGGACCGGCTTGCCCAGCTCCTTCTCCAGGGCCGGGATGTGGGCCGCCGTGTGCAGGGCCGTGTCCGGCAGGAGCACCGCCTCGGCGTCCGGCCGGTCGGCGGCGCGGGCCAGCGCCAGCACCTCCGCCTCGGTCCAGGTGCCGACCTCCGCCGCCGTGACGATGCCCGAGCTGACGACGTCGGCCACCTCGATGCCGGCGGCGCCGAGGAAGTCCGCGAAGAGCCGGGCCACGTCGTCCGGATAGGTCGCGCCGATCGAGACCCGCCGCACCCCGAGCTCCTTCGCCGCGTGCACGAAGGCGAAGGAGGTGGACGAGGCCGGCAGGCCCGCCGCCTGGGCGAGGGCGCGCACCTGTGCGTGGGCGCCGTCCCAGCCGTGCACGAAGCTGCCGCTGGTGCAGGCCCACACCACGGCGTCGGCACCGGCCAGCCGCAGTTCGGCCACGCCCGCCTCGAGCCGGGCGGGCGAACCCATCTCGAGGAGCGCGTCCACCCGGTGGGCGTCCTCGCCGATGTCCGTGTGCACCAGGTCCACCCGGATGTCGCTGCCCAGGAGCTGCTCGATGCGTGGGTAGTCGTCCTCGCCGGAGTGGCCCGGGTACAGGAATCCCAGTGCTGTCATGTCCACCCTTCCTGCTGCTGTTCCGTGTCCGGGACGTCACCGACGCCCGGCATGTCCACCGCGGCGGGTCCGACCGGGCCCGCCACCGCGGGGTCGACGGGGCCCACGGGCCCCACCACCGCGGGACCCGCCGCGCCCGTCGCCGCGGGGCCGAGGCGCGCGGCCGGATCGGTCAGCGCCTGGTACGGCCCCACCGCAGGGGTACCCAGTCGGCGCAGCGCCGCCCACATCGTCACTTGGTTGGCCGAGATCACCGGGATCCGCAGCTCGGCCTCCAGCTGGGGGATGACGTCGTAGGTGGGGAGGTTGGTGCAGGAGATGAACAGGGCGTCCGCCGCTCCCGGTGCGGGTACGGCCTGGCGGGCCATGTCGGCCACGTCGCGGTACGGCACCTTCCAGATGTGCCGGGTGAGCCCCATGAAGGCGCAGCCCGTGATGGTGACGCCCGCCTCGGCGACGTACGCCTCCAGTGCCCGGGTCACGGACACGGTGTACGGCGTCACCAGCGCGACCCGGCGTACGCCCAGCTCGGCCAGCGCGTCGAGCAGGGCGCCGGAGGTGGTGACGGACGGGACGGCGCCCGCCCAGGTCATCGCCTCGCACATGGCGCGTTCCCCGGCGATGCCGCCGACGAAGCTGCCCGAGGTGCAGGCGTAGGCGACGACCTCGGGGGCGATGGCGTTGAGGGTGCGCACCGCCTCGCCGAGGGTCTCGTGCTCGCTGACCATCCGGGCGAGGTCCAGACTGACCTCGACGGGCACGAAGGGGGTCCGTGTCATGTGCAGTGACACGTCGTCGGGCACCCATCGCCACAGCTCGCGATCGAGTGCGAAGTCGAACGGGGCGACCACGCCGACCCCGCGTTGCGGAGCTGGTCCGCCGAGAAAGGAGATGTCCATGGCACGCACCGGCCTCACACTGAGAAAGGGGAGGGCAACGCACCGTTACGCACGGCCGTGTTGACGAAGGTAGGTTCCGGTGCGAGCGTGGTCAATCCGCCCGCATCACTCCCAGGTCAACAGCCGGTTAACTTCCGCGTCAACACCCGAACCGCCCCCGCTTCCACCGACCGGAGACAGGCCGCCGATGACCACGTCCCCGCGCACGCCCGCGCCGACTCCCGCTCCCACCCTCCTCGTCCTGGACGCCGAGCCGCTGCCCCGGCTCGGCCGGCTGACCGGCCGGGCCCGGATCGAGCACACCGACGCGGCGACGCTGGCGGAGCGGCTGCCGCACGCCGACGTCCTGCTGGTGTGGGACTTCGCCTCGCACGCGGTGCGCGAGGCGTGGCCGGGCGGCGGTCCGCGTCCGCGCTGGGTGCACACGGCGAGCGCCGGAGTGGACCATCTGATGTGCCCGGAGCTGGCCGAGTCGGACACGGTGGTGACCAACGCGCGCGGGGTCTTCGACCGGCCGATCGCCGAGTACGTCGCCGCGCTCGTCCTGGCGATGGCCAAGGACCTGCCCACCACGCTGCGCCTCCAGGGCGAGCGGACCTGGCGGCACCGCGAGTCGATGCGGGTGGCCGGAACGCGTGCCTGCGTGGTGGGCTCCGGCCCGATCGGCCGGGCGATCGTGAGCACGCTGGGGGCGCTCGGCATCACCACCGCGCTGGTCGGCCGCACCGCACGCCCGGGTGTGCACGGCCCTCAGGACCTGGACCGGCTGCTGGCCGGGGCCGACTGGGTGGTGGCGGCGGCGCCGCTCACCGACGACACGCGCGGCATGTTCGACGCCCGGCGGTTCGCTCTGATGCGGCCCTCCGCCCGGTTCGTGAACGTGGGGCGCGGTCCGCTGGTCGTCGAGGACGACCTGGTCGAGGCGCTGACCGCACGCCGGATCGCGGGCGCCGCGCTGGACGTGCTGAGCCACGAGCCCCTGACGCCGGACAGTGCCCTGTGGGAGGTCCCGGGGCTGATCGTCTCGCCGCACATGAGCGGGGACACGATCGGCTGGCGGGACGAACTGGGCGCGCAGTTCGTGGAGTTGTTCGAGAGCTGGGCGGCGGGCGGACCGCTGGCCAACGTGGTCGACAAGAAGCGTGGATACGTGCCCGGACACTGACGTCGCCGACGTCTCCGACCCGCGGGAGGGTGCCGCATGACCGACCTCACCGAGCTGACCGCCGTACAGCTCGTCGACGGCTACCGCAAGGGTTCTTTCAGCCCCGTGGAGGCGACCCGGGCCGTACTGGAGCGGGCCGAGCGGATCCAGCCGGAGGTGAACGCGTTCGTCCGGCTGACCGGCGAGGAGGCGCTGGACCGGGCCCGGCGGGCCGAGGAGCGGTGGCGCCGCGGGGAGCCGTGCGGGCGGCTGGACGGGGTGCCGGTCACGGTGAAGGACATCCTGCTGACGCGCGGTCAGCCGACCCTGCGCGGCTCCCGGGCCGTCTCTCCGGACGGGCCCTGGGAGGAGGACGCGCCGTCCGTGGCCCGGCTGCGCGAGCACGGCGCGGTCTTCGTCGGCAAGACCACGACGCCCGAGTACGGCTGGAAGGGCGTGACGGACTCGCCCCTGTCCGGCGTGACGCGCAACCCGCACGATCCCTCCCGTACCGCGGGCGGTTCCAGCGGAGGCGCCGCGGCGGCCGTGGCGCTCGGGGCGGGGCCGCTGGCGCTGGGCACCGACGGCGGTGGCAGTGTGCGCATTCCGGCGTCCTTCTGCGGCATCTTCGGCCTGAAACCGACGTACGGCCGGGTGCCGCTGTATCCGGCGAGCGCGTTCGGGACCCTCGCGCACGTCGGTCCGATGACCCGGGACGCGGCGGACGCGGCGCTGATGCTGGACGTGGTCGGCACCCCCGACGCCCGGGACTGGTCGGCGCTGGGCCCGGCGCCCGGGTCGTACACCGAAGCCCTGTCGGGCGGGGTGCGGGGGCTGCGGGTGGCGTACTCGCCCTCGCTCGGCGGGCAGGTGGCGGTGCGTCCGGCGGTGGCCGGGGCGGTGCGGCGGGCGGTGGAGCGGCTGGCGGAGCTGGGCGCGTACGTGACGGAGGCCGACCCCGACTTCACGGACCCCGTGGACGCCTTCCACACCCTGTGGTTCAGCGGGGCGGCGCGGGTGGTGCAGCATCTGCGGGCGGGGCAGCGGGAGCTGCTGGACCCGGGGCTGCGGGAGATCGTGGGGGCGGGGGCGCGGTACTCGGCGCTGGACTATCTCGCGGCGGTGGACGTCCGGATGGAGCTGGGGCGGCGGATGGGGGTCTTCCACCGGGAGTACGACCTGCTGGTGACGCCGACGTTGCCGATCACGGCGTTCGAGGCGGGGGTGGAGGTGCCGAAGGGTTCGGGGTATCGGCGGTGGACGGGGTGGACGCCGTTCACGTATCCGTTCAACCTGACGCAGCAGCCGGCGGCGACGGTGCCGGTGGGGACCGACGGGGACGGGCTGCCCGTCGGCCTCCAGATCGTCGCGGCCCGGCACCGCGACGACCTGGTCCTGCGGACCGCGCACGCGCTGTACGGGGCGGACACCGCCCTCATGACCGCGCGGAGCGCCGGTTGAGCGCGGAGACGGTCATCGCCGTGGCCGCCACGGTCATCGCGCTCGGATCGCTGTGGGTCAGCTGGGCCCAGACCAGAGCGACCCGGCTGCACAACCGGCAGTCGGTCAGACCCCTGCTGCAGATCCGGCGGATACGCCAGGACGACGGGGTCGGGCTGAAACTCGTCAACGCCGGCCTGGGCCCGGCCGTCGTGACGCGCACCGTGGTGCGCCTGGACGGCGCGGCGGCCGGTGAGTGGAACCGGGAGGTCAAGGGGGCGATCTTCGCCCCCGGACTGCGGCCGAAGACGTACTCCCTGCGGGCGGGCTCCGTCGTGCTCGCCGGACAGGAGACGTTCCTGGTGCTCCTGGACCGGTCCGGGAGCACCGGCCCCGACCGGCTCCAGGAGTTCTGGCACCTGATCGACCGGCGGCTCGTCATCGAGGTCGAGTACGAGTCGCTGTACGGCGGCGAAGGGTTCTGCGTGTCGTCGGCTACGCCCGGCGGAAGCTGAGCGTCTCCCCCGCCGCGCCCGTGCGCCACAGGTCGTTGCAGGCCTCCGCCATGGCTTCCAGGCCCTCCGTGATGCGGCCCCAGACGGTGCCGGGGACCCAGCCGACGTCGCCGTTGAGGAGGAGGTTGTTGCGCTCGTAGAAGAGGGCGAGGTCGACGAGGGTGGTGCCGGGGCGGACCTCACGGTCGTAGCCGTACGCCTTCGTGCCCAGCTCGGCACCCGCGAAGGCGAAATAGCACAGGTCGCCCGGAATGGGCGTTACCGTCGGATTCTCCAGCGGGGGTTCGGATGCCGCGAAGGGCGGGAAAAGGGCGTAGATCTCGTTGCGGGCGTATTTGGCGTGGTACACGTCGCCGCCGAGGGGGAGCGCGTCCCAGACGGCCGCGCAGGTGATCGGGGCCCGGTCGTCGAGCAGTTGGGCCGTGCAGGTGATTCCGCGCTTGACCAGCGAGACTTCGATGTAGCGATCAGCCATGCCCTCCATGGCAGTGCCCCGCGGCCCCGCGGTCAAGGGTGCCGGGCCGATGTATCGGACTGAAAAAGATCGGCATAACCTGCCCACCTTCGGGTAGCTGCGCGCCCATGGCTCCACCACACAGAACCCCACCAAGGGGTATATCCGACCAAAGGTCCAGGACAGCCGGGCCCACCCGCCGATCGCTGCTCGCGGGGGTCGCGGCGCTCGGCGCACTGGGGGCGGCCGGCTGCTCGCGGGTGGCCACCGCTTCCGACGTCAAGGGGGGTGACCTGCTCGACCGGCTGAGGGCCCAGGGCGTGGCCCGGCTCGGCATCGCGGGTGAGATCCCCTTCGGGTACATCGACAAGAACGGCGAGTTGACCGGCGAGGCCCCGGAGCTGGCGAAGGTCATCTTCAAGCGGCTCGGAGTGGACCGGGTGCAGCCCGTGCCGACGGAGTTCGGCTCCCTCATCCCGGGCCTGGCGTCCCAGCAGTTCGACGTCGTGGCGGCCGGGATGTACATCAACGCCGACCGCTGCGAGCAGGTCATCTTCTCCGACCCCGACTACCAGATGCTCGACGCGTACATCGTGCGCAAGGGCAACCCGCTCGGGCTGCACAACTACCGGGACGTCGTCAAGAAGAAGGCCAAGTTCGCGACCGGCACCGGCTACGCCGAGATCGCCTACGCGGTGGAGCACGGGTACAAGGAGGACGACATCCTGATCGTCCCCGACCAGGTGGCCGGACTCAACGCCGTCGAGTCCGGGCGTGTGGACGTCTTCGCGGGCACGGCCCTGACCGTCCGCGAGGTGGTGAAGAAGTCGGGCAAGGCGGAGGCGACCGAGCCCTTCGCACCGCTGGTCGGCGGCAAACCCCACGTCGACGGCGGCGCCTTCGCCTTCCGCCCGGACGAGACCAACCTGCGGGACGCCTTCAACGTCGAGCTGCAGAAGCTGAAGAAGAGCGGCGAACTGCTGCGGATCCTCAAGCCCTTCGGTTTCACCGAGGAAGAGATGACGGATCTGACCGCGAAGGAGCTCTGCGGCGGATGACCTCGGGACTGTGGGAACTCGTACTCCAGGGCGTCTGGGTCACCATCCAGCTGCTCTTCTTCAGCTCGTTGCTGGCGACGGCCGTCTCCTTCGTGGTCGGCATCGCGCGCACCCACCGGCTGTGGATCGTCCGCTTCCTCGCGGGCTTCTACACCGAGGTGTTCCGCGGGACCTCCGCGCTGGTGATGATCTTCTGGGTCTTCTTCGTGCTGCCGCCCGCCTTCGGCTGGCAGCTGGTGCCGATGTGGGCGGGCACGCTGGCGCTCGGTCTGACCTACGGGGCGTACGGTTCCGAGATCGTGCGCGGCGCGCTGGCCGCGGTCGACCCGGCGCAGAAGGAGGGCGGCATCGCGCTCAGCTTCACGCCCTGGCAGCGGATGAAGCTGATCCTGCTGCCGCAGGCGGTGCCGGAGATGATCCCGCCCTTCTCCAACCTGCTGATCGAGCTGCTCAAGGGCACCGCCCTGGTGTCGATCATGGGCATGGGCGACCTGGCCTTCAGCGCCAACCTGGTGCGCCTGGCGCTGCAGGAGAGCGCGGAGATCTACACGTACGTCCTGCTGATCTACTTCGTGATCGCGTTCCTGCTCACGCGGGTGATGCGCGGCCTGGAGAAGAAGCTGAAGGCGGGCGTCGGCAAGGCGCCGCAGAAGAAGACGGCGGCCGTGCGCGTGCCTGAGGGAAGTGGTGTGTCGTGAAATGGGACTGGAGCGCGGTCTCCGACTTCATGCCGCACTTCTGGGACGGGCTGCTGGTCACCCTGCAGATCCTGGTCCTCGGTTCGCTGGTCTCCTTCGGCCTCGGCCTGGTCTGGGCGCTGCTGATGCGGGTGCCGAGCCGCTGGGTGACCTGGCCGGTCGGTGTGGTCACCGAGTTCGTCCGCAACACACCGCTGCTGGTGCAGCTGTTCTTCCTGTTCTACGTGCTGCCCGAGTGGAACATCACCTTCTCGGCGCTCACCACCGGTGTGGTGGCCATCGGCCTGCACTACTCGACGTACACGATGCAGGTCTACCGGGCCGGCATCGAGGCGGTGCCGGTCGGCCAGTGGGAGGCCGCGACGGCGCTGAACCTGCCGATGGGCCGGACCTGGACCGCCGTGATCCTGCCGCAGGCGATCCGGCGTGTGACCCCCGCCCTCGGCAACTACGTGATCTCCATGCTGAAGGACACGCCGCTGCTGATGGCGATCACGGTGCTGGAGATGCTCGGCGAGGCGCGGCTGTTCTCGCAGCAGAACTTCCAGTTCACCGAGCCCCTGACGGTGATCGGTGTGGCCTTCATCATCATCTCCTACCTGGCCTCCCTTGCCCTGCGAGCCCTGGAGCGACGCCTTGCCCACTGACACTCTTCCCAACCCCGAGAAAAGCCCCGAGCGCAGCTCCGGCGAGCTGATCCGCCTGGAGCAGGTCACCAAGCGGTTCGGGGACAACACCGTCCTCGACCACCTGGACTTCTCCGTCGACGCCGGCAAGCACGTCACTCTGATCGGCCCGTCCGGTTCGGGCAAGACGACGATCCTGCGGCTGCTGATGACGCTCCTCAAGCCCGACGAGGGCACGATCACCGTGGACGGGCAGAAGCTCTTCCCGGCGACCGAGAAGGAGCGGCGCGAGGTCCGCAAGCAGATCGGGATGGTGTTCCAGCAGTTCAACCTGTTCCCGAACATGAGCGTCCTGCGCAACATCACCGAGGCGCCGGTCACGGTGCTCGGGATGTCCAAGGACGAGGCCGTGGAGCGGGCCAAGGGCCTGCTCGACATGGTGGGCCTGGCCGACAAGTGCGACGCCCGGCCGGCCCAGCTCTCCGGCGGCCAGCAGCAGCGGGTGGCGATAGCCCGGGCGCTGGCGATGCGCCCCAAGGTGCTGCTGCTCGACGAGGTGACCTCGGCGCTCGACCCGGAGCTGGTCGCGGGCGTCCTGGACCTGCTGCGGGACATCGCCCGCAGCACGGACATCACCATGCTCTGTGTGACCCACGAGATGAACTTCGCCCGGGACATCTCGGACCAGGTCCTGATGTTCGACTCGGGCCGGGTCATCGAGGCCGGAGCGCCGGAGAAGATCTTCAGCGAGCCGGAGCACGACCGGACGCGGGAGTTTCTCAGCGCCGTCCTGTAATTGCGCGGCGGCGCTGCCCCAACGTCCGAGGTCGGGACGTTGGGGCAGGCCAACGGCATATGCCAGTGGGTCTGCGTCGCAGATGAGGGCCCCGAAATCCGGTCAACACCCCCTCACGAGAAGCCTCTTGGCGGCTATCGTGAACGCAGGGATGCACCAGCGAGCGCAGGGGGAGACCACCGTGGCGCTGCAGCACAAGCCGACCGCGCCGCACCACTCGACCGAGGCCGCCCTGCGCGTCCTGGAGACGGTGGCGCGGCACACCTCCGGTGTCACCGACACCGAGATCGCCCGCGAGAGCGGCATCGACCCGGAGCGCCTGACCACGCTCCTGCGCATGCTGCGCCGCGAGGCATACGTCGAGCAGACCGCCGACGGCGTGTACGTCACCGGGGAGGCCCTGGCCCGCCTCGGCTCGGCCCAGGGCCGCGAGCAGGCGCTGCGCGAGAAGCTCCAGCGCACCCTGGAGGGGCTGCGCGACTCGGTGGGCGCCGCCGTCTACATCAGCCGGTACGTCGACGGCGAGGTCAGCGTCACCCAGTACGCCGACAGCCCGGCCGCGCCCAGGGTGAACGAGTGGGTGGACTTCCGCGTCTCGGCGCACGCCACCGCGGTGGGCAAGTCCCTGCTGACCCAGCTGGACCACGCGGGCCGCCGCGACCACCTGGCCCGGCACCGGATGGCCCGTCTGACCTCGCGCACCATCACCAGCGACAAGCTGCTGCTGTCCCGGCTGGAGTCGCAGCCGGCCACCGTGCCCGTCCTGGACCTCCAGGAGTACGCGGTGGGCACGGTCTGCGCGGCCGTCCCGATCACCGCCGGTTCCTCCGTGGGCTGCCTGGCGCTGTCGCTCCCGGTCGAGCACGCGCACCGGCTGCGCCGGGCCGCGGACGAGCTGAACCGGAGCGCGGCTCCGGTGCTGCTGTCGCTGGCGATCTAGAACCGGTCCCGGCACTGGTCACGAGCACTGCCCGGGACCGGGTAGTATTTTCGTCGTCGCCGACCGCGGGAAGCGGACGGCGGGAGTCATGCGCCGCTAGCTCAGTTGGTTAGAGCAGCTGACTCTTAATCAGCGGGTCCGGGGTTCGAGTCCCTGGCGGCGCACAGAAGGAAGGGCCCCCTCGCCGAGCGAGGGGGCCCTTCCGCTGTTCAGAAGGTGACGTCCGAGCAGGCGTAGAACGCGTTGCCCGTGTCGTGGACCGTCCACACCGCGAGGATCACGTGGTGTCCGCTCAGCCCGGACGGCAGCGTGCCGCTGTGGGAGAGCGTGGCCGGGGGCTGCTTGCCGCCGTAGGGCACCGTGAAGAACGGGGTGAGGTTGAGGTCGGACCGGGTCAGGTTGTGGTTCTGGTTCCAGCCCGGCTTGGTGACGTAGTACTTGAAGTCGGTCGTGGCGTGCCGGGCGGTGAACTGCCAGCGGAAGGTGTAGCTCTGCCCGCCGTTCACCCTGGTGGTCGGCCACGCCTGGCCGTTCGGCTGCTTGGGGCTGTCGAGCGCGGCGAACGACCCGTGTCCCGCGGAACAGATCTTGCCGTCGGCCGGCCCGGAGGCCGGGAAGCCCTTGGGCCCCTCCACGCTCTGCGGCTCCCACTGGATGGCACCGCATCCGCCGACCGTGCCGTTCTGGCACACCTTCTGCCGGCTGACGGGCAGGTCGGTGTAGCCGTGACCGCTGGCGCCGCCGGACGAGAGCACGAGGGCTCCGGTGGTCGCCATGCCCAGCGCGGCCGCGTACAACTTGGTCCTTGTGCGCATACTGCTGCTCCCTGTGACGTGTGGGGAAGTTCAGGGGAAGTTCAGTGAGCCGTGCAGGTCTAGACCAAGTCTCAGATTATTGCTGACAATTGAACATGTCCATACCAAACGCGGAACGGGTCAGTGCCCCGTGTCAGTCCCCGTGTCAGTGCCCCGTGTCAGTGCCCCGTGTCCCCCCGCCCCGCGCAGAACGCCACCGTCAGGTCCTTCACGAGCACCTTGCGCTCGTAGTCGTCCAGCTCCACCAGCCCGCGCATGGTCAGCCGGGTCACCGTGTCCTCCACCGAGTCCACGACCGAGGTGAGCACGCTCGCCCGCTGCGCCGCGTCCAGCGCCGCGATCCGGCGCCGGTGCATCGCGGCGGCGACCTCGGGGGCGTACTCCACCCGGACCGGCCGCACCGAGAACACCTCCAAGCCGACCGGCGCCGCGTCCGCCGCCACCAGCCGGGTCAGCGTGTCCCCGGCCACGTCCGCCGAGCTGCGCACCGTGCCGAGCGGCTCCACCGGGACCCGGGCCAGCGCCGCCTCGACGCACTCGCGCAGATACGTCTCGTGGTCCTCGACGCCCAGCGTGGCCTTCGCGGTGTCCCGCACCCGCCACACCACCAGCGTCACCGCCCTGAGCGCCACCCCGTTGCCGTCGGCCGCGGGCATCGGCTCGCTGCGCCAGTGCCGCAGCCGCACGTCCACCCGGCGGCGCAGCAGCAGCGGGTTCACCCACATCAGGCCGGTGCGCCGCACCGTTCCCCGGTAGCGGCCGAACAGGCCGAGCACCCAGGCCCGACCGGTCCGGCCCCGGGCCAGTCCCCCGAACCCGAACATCCCCAGCGCCCCCGCCGCCGCGTACGCCGCCCACTGCGCGGGGCCGAGCCCGGCACCCGCGTACGCCGGCAGCCCCAGCGCCTGGGCCGCGAGCGGCGGTACGAGCCCCGCCCACCAGGAGGTGGCCGCGCACCCGGCCGCCCCGCACAGACCGGCGGCCACGCCCGCGGCGCCGGGCAGCACCCGGGCCGGACGCTCCGTCAGCTCCGGGTCGATCCGGGGTGCCGGGCGCGGTCGCGCCGCGACGGGGCGCCGGGCGCCCGGCCGTGCTCCGGTACGCTCCCCCGGCCCCTGCCGGCGCGCGACGACCGCGGGCCGCAGCGGCACCGGCGCCGGATCCGGGTCGTCGCGGAACAGCAGGTGGACGGGGATCTCGGTGGTGGCCTCGTTGTGGATGAGCCGGCCGGGCCGCTGAGCGGCGGCGGCCGCCGCGGACTCCTCCGCCGCGGACTCCTCCGGCGCAGCCGGCACGGTCTCCGGGTTCGTTGACGATGTCGTACTCATGCGTGCTCCAGCCTCCGCGCCAGACGCGTCATGAACGGATGATCACCCCGGTGCGCTCAGGAGAAGAGCCGCCGCCAGGTCTCCGGGCCCGGGTAGCCGTCCGCCGCTCCGCCGCGCCAGCCCTGGGCACGCTGGAAGGCCTGGACGCCCCGTCGGTCCGCCTCGCCCCAGCGCGGACCCGGCCCCCTCGTGTAGTACGTGCCGAATCCCTTCCTCACCAGCTGCCTGCCGAGCCGGGTGACGTACGGGTTGTCCGCGCCCGGCCGGAACATCGCCCGGCCGGGGTATCCGGCCACCCCGTGCGAGGCGGGGCCCGCGGCCCCGGGCGGCGCCTCCTCGGTGCCCGCCGCGCCCGCCTTGCCCGCGTCGCTCGCCGCGATCCCCTTGTAGCGGTACGGCAGGTACTGGCCGGAGTTGCTCCAGTAGGCGTAGGGCGTGTCGAGCTTCCGGGTGTGCGGCGGGGTCTGTTCGTACGCCGTGTAGGCGGTGCGCGTGCCGTCCGTCCAGCCGCCGAAGATCACCACGTGGGAGCCCTTCTGGGGGTCGGACGCGTTGTGGAAGAGCAGGATGTCACCGGGCCGCAGCTCCGCCTTGGTGATGCGGTCGGCGACGGTGCCGAGGCTTCCGGTCCACTCGTTGGCCGGCAGCTTCCAGGCCATCGACACGAAGCCCGAGCAGTCCTGCCGGTATCCGTCGGACCAGTAGGCGGTCATGCTGTACGGGACCTTCGCGGCCACCCAGCTCTTGGCCCGGTCGATGATCTCCGTACGGGTGATGCCGGCCAGTTCCGCACCGGCCGGGGGCGCCGCGGGCCGGCCGACGGGGCCGTGCAGCGGGGCTCTCGGGCCCTGGGGAGTGCCGGGCTCGTCACCCGCGGGAACGCCCGACCGATGGGGGGCGTGCGCGGCCGCCGGAAGCGCCGCCGCCCCGCCCGCGCCGAGGACGGACACGGCGGTGGCGGAAGCGGCGGCGGTGGCCACGACCAGCGTGCGGTACGCCGCCGGATGGGCGAGCGCGCGGCCCGCCGGGGCGTGCGGCAGAACGCGCCGCCAGTGGCGGCAGCCGGCGCAGTCGCAGTCGCTCGCGGGCTCGATCTCCTCGAATACGGGAGTCTCCATGCGATTCCCCTCACACTCCCGGTGGCCGGGTCCGCGGCGGTGTACTTCGGTACATGTCGGTCAGTTTCGCAACTGTCCGCACCACGCGCATGTTGACGGTCCGAATGATGTACCCGGCCGGGAGGGCGGCCCCGCGGGGGCCGGGGCGGTGGTCCGGAGCACCGGTCGGCATCGGGTAGAGTTGTGCAGGTCAGCAGGCGCCGCTAGCTCAGTTGGTTAGAGCAGCTGACTCTTAATCAGCGGGTCCGGGGTTCGAGTCCCTGGCGGCGCACCGACGGTCGAAGGCCCTCCGTATCACACGGGGGGCCTTCGGCGTATCCGGCGCCGGGACGTCTTGCGATCATGACGAACGCCGTAGAACCCTGGTCCGGTTGGGGGCCGGATGCCGAGGGGATGCCGAGGGGGGCATCATGCAACCGGGGGTCACCATTCCATGTCTATATAAGGTGTGCATGCCGTGGTGACTGTGACCCACCACTGATACGTCCGTGACGGTCGAGGGGGACCGGTGCAGGCGAAGGAAGCGACGAAACACGCATGACCCGCGTGTGGGGGGAATGACTCATGACGTCGACGCCGACGGGCGCCGGGCCAGACCACGACCCGTCCCAGACCACCCAGCTCAGGGTGCCCGGGCACCGGAACTGGAACACCGGTTCGTTCCGCCGGATAAAGAAGACGCTCCCGAAGTACGACTACGAGCACTACAGCCGCCTCGCGGGCCCCCTCACCCAGCCCGACCCGAACAAGCCGTACCGGGTGCAGTACCGCTCGCTGATCTCGCAGGAGCCGCACCGCATCCGGGTCGCCCTGATGCTGGCCGCCGCCCCGCTGCTGTCGGTGGTGCTGCTGGTCTGGCTGCTCCAGCCGGAGCACTGGACCGAGCGCGACTACGTGGCCTTCTCCTGGCTGCCCGCGCTCGACATCGTGATGCTCGTGGCGATCGGCCTGATCGAGCTGTTCCGCTGCCTGAACGTGCTGTCGAACGCGCACGCCACCCTGGTCGCCCGCGACCCGGTCCCCGTGGTGCCCGAGACCGGCACCAGGGTCGCCTTCCTCACCTCCTTCGTGCCCGGCAAGGAGCCGCTGGAGATGGTGACCAAGACCCTGGAGGCGGCCGTGAAGATCCGCCACCGCGGTCTGCTGCACGTCTGGCTCCTCGACGAGGGCGACGACCCGGAGGTGAAGGAGGTGTGCGCGCGCCTGGGCGTGCACCACTTCTCCCGCAAGGGCGTCGCCAAGTGGAACCGGAAGAAGGGCCCGCACCGCGCCAAGACCAAGCACGGCAACTACAACGCCTGGCTGGACGCGCACGGCGACGACTACGACTTCTTCGCCTCCGTCGACACCGACCACGTGCCGCTGCCCAACTACCTGGAGCGGATGCTCGGCTTCTTCCGCGACCCGGACGTCGGCTTCGTCATCGGCCCGCAGGTCTACGGCAACTACGACAACCCGATCACCAAGGCCGCCGAGTCGCAGCAGTTCCTCTTCCACGCGCTGATCCAGCGCGCCGGCAACCGCTACGGCGGACCGATGTTCGTGGGCACCTCCAACGCGGTGCGCATCAGGGCGCTCAAGCAGATCGGCGGCCTGTACGACTCGATCACCGAGGACATGGCGACCGGCTTCGAGATGCACCGCCACAAGAACCCGGCCACCGGCCGCAAGTGGCGCTCGGTCTACACGCCTGACGTGCTGGCGGTCGGCGAGGGCCCCAACGCCTGGACGGACTTCTTCACCCAGCAGATGCGCTGGTCGCGCGGAACGTACGAGACGATCCTCAAGCAGTACTGGAAGGGCTGGTACTCGCTGCCGCCGAGCAAGCTCTTCAACTACACGATGATGATCATCTTCTACCCGATGTCGGCCCTGAACTGGATCCTGGCGGCGCTGAGCTGCTGCCTGTTCCTGGGCCTCGGCGCCTCCGGCGTCAACATCGACCCGGCGGTCTGGCTGATGCTCTACGGCAACGCCTCCGCGCTCCAGATCGGCCTGTACGTCTGGAACCGCCGCCACAACGTCTCCCCGCACGAGCCCGAGGGCTCCGGCGGCGTGGCCGGCATGATCATGTCCGCGCTGTCGGCGCCGCTGTACGCGAAGGCGCTCATCGACTCCGTGCTGCGCCGCAAGAGCAAGTTCGTGGTGACCCCGAAGGGCGACTCGGCCAGCCCGGACACCCTGTTCGGGACGTTCAGGTACCACTGGTACTTCATCGTGATCTTCGCCGGCTCGATCACGGCGGGCTTCGTCTACGGCCACTCGCACCCCGCGATGATCATCTGGGCGACCTTCGCGCTGCTGATCACCGCGTCGCCGATGTTCGCCTGGCGCCACGAGCTGAGGAAGGCGAAGAAGCAACCCCCGGTCGCCGCGGCGGAGCCCGCACCGCGGGTCCCGTCGCAGCAGCCGCACGGACGACACTCGGCGCACTCGCCGCAGCAGAGGCCCAACTGGGCCGCCCCCGCCGACGGGGGAGACGACCAGACCATGCAGATCGCCCTTGGTGGACTTGGGGGACGTAAGGAATGAAAGACCGTGCCGGCCGCCGCCGCGCCCGTCGCTTCGCGATAGGTACGGCGGTGGTAGTCGCGCTGGCCGGGATGAACGGGCCGTGGCTCTACCGCTTCAGCACCGAGAAATACCACCAGTACAAGATCAACCAGCCGGAGTACAAGGCCGCCAACGGCAAGTGGGAGATCATCGAGTTTCCCGAGAAGTACCGGCAGAACACCATCCACGCGGCACTGCTGCGCACCGGCAAGGTGCTGATGGTCGCCGGGTCCGGCAACAACCAGGACAACTCCGACGACAAGCAGTACGACACCCGGATCTGGGACCCCGTCAAGGGCACCATCAAGAAGGTGCCGACGCCCACGGACCTGTTCTGCACCGGACACACGCAGCTCGCCAACGGCAACCTGCTGATCGCGGGCGGCACCAAGCGGTACGAGAAGCTCAAGGGCGACGTCACCAAGGCCGGCGGCCTGATGGTCGTCCACAACGAGAACCCGGACAAGCCGATCACCCTCCCGGCGGGAACCAAGTTCACCGGCAAGGAGAACCGCAAGACCTTCGTGTCCAAGGACCCGGTCCTGGTGCCCCGCGCCAAGAAGGTCTTCGACCCGGCGACCGGCGAGTTCCTGCGCAACGACCCGGGCCTCGGCCGGATCTACGTCGAGGCGCAGAAGAGCGGCAGCAAGTACGAGACGGGTACGGAGGACAACTACCGCGTCCAGGGCCTGTCGGGTGCCGACGCCCGCAACACGTACGGCATCGCGCAGAAGCTCGCCCTCGACAAGAAGGACTTCCAGGGCATCCGGGACGCCTTCGAGTTCGACCCGGTCGCCGAGAAGTACATCAAGGTCGACCCGATGCACGAGGCCCGCTGGTACCCGACGCTCACCACCCTGGGCGACGGCAAGATCCTCAGCGTCTCCGGCCTCGACGACATCGGCCAGCTGGTCCCCGGCAAGAACGAGGTCTACGACCCGAAGACCAAGGAGTGGACCTACACCGACAAGGTCCGCCAGTTCCCGACGTACCCGGCGCTGTTCCTGATGCAGAACGGCGAGATCTTCTACTCGGGCGCGAACGCGGGGTACGGACCCGACGACGTGGGTCGCACCCCGGGCATCTGGGACGTGGAGACCAACAAGTTCACCAAGGTCCCCGGCATGAGCGACGCGAACATGCTGGAGACGGCGAACACGGTGCTGCTGCCGCCGGCGCAGGACGAGAAGTACATGGTGATCGGCGGCGGCGGGGTCGGCGAGTCCAAGCTGTCCAGCGAGAAGACCCGGATCGCCGACCTCAAGGCGGACGACCCGAAGTTCGTCGACGGACCGTCACTGGAGAAGGGCACACGCTATCCGCAGGCCTCGATCCTGCCCGACGACAGCGTGCTGGTCTCCGGCGGCTCCCAGGACTACCGGGGCCGCGGCGACTCCAACATCCTCCAGGCGCGGCTCTACCACCCGGACACGAACGAGTTCGAGCGGGTCGCCGACCCGCTGGTGGGGCGCAACTACCACTCCGGTTCCATCCTGTTGCCCGACGGGCGCCTGATGTTCTTCGGCTCGGACTCGCTCTACGCCGACAAGGCCAACACCAAGCCGGGCAAGTTCGAGCAGCGGATCGAGATCTACACGCCGCCGTACCTGTACCGCGACTCGCGGCCGGACCTGTCCGGCGGCCCGCAGACCATCGCGCGCGGCGAGTCGGGGACGTTCACCTCGCGTGCGGCGTCGACGGTCAAGAAGGTGCGGCTGATCCGGCCGAGCGCGTCGACCCACGTCACGGACGTCGATCAGCGGTCCATCGCGCTGGACTTCAAGGCGGACGGGGACAAGCTGACGGTGACGGTGCCGGAGGGCAGGAATCTGGTGCAGTCGGGGTGGTACATGATGTTCGTGACGGACGGGGAGGGGACGCCGAGCAAGGCGGAGTGGGTGCGGGTTCCGTAGCGCTCCCGCGGGTTGTGTTTTCGGGTGCGGGGAGCGTTGTGGTTGATCGCGCCCACGTGGCGGTAGCCGCACATGTCACAGCCCCGCGCCCCTGAGGGCGTTTACCCTTGCGCCAGTTTCAAGGCGTACTCGGGGTACCACTCCCCCGCCTTCGGGCCGCCCTTGCACTCGCCGTCCGACTCTCCCGGGCGCTTGACCCACAGGTAGGCGTCGACCAGCGGGTCGGCCGTCTTCGTCGTCGGAGTCTCGCCGAGGGCCCGGCCCGGGGGGTTGCACCAGCGTTCGTCCGGGGCGCCCTCGGTGTAGGGGCCGTTGCCGTTGCGGCTGGTGTCGACGACGAAGGGCTTGCCGCCGACCTTGGCGGAGAGCTGCTTGCCGTAGGCGATGGAGTCCTCGGTGGTGTAGAAGTTCGACACGTTGACCGCGAAGCCGTCGGCCTGGTCGATGCCGGCCCGCTTCAGGGGGTCGAAGATCTGGTCGGGGTGGCCCCAGCCGGCGTTGCCCGCGTCCAGGTACACCTTGGTGTTCTTGAGGGCGCCGAGCTTGGTGATCGCGCCCTTGAGGAGGTCGTAGCGCTCCTCGTGGAACTCCTGCGGGGTGCAGCCGTCGACGAGGTGGAGCACCGCGTCCGGTTCCAGGACGACGGTGGCGGCACGGTCGCCGATGCCCTTGGCCACTCCGTCGACGAAGGAGCGGTAGGCGTCGCCGTCGGCGGCGCCGCCCTCGGAGTACTGGCCGCAGTCGCGGTGCGGGATGTTGTAGAGGACGAGCAGCGCGGTGCGGCCGGCCTCGTCGGCGGCCTCGGTGAAGCCGCGGGCCTGCTCCTCGGGGTTCTCCGGGCTGATCCACTCGCCGGTCGGCTGCTGGGCGATCTTGCGGATCTCCTCGGCCTGGTCCTTCTTGCCCGCGTCTGCCAGGGAGGCGACCTGCCGGGCCGCGTTGCCGTCCGGGTTGACCCAGAACGGGTCGGTCTCCTTGGGCTGCTGGGTGATCCCGGCGCCCGCGGCCTTGTCGTCCCCGTCGCCGGACGAGGAGCAGCCCGCGAGCAGCAGGGCCGCCGCTCCGAGTGCCGCCGCCGACGCAGCCCCCCTCCTGGACATGTTTCCGGCCGCCTTGCTGCCGTACATCCAACCCCCCTGGGTGCACTGTTCCGAGGCTCAATCCTGACATACGCCTCGTGCGCCCACGCGGTCATCGGCCGACGGACGTCAGGAGACGAAATCGGTCAGTGTGCAACCGTCCACGAGGCCCTTCTCCTTGGTGTAGCCGCTCGGGATCCGGGTCTCCGGGTCGCAGAGGAGGGTGAGGAGCCCGGACCCCCTGAGGTCGGCCGTCGTCGTGGGGCCACCCGTGACGGCGAAGTCCTCACCGAGGAGGTACCAGTCGGACTCCTGCCGCCGCGCCTGGGTCTGGAAGCTCTTCATGTCGTCGACGGACATGAGCGTGACCCCCATGCGCTTCGCGTCCCAGCAGACGGCACGCTCCTTGATGCCCCACAGCTTGCCGGTCGCCTCCGCCTCCGGGTCGTCCTCGTGGTCGGAGTCGACGTCCTCCATGTGCAGGTCGGTGCACGTGGTGCGTGCGCTGACGAACGCCTCGATGTCCGCCATGGTGGGTGCGCTCGGACGGCCTTCCGTCCCGGTGTCCATGAGCCGTCCCCCGCTGCCTGCGGACTGCCCGTAGCCCCCGCCGCCGGCCCCCGTGCTCCCGCCGCCGTCCTCGTCGTCGCCGCAGCCGCCGACCGTCGTCAGCGCCAGGACTGCCGCAACCACCGTGACCACGCTCCGCGTCCGCATCTCTTCTCCTTGCCGCCCTGCGTCCGACCCAGGATGCGGGGCGGGAGGGGCGCGAACAATCTCCCGCTGCACATGGTCTGATAACCCAGGAGTTATCGCTGACGGACCGGGGGCACGTGGTGGAACTACGGGACATCGAGATCTTCCTGACGCTGGCCGAGGAGCTGCACTTCGGCCGGACCGCGGACCGGCTGCACGTGTCGCAGGCGCGGGTGAGCCAGTCGATCGCCAAGCAGGAGCGCAGGATCGGGGCGCCCCTCTTCGCCCGGAGCAGCCGCAAGGTCGAGCTGACCGCCATCGGCGCACAACTGCGGCGCGATCTCGGCGCGGGCTACCAGCAGATACTCGACGGCACCCGCGCGGCCACCGCTGCCGCCCGCGGCTCGACGGGCACGCTGACTCTCGGGCTGCACGGTTCCCAGGCACACGACCACATGCACCTGCTCGACCTGTTCCGCAGCCGGCACCCCGAGGTCGCCCTGCGCATTCAGGAGGTCATCTTCACGGACCCCTTCGGCCCGCTCCGGAACGGCTCGGTGGACGTGGCGACCGCCTGGCTGCCCGTCCGTGAACCGGATCTCACCGTCGGCCCCGTCGTCGTGACCGAACCCCTGCTTCTCATGGTCGCCACCGACCACCCCCTCACCCGCCGTGACGCCGTCAGCATGGAGGACCTGGCCGACTGGCCCCTGCCGCACTCCGCCACCGCCATCCCCGAGTACTGGCAGCAGACGCTCGTGCCCACCCACACCCCCGGCGGCCGGCCCACCCGGCGCGGCCCGAAGGTCTCCTCGTTCCAGGAACTCGCCGCCGTGGTCGCGGCGGGCGGGGCGATCAGCCTCGTCCACGGCGATGCCGCACGCTATTACCAGTGGCGCGGCCTGCGTTATCTCCGCCCGTACGACGCTCCGACGGCGAGCTGGGCCCTGATCTGGCCGACGGCGGGAGAGACGGCACTGGTCCGCGCCCTCGCGAAGGCGGCGCGGGACACGGGACCGCTCACCGGGTGACGTGGCGGGCTGAGCCGGTTCCGGTCAGGTAGGCGGAGACGACGACGTTGGCCGTGTAGCTGTCGGTGGTGTGGTCGAAGGTGCCGCCGCAGGTGATGAGGCGGAGCTCGGAGCGGTCCGTGTCGCGGGGTCCGTAGGCCTGCTGGGCGTCGAAGCCGTCGCGGGTGAGGACCTGGACGTCGTCGACGGTGAACTCGGCGACCTCGGCGTCGTCGCGGGCCACCCGGATCGTCTGGCCGGGTTCGAGGGTGCTGAGCCGGTAGAACACGGCCGGCCGGGTCTCGGTGTCGACGTGGCCGACCATCAGGGCGGTCCCGGCGGCTCCGGGGGTGACCCCGGCCGCGTACCAGCCGACAGTGCCGGGCTGGTCGAAGGGCGGTGGTTCGATGGCGCCCTTGGCGTCGAGGCCGCGGGCCACGACGGGGGCGTCGATGTCGAGGCCGGGGACGTCGAGCCGCTGCGGCCGGGCATCGTCGAGGGGTGCGTGGGCCGGGGGCAGGGGGACGTCGGGGGGCCGCCCGGCGGCCGCCATGTCGCCGGTGGCCGGCCGCGATATGCCCTCGCGCACGTCGGTGGCCTCACGGCCCCAGAGCCACAGTCCGAGGAGCAGCACCGCCCAGGCGATGCCGGTGACCAGGCGCCCGCCGGGGGCAGCGGTCCTCGGCGCGGCCTTTCGTGCGGCGTCCTGTTCGCCCCGTTTATTCTGTTCGTCCTGTTCGGACATGGTCAGTCCGTCCCGCGGCTCCGGCTGCGGACGCTGCGCAGTGCCACGGCGACGGCGGCGATGCCCGCGAGCACCAGGCCGGTCACGGTGTGCGCCGTGCCGGGGGGATCGACGCGCGCGCCGTCCCCGGTCTCGGACGCGGCCAGCTCCGCGGTGCCGCCGCCGCCCGCGTCGACGGGGGCGACGGGCGAGGCGGGTGCGGTCGGGCGCCCCTCGTCGTGGACGGTGATGGTGCCCTTGCGCGCCTGCTCGCCGCACTTGACCTGTACGGCGTACGCACCGGCCCGGACGCTGGTGCGGACCGTGCTGGAGCCGACGAGGACGCCGTCTCCCGCGGCCAGGCTGAGCCGTACGTCCGACTCGAAGGCGGCGGACACGGCGACGGCCGTCTTCTCGGTGCAGTCGGGTACGCGGAGCGTGACGTCGGTGCCCGGGGCGGGCGAGGACGGCGTCACGGAGACACCGCCGCCGTCAGCCGCGTAGGCGTGGGCGGCCGGTGCGCACAGCGCGGTGGCCAGCGCGGCACCCGCACAGAGTGTGACTTTCAGTGAGCCCATCGTGTACCTCCAGTTACCTGGAGGCTCCCCCGCGCCCCCCGTACCCGCATCCTGCGCGGGGGTGGGGCTACGCCGATCGGGTTATGGCAGGAAGGCCGAGGTTTCGGCCGCAGCGGGGGTGATCCATGCGAACGTATGACTGCATAGCATGGGCCTCCCAAGGTCCACGCACGGCAGGAGCCCGCCCCCATGACAGAGCGCAAGCCCATCGAATCGTGGCTCACCGACATGGACGGGGTGCTGATGCACGAGGGCGTCCCCGTCCCCGGTGCGGACGCCTTCATCAAGAAGCTACGCGACTCCGGGCGGCCGTTCCTGGTCCTCACCAACAACTCGATGTACACGGCCCGGGACCTGCACGCCCGCCTGAACCGGATCGGTCTCCAGGTGCCGGTCGAGAACATCTGGACCTCCGCGCTGGCCACCGCCTCCTTCCTGGACAACCAGCATCCTGGCGGCACCGCCTACGTCATCGGTGAGGCCGGTCTGACGACGGCGCTGCACGACGCGGGCTACGTGATGACGGACGCCGACCCCGACTTCGTGATCCTGGGCGAGACCCGGACCTACTCGTTCGAGGCACTGACGAAGGCCATCCGTCTGATCAACAACGGCGCCCGTTTCATCGCCACCAACCCGGACAACACCGGGCCCTCGCCCGAGGGCGCCCTGCCGGCGACGGGCTCCGTGGCCGCGCTGATCACGAAGGCCACGGGCAAGGAGCCGTACTTCGTCGGCAAGCCGAACCCGCTGATGATGCGGACCGGCCTCAACGTCATCGGCGCGCACTCCGAGACCAGCGCCATGATCGGCGACCGCATGGACACCGACGTCCTGGCCGGTCTCGAGGCCGGGATGGAGACCTTCCTCGTCCTCACGGGGCTGACCACGCTCAACGACATCGACCGTTACCCGTACCGGCCGACCAAGGTCGTGGACTCCATCGCGGACCTGGTGGACCTCGTCTGAGGGAGTGGACCCCGCCTGACGGAGCGGTCCGTTCCGGTGGCGTCAGCCGCCGTCCCCCCGGCCGAAGAGTGGGGCGAGCAGCAGTTGGGCCGCGCCCTCCGCGACGCCGCGCGGCCCCCCCGGCGCGAGCCGCACCGGTACGGCGCCGTCGTGACCGCCCTCGCGCCGGGCGCGGGCGTCGAGGACCGCGCCGACGCCGTGGACGAAGGCCTCGGGCGCGGCGGCGACGGTACGGCCGCCCAGCAGCACCTGGTCGATGTCCAGCAGCCCGGCGAGGTTCGCGGCGCCCGCGCCGAGCACCCTGGCCGCCTCCGCGAGGTCCCCGCGGGCGACGGCGGCGAGGCACAGGGCCTCTATGCAGCCCCGGGCGCCGCAGGTGCAGGGCGGCCCGTCGAGCTGGACGACCTGGTGTCCGAACTCCCCGGCGCCGGTCCGGGCACCCCGGTGCACGCCGCCGCCGAAGACGAGCCCCGCGCCGAGTCCCGTGCCGAGGTGCAGATACGCGAAGGAGCCGGGCCCGGCGCCTGGGCCGCCCTCCTCGCTTCCCGCGCCGCCGACCGCGAGGCCGAGCGCCGCCGCGTTGGTGTCCTTGTCGACGACGACCGGTACGCCCAGCCGCCGTTCCAGCGCGTCCCGCAGCGGGTAGCCGTCCCACTCCGGGAAGCCGGTGACGCGGTGCAGCACACCGCGGACGTGGTCGAGCGGCCCCGGGAGGGCGACCCCGAGCCCGAGGAGGGTGGGAGCGGCGGCGAGAGCACCGCCCCGCGGCCGGTCAGCGGCGCCCTGCGGGACGGGACGCCCCAGCCCCTGCGCCGCGAGCTCCTCCGCCGCCCGCGCCACCCCCTCCAGCACGGTCTCCGCGCCCGCGCCCAGGTCCAGCGGGGCGCGCCGCTCCGCCACCACGGTGCCGTCGAGGTCGGCCAGCACCGCACGCAGCTCGTCGCGGTCCAGGTGGACGCCGAGGGCGTGGCCCGCCCCGGGCACCAGGCGCAGGACCGTGCGCGGTTTGCCGCCGGTGGACGCGCGGCGTCCGGCCTCGGCGGCCAGGCCCTCGCCCCGGAGCCGGGCGGTGATCTTGCTGACCGCCTGCGGGGTGAGCCCCGTGCGCTCGGCGAGCTCCAGCCGGCTGATCCCCCCGGCGCCGGCGCCGCGCAGCAGGTCGAGCACCAGGGCGGTGTTGTGGCTGCGCAGCGCGAGCAGGTTGGCGCCGCCCGCCGAGCCCCGCCCGCCACTGCCCTCGCCGGTCCGGGTCCCGGTGCCTCCGCCGATCGTCCTGTTCACACCCCCATTGTCTCCGGCGCTTGCACTTTGGCAACACCGTTGCGAAAGTAGGACGCATGACTGCTATCCCTCCCGGCACTCCGCCGCTGCGCGTCGGCCTCGTCGGCTACGGCCTCGCGGGCTCCGTCTTCCACGCCCCGCTGATCGCCGCCACCGAGGGCCTGGCCCTGGACACGGTCGTCACCTCGAACGCGGAGCGGCAGCAGCAGGCCCGCGCCGAGTTCCCGGACGTGCGCACCGCCGCCACGCCCGACGAGCTGTTCGACCGGGCCGGCGAGCTGGACCTGGTCGTCGTCGCCTCCCCGAACAAGACGCACGTAGCGCTCGCCACGCGGGCCCTGGAGACCGGTCTGCCGGTCGTGGTGGACAAGCCGGTCGCGGGCACCGCCGCCGAGGCGCGCGCGCTGGCGACGCTGGCCGAGGAGCGCGGTCTGCTGCTCTCCGTCTTCCAGAACCGCCGCTGGGACAACGACTTCCTCACCCTGCGCGCACTGCTCGCCGAGGACGCGCTGGGCGAGGTGTGGCGTTTCGAGTCCCGCTTCGAGCGCTGGCGGCCGAAGCCGAAGGGCGGCTGGCGCGAGTCCGGCGACCCGGCGGAGATCGGCGGTCTCCTGTACGACCTCGGCAGCCACGTCGTCGACCAGGCCCTCGTCCTCTTCGGCCCGGTCACGCAGGTGTACGCCGAGTCCGTGGTCCGGCGGGCGGGCGCGGCGGCGGACGACGACACGTTCCTCGCGCTCACGCACGCGAACGGCGTCCGCTCCCACCTCTACGTCTCCTCCACCGCCGCCCAGCTCGGCCCCCGCTTCCGGGTGCTCGGCTCGAAGGCGGGCTACGTCAAGCACGGCCTCGACCCGCAGGAGGCGGCGCTGCGCGAGGGCAAGCGGCCGGGTCCCGGCTGGGGCGAGGAGGACGAGTCGCTGTGGGGCCGCGTCGGCGCCGGGGACTCCCCGCTGACCGGCGGCGGGCAGGTCACGGCGACCGTCCCGGGCGACTACCCCGCGTACTACGCGGCGGTGGCGAGGGCCCTGCGCGAGGGCGGCCCGAACCCGGTGGACGCGCTGGAGGCGGCCGCCGCCCTTGACGTACTGGAGGCGGCCCGCCGGTCCGCCCGCGACGGAGTGGTGGTGTCCCTGTGAGCACGGCACCGACGGCACCCACCGTGGCCGAGCTGGAGGAGCAGGAACGCCGCCTGGTCTTCCGCCGGTTCACGCACGACGACGCGTGGGCGCTGGGCTCCCTGCTCGTCGAGCTGGCCCGGGAGCGCGAGGCCCCGGTCGCCATCGACATCCACCGCGCCGGACAGCAGCTCTTCCACGCCGCGCTGCCCGGCTCGGCCCCCGACAACGACGCCTGGATCGCCCGCAAGCGCCGCGTCGTGGAGCGGTACGGCTCGGCCTCGTACCTGGTCGGCTCGCGTTTCCGGGCCAAGGGCACGACCTTCGAGGAGTCCTCGCGGCTCGACCCCGACACGTACGCGGCACACGGCGGCTCTTTCCCGGTCACCGTCGCCGACGTCGGCGTGGTCGGCGCGGTGACGGTCTCCGGGCTGCCGCAGGTCGAGGACCACCGGCTGGTCGTCGAGGCGCTGGAGCGGTTCCTGGGCGAGTAGCCCGGCCGGCCCCGCAGGGGGTGGTCGGGGAATCAGCGGTGGGTACCCGTGGTTGGCAGGCAGACACGCAGGTTGATCATGGTGCCCACCGGAGGGATCGCAAGCGATGAACGAGGCGACGGCTTCCCTGAAGGAATCGGTCGGACGGTACGGCGTCTGGAGCGGCCAACTGCGCTCGGAGGACCCGGAGGGCGCGGCGGAACGCGCCGAGGCCGCCGCCGAGCTGGAGCGGCTCGGCTACGGCGCCCTGTGGCTCGGCGGCAACACGGCCGCCCGGCTCGCCGCGCCGCTGATCGGGGCGACCGAGCGGATCGTGGTCGGCACCAGCATCCAGAGCATCTGGGAGCACAAGGCGTCCGAGGCGGCGGCGGGCTTCGCCGAGCTGGAGGTGTCCCACCCGGGCCGGTTCGTGCTCGGCCTCGGGGTGAGCCATGCCCCGCTCGCCAAGGGGTACCGCCGCCCGTACTCGACGATGGTCGGCTACCTGGACGAGCTGGACCGGGCGGGGATGCGCTCCGGCCACCGGGTGCTGGCCGCGCTCGGCCCGAAGATGCTGGACCTGTCCCGGGACCGGGCGGCGGGCGCGATCCCGTACCTGGTCACCCCGGAGCACACCGCGCAGGCCCGCGAGCGGCTCGGCGAGGGCCCGCTGCTGGCCCCGGAGTTCAAGGTCGTCCTCGATTCCGACCCGTCCCGCGCCCGGGCGACGGCCCGCGCCTACCTCGCCATGTACCTGAAGCTGCCGAACTACACGAGGAACTTCCTGAACCTCGGCTTCACGGACGACGACGTCACCGGCGGCGGCAGCGACCGCCTCATCGACGCCGTGTTCGCCTGGGGCGACGAGGCCACGATCCGCGCCCGCATCGACGCCTTCCACGCCGCGGGCGCCGATCACGTGGCCCTCCAGCTGGTGGAGGACGACATGGCCCGCCTCCCGAGGGAGGGCTGGCGCAGGCTCGCCGCGCTCCTGGACTGAGGGCGGGGCACCTGGGGCGCGGGGCGGTGACACGTGCGGCTGCGCCGCCCGTGGTTCCCCCGGCGCCCCGGCGGAGCGCCTACGCCCCCTTGAGCTCCTGCCGCTGCCGCCCCAGTCCCTCGACCTCCAGCTCGACCACGTCCCCGGCCCGCAGATACGGCTTCGGCTCGGGCTGCCCCATCGCCACGCCCGCCGGCGTCCCGGTGTTGATGACGTCACCGGGGCGCAGCACCATGAACCGGCTGAGGTACCGCACGACCTCCCCCACGGGGAAGATCTGTTCGGCGGTCGTCCCGTCCTGCTTCAGTTCGCCGTTCACCCACAGCCGCAGCGACAGCCGCTGCGGGTCGGGCACCTCGTCGGCGGTCACCAGCCACGGGCCCAGCGGGTTGAACGTCTCGCAGTTCTTGCCCTTGTCCCAGGTTCCGCCGCGCTCGATCTGGAACTCCCGCTCGGACACGTCGTGCGCGACCGCGTACCCGGCGACACAGGCGAGGCCTTCCTCCGCCGACTCCAGGTAGCGGGCGGTGCGCCCGATGACGACCGCCAGCTCCACCTCCCAGTCGGTCTTCACGGACCCGCGCGGCACGAGCACCGTGTCGTGCGGCCCGACCACGGTGTCCGGCGCCTTGAAGAAGACGACCGGCTCGGCGGGCGGCTCGGCCCCGGTCTCACGGGCGTGGTCGTGGTAGTTCAGCCCGATGCACACGATCTTGCCGATGCGTCCCACCGGCGGCCCGACCCGCAGCCCGGTGCCGTCCAGGGCGGGCAGCTCACCGGCCTCGGCGGCGGACCGTATCCGGCCGAGCGCGCCCTCGTCGGCGAGCAGTTCGCCGTCGATGTCCGTCACGACGCCCGACAGGTCTCGCAGGGTCCCGTCGGCGTCGAGCAGCGCGGGCCGCTCCGACCCCGCCGTACCGACTCGCAACAGCTTCATGATCCCCAACTCCTCGATCGCGGGCAGCCCGCCCGACGATGACGCGACCTGGGTGCGGCAGCGACGCGACGGCCGTCGGAGGACTGGTCGATCCTCCAAGGCCGGGATCCACTCCGCAATACCCCGTTCACGTACTGGACCGTAGCCACCGGGCCGTGGCCACGCGCCGGACCGGACCGCGTTCAGCGGTAGAGCACGGCCCGTTCGACGGCGCTCCACGTGGTGCTGGTGACGACGTAGAGCGCGGCGGCCAGCGGCACCACGGCCACGGTGACCAGCGTGAAGAAGGACATGAACGGCATGACCCGGGTGATCGCGCCGACGCCCGGCACGGCCCCGGCGTCACCGGCGGGCAGCACCGGCCGGTCGGCCGTCGTCCGCCTGGTGAGGCGGTAGCTGAAGGTGGCGACCCCGGCGACCACCGCGAACAGCGCCACGTACACCAGTCCGGCCCCGCCGAGGAGCCCGCCGTCCCCGAACGCGTCGGCCCACCGCCCGCCGAGCGGGGCGGCCAGGAGCCGGTGGGAGAGGAGGGCGTTGGCCTCGCCGCCGATCGAGGAGCTGGAGAAGAGGTGGTAGAGCAGGAAGAACGCGGGGATCTGGCACAGGCTGGGCAGGCACCCCGACAGCGGGGACACCTTCTCCTCGGCGTGCAGTTCGAGCACGGCCCGCTGGAGCTTCTCGGGGTTCTTCGCGTGCTTGCGGCGCAGTTCGGCGATCCTCGGCTGGAGTCGGGTGCGCGCCTGCTGCCCGCGGGCGGCGGCCCGGGAGAGCGGGTGCACGAGGAGCCGTACGAGGGCGGTGAACAGGACGATGGCGGCGGCCGCGGCGGAGGCGCCGAACAGGGGCTGGAGCAGGTCGGCGAGGTGCTCGACCAGACTGGCGAAAACGGACATGGGTGGGTGAGCCCTCCGGGGGTCTCGTCGTGCCGGGTTGAGGCGGGGCGGCATGACGACACGACCGGCGCGGGGCCAGGTGTGGAAGGTGCTGTGCCCTACGCGGTGGTCGCCGGGAGGGCGTGTCCGGGCGCTCGGGGCCGGCGGCGGCCGGGGGCGTCGGGATCGCGCTGGGGCAGGAAGGCCGTACGCAGGTCCCGGTCCCTGATGGCCGTACGCACCCGGGTGCGCGGCACGGCGGGCGCGCAGCGCGCGGCGATGACGGCGCAGACGGCGAGCGCGGAACCGACCGCGGCGGTCGCGGCGAGCGCGACGGTGGCGGAGAGGCTGCCGACGTCGACGAGCGCGACCGGGAGGAGGACGAGCAGCAGGACGAGGAGAGGGCGTGGGACGGCCCGTTCGCGGGTCATCGGCTGCTCCCCCCTCTCGTACACGCGTTTGTCCCAGTTATACAGGACGGCTCATCCGGGGCGGCTTACGCGGGACGACGTGGTGCGGGGCCCTGCTGTTCGGTCTCGATCGGCTGGAGCAGCCGCCGGGGACCGAGCAGCGCCCGGCTGACGTGGTCCGCCGGGTCGGGGTCGAGTCCGGGGCCCGGCCGCATGTCGATGTCGCGCACGGCGACGAGGGTCCCGCAGGTCGCGCAGGCGCCGTAGGGACTGAGTTCGGTGCCGCAGTCGGCGTGCCAGAAGGTGCGCATCGGCTCGCCGCCGAGTTGCTCGCGCCCCCAGATGCCGAGCGCGCGCAGGGCGGGCCACAGGGCGACGCCGCGATCGGTGAGGACGTACTCGTCCCGCGGCGGCGACTCCTGGTACCTGCGCTTCTCCAGGATTCCCTCGGCGGTGAGCGCCTGGAGGCGGTTGGCCAGGACGGCGCGCGGGATGCCGAGGTGGACGAGGAAGTCGTTGTAACGCCGGACGCCGTAGAGCGCGTCGCGGATCACCAGCAGCGTCCACCGCTCGCCGACGACCTCCAGTGCGCGGGCGATCGAGCACTCCTGCGTCGCGTAGTCCTTGCCCAGTGCCATGCGGTCCACTGTAGCCACTTTCCGCCAAAAGGTTCAGTCACCGAACCGACAGTGTTAGGTTGGCCGCCTCACGTCGGTTCATTGACCGAACCCACAACTCGGACCCACCCTCCGTCGAACCATCGAGAGCGGACCGCCACCCATGAGCGACACCGGCACGGACTCCCCCGCCACACCCACCACCGCGACAGCGGCGACACCGGCGCCGCCCGCTGAACGCGCCTCGCCGCCCCCGCGTCCCGGCCGCACCCTCGCGCTGACCAGTGCCGCGACCGCCGTCGCGCTGATGACGTACACCGCGCCGCTCGTGACGCTCCCCGATACGGCCGCCGCCCTGCACACCCCGCTGTCCGCCCAGGCCTGGCTGATCAACGGCACCCCACTCGGCCTGGCCGCCCTGCTCCTGGTGGCCGGCAGCCTGGCCGACGACTACGGGCGCCGCCGGCTCTTCGTCTCCGGCACGCTGGCCCTCGGCATCACCACCGTCCTGGGCGCGTTCGCGTCCACGACCTGGCTGTTCACGCTGGCCCGCGTCGCGCAGGGCGCGGCGAGCGCGGCGCTCCTCGCCAGCAGCCTCGGCCTGCTCGTACACGCCTTCCCCACCCCGGCCGGCCGACTGCGTGCCACCGGCGTGTGGGGCGCCTTCGTCAGCGGCGGGATAGCCGTGGGCCCCGTACTCGTCGGCGCGATCCCCGACTGGCGGCTGGCGTACGGCGTCCTCGGCGCCGCCGCGCTGGTGGTGGCGGGGCTCGGCGCGCGGGCCCTGTCGGAGTCGCGCTCACCGCGGGAGGGGCGGCCGGACCTCGCCGGGGCGTTGACGTTCGGACCGGCGCTGGTCGCGCTGGTGGCCGCGCTGACGCTGGGCCGGGACGGCTGGCTGCGGGCGCCGGTGGGCCTGCTGCTGGCGGCGGCGGTGCTGCTGGGCGCCCTGTTCGTGGTCGTGGAGCGCCGCGCGGCCACCCCGATGATCGACCTGTCCCTGCTGCGCCGCCCGCTCTTCCTGGCCTCCTCGGCGGGCGGGCTGTTCACGGGCCTGTCGGTGATCGGCTTCTTCAGCTTCCTGCCGACGGTGCTGCAACGGACGCTCGGCCTGTCCCCGATGGACACGGCCCTGCTCTCCCTGGTCTGGGCCGGCCTGGCCTTCGCGGTGGCGCTCCAGGCCCGCCGCATCGCCCACCGGGTCTCCCCGCGCCACCAGTTGGCCGTCGGTTTCACCCTGCACGGCATCGGCGTCCTGACCATGCTCGGCGCGGTCGGCGCGGGCTCCTGGCCCCGGCTGCTGCCCGGCCTGGTCGTGGCGGGCGTGGGCAGCGGCCTGCTGAACGCCGCGCTGCCGCTGCTCGCGGTGGAGTCGGTACCGGCGGCCCGCGCGGCGATGGGCTCGGGCGCGCAGCAGACGTTCCGCTACATCGGCTCGTGCGCCGGGGTCGCCCTGACGATCGCGATCGCGACGTCGGCGGGAAGCCCGGGGGCGGGCACGGACGTGGCGCTGTGGGTGTCGGCGGCGCTGGCGGTGGTGGCGGCGGTGCTGGTGGGGACGCTGCGGGAGCGGCACTGAGCGGGGCGGCGCGCACCCGGCCCCGCCTGCCCCAGCTCCCCGGATCCCCGCCCCGGTGAGGCTGACCCTCGTCACCTCACGGCAGTACGGTGTCCCCCATGCGCCCCGACACGCCCGCCGAAAACGTCGACCACGCCGCCGAGGCGGCCCGCCTGGAACGGACCGCCGGCCTCTACCCCGAGGACGCCGAGGCCCTGCTCCTGCGCGCCGCCGCACACCTGGAACTGTCCGGCGACCGCCCCGCCGCGACGAAGCTCTACGACCGCCTGCTGTCCTCCGGGACCTCGGTCCCGCTGGACAACCCGTCCCTGGTCCGGGCCCTGAAGGCGTCCAACCTCTGGGAGTACGACCACGAGGCGGAGGCCAGGGCGATCATCGACGGCGTGCGGGCTGCGTCGCCGCGCGACCCGGCCCCCTGGGTGATCATTGCCGAGGCCCTGGAGTCCCACGACGAGCTGGAGGCGGCGCAGGAGACGTTCACGGAGGGCGCCCGCCTGCTCCTGACGGACGTGCCGGAACCCCCGTACGCCACCCACCCCCTCCTCTACGGCCGCCACCGCGTCCGCCGCATGCTGGGCCTGGCCCACGACGACTGGGACACCCTGGCCGACACCCTGCACTCGATGCCGGTCTCCCTGGACGAGCTGCACGACCCGAAGCGCGTCTGGTCCCTGGGCTCGGACAATCCGGCGGACCTGGAGGCGGAGATCTCCCGTCTGCGCGCCGAGCTGGGCGCCTACCGCGAGGCCCTGTCCCGCCCCTTCCCGGTGGCCATGCTCCACTGGCCGGCCGCCGAACTGACGGAACTGATCGAGGCGTACCCGTCCCTAGCCTCCGAATACCCCTCCTACGACGCCCACCTGGCATCGATAGAGGCGGCCCTGCGCGAACTGGCCTCGTCGGGCACCCCGAACCTGGGCGTGGTCCCGGGCACGGTCCCCTCCTACGAGGCCTTCGCGGCGTCGGAGGGCGCCTCCCCGGCCGACCCGGTCCTGCTCCCGCAGTACGCGACGACCCTGGCGGCCCGGGGACTCGCGGTGGCGTGGCCGCCGCAGCGCGGGGCGGCTTGCTGGTGCGGGTCGGGACGGGCGTACGGGGAGTGCCACGGCCAGTAGGAAACCGGCGCCGGGGCGATGAGTTCCGGCGCCGCCGGTCGTCTACAGGTGCGAGAGCCTCGCCGACAGCGGGCGAGGCGCCGCCACCGAGGAGACACGACGACATGAGCACCGACCAGACGCCCACCGCGGCGGACAACGGCTTCTCCTACACCCTCACCCGCACCCTGGACGCCCCCGCGGCCCAGGTCTGGCAGGCCTGGACCACCCCCGACCAGTACGCCCAGTGGGCCTACGCCGTCCCCGGCTCCGTGGAGATGGACGTCCGCCCCGGCGGCACCTGGAAGGCCACGATGCGCACACCCGACGGCGCGGAGTTCCCCCTGACCGGCTCCTACATCGAGGTCGCCGAGCACCGCGCCCTGACCATCGGCATGGACGTCCCGGGCCGCCCGGACCCGGCGACGATGACCGTGGAACTCGCGGAGCAGGGCCCCCGCAACACCGTGATCACCCTCCGCCAGACCTGCGACACGGCGGAGGAACGGGACGGCGCGGAGCAGGGCAGCGGGATGCTGCTGGACGGGCTGACGGGGTTCCTGGCGGGCGGAACGCAGGGCTGAGGCCCCCGTCAGTTGATGATCTCGGCCCGCCCTTCCAACCGCATCGCGGCCAGCCGCTCCCGCCACATCTGGAGGGCTTCGGGCGTCTGCCGCGTCCAGTCGGTGACTTCGCCGAGGACCCGGAGCGGCTCCGTGCTGCGGTAGGAGCGGGTGGGATTGCCGGGGAACTTCTTGTCGGTCACGTTCGGGTCGTTCTCGAACGCCCCGGTCGGCTCGACGGCGTACACGCGCGGTTCCCCGTCCCCGGCGGCAAGCTCGGCGGCGAGCCCCGCGCCGTCACGCAACGCGGTGAAGTAGATGTGGTTCATCAGGATCTCGGGCCGGTAGTTCGAAGGGAACCCGGCGGTGAGGTGCTCCCCCACCCGCAGCTCGGCCTTCGTACCGTGAAAGAACGGTCCTTCGTCCAACACCTCGTCCATCGCGGCAGATTACCAACCCGGACTGTCGTGCCGCCGGGACGGCCCGGACACAGCGCGCGCATCCCGATCCTGCGACGGATCACCCACCCGTGGTCGCGGCCCTTCGGAGAGCACGGTGGAGTGCCCTCTTGTCTGCCCCCGCGTGTCTTGCGCCCCGGCGGCGGGGCGACACGGTGAGAGGCGTCATGCCGAGCCCGAGGGGGGACGCCTTGCACCAGCACGAGCACGTGGACAGGAAACCGACCGGAGGGACACCCGCCCGGGTACCGCGGTCGTCTGCCCCGGCGGGCCCTGCCGGTGACCTGTCGCGGGGAGCGGTCGGCCCCCTGGGCCCGTCGGCGGTGACCGTCCTGCAGCGCGCGGCGGGCAACGCCGCCACGACGCGTGCGGTGGCGGCCGGCTCCGGTCGCACGCCACGCGGCGCGGACCTGACCGTCCAGCGCGCGGAGAACGACGACGCCGGCGGGGGCGCTTCAGCCGGCGCGGCGGAGGCGAAGAGCGTCGCCGAGGGCGAAGTCAAAAGCGTCGGCCCGGGCGGCACGATCACCTATCCCTCGGTCACAAGCTGCCTGACCATCACCGTCTACCTCCGCGACGGCGGCAAGGTCGGCGGTCACGCCAGCCTGTACAAGACCCCCGGCGGCATGTACTCGGACCAGATCCTGCCCGCGATAAAGGCACAGGTGGGCAAGAGCAGGGTGGAGAGAATCGACGTCAGCGGCGCCATCTCTTCGTGGAATCCCGCGTACTTGAAAACTGCCATCGAGAAATCCGACCCGGCCCCCCAGCAGAAGAACGACCCGGACGGCATCCGCAACGTCGTGTCCGACATCCTGGGCCGACAGGCGAAGAAGGTCTCCGTACAGGAGACCCCTGACGGCACGTTGACCAGGTAAAAGGGCGAGAGACCGCCGAAGAGGCCTGGATCGTACGCCGCTCCGGCCTTCACCAGCCATTCCACGGCCCGCAACCGTGGCATCAACCTCGATTCGCCCGGGAGGACCGCCTGCAAGTCCCCGGATCATGCCTGGAGCGTGGCGTCGGCGAGCGCGAGCAGCGTCACGTACATGACCCCCCCACCATCCGGTCCGCCGCGTAGCCACCCTGGAACGCGACATCGCCCACTTCCGCAGCGGCTTCTGGCGCCAGCACCTCACCGCCCACGGCCCCGCGAACGGGCTCCTCATCGCCTTCCAGAACCAGCACCGGATTCCGGTCCGCTTTACCGAGATCCTCGCCGAGCTGCCGACCACAGTCGCCTGGTCCAGACCCAGGAGAGCCAGCAGATCTGCGGCGCCCTGGGCGTCCTGACCGTCCTCGGCCTACCGCTGGGCACGGTCCTGGGCATCGTCTAAGTCATGGGGAACGACTCCCTGCCCCACCTGCTCATCGCCTTGGCCGTGTTGGTGGTGGCGGCGACGGCGGTGGCATTGGACACGCGGGTCGGGCAGTTGGTGTTGTCGTCGTTGCGGGGGAGATGGGCGGCAGTAACCATCTCCTGAGGACGGATTATGGACGAACCACCCTTCTTCACAGTTCAACTGCCTCTATGTCCGACCTTTGCAGTACCGTCACATGAACCAACCGATCCGGAGGGCCCATCACTCGTTGAGCAGGCCCAGACCTGTGTATAGAGGAAGCGCAATGCCCTACGAGCCCGGGACCGTCTGGCAGTACGAGGTCCCCACGACCGGCAGCACCCATCTGCCCCCGGACGCCGGCTACGGCAAGGCGTTGACCAACCAGGGCTACGGCTTCGAGGTTGCACTGGCCGATCTGATCGACAACTCGATCGACGCTGGTGCCGACAAGATCGTCGTGCACTTCCTGCGTGATGCCAAACGAATCCTGACTCTGCTGGTCATCGACAACGGCACTGGCATGGACGATGCCGGCCTCGACGGAGCTATGACAGTGGGCCGACGCCGTGAGTACGGCGACGGCGCACTCGGCATGTACGGCACCGGCCTCAAGGCCGCTTCGCTCTCGCACGCTGCGTCCCTCACTGTGGTCAGCCGTACAAAGCGCAGCCGCGCCGCAGGGCGTCGTCTCACCGCAGAGGGCATTGAGGACAGCTTTCGCTGTGACACCGTCGACCCGCGCTACGCCCAGGAACTCGTGGACCGGTACGACGGCCTCATCGAGTGGCACGGCACGATCGTGCGCTGGGACCAGGTGCGGGTGTTCGAGACCGTGACGACTGGCCAGAGCGACCAGTTCCTGTCGAAGGCAATTGCTCGCCTGGAAACACACCTCGGTCTCTACTTGCACCGCTTCCTCCAGGAGGGCCTCAAGCTCGACATCGCAGTCTGGGATGTGAGCAGCGGTGAGGGCCTCCTCGGTGAGGAAGTGGACCACATAGCTGTCGAAGCACTGGACCCATTCGGCTACAAGGTGCCCGGCAGGGCCCGCTATCCCCGCTCCTTTACGGCCCCTGTAGAGGGCCTGGGAGACGTGCAGCTGACGGCACACATCTGGCCAGCCAAGTCGAAGCAGGCCGGGTTCCGGCAGATCGGTCCCCTCACGGACCGGCAGGGTTTCTACTTCTACCGAAACAACCGGCTTGTCCAAGCTGGCGGATGGAACGGTCTGCGCAACCCCGAGGGGCACTTGGCGCTGGCTCGCGTGGCAGTAGACCTACCGAGTCACGAAACCAGTGTGCTGAGTCTTGACGTCAAGAAGGAGAGCGTCACTGTCACGCCCGCCTTCACGCTCGGAGTAGAGAAGGCTCTGGATGCGTCTGGAGGGACCTTCCACGAGTATCTCAGCGAAGCAGAAGCCACGTACCGCGACGGGGCGAAGCGTACTGAGATCGTCCGTCGGCCCGTGACACCTCCAGGTAAGGGCATGGACCCGAAGATCAAGCGGGTCATCAAAGAGGAGCTGCCTGAGAAGCCAGGCGAAGAACCGATCGCTTTCACCTGGGCCACGCTGCCGCGGGACAAGTTCTTCGACCTGGACCGCGAGAACAACTCTGTGCTTCTCAACAAGGCCTTCCGAAGTGACTTCAACGACGGAAAGCGCGGGGGAAGCAACGACGCACCCGTCACAAAGGCCTTGCTCTACCTCCTGCTTGAGGACTGCTTCGGCCTCGGCCGCTGGGAACGTGGCCGACAAGACCGGGTGGACTACTGGAACACCATCCTTCTGACCTCGGTGCAGGCACAACAAGACCGCCGGACCGAGGCTGCAGACTGACCCAGTCCGCTCCCACCCCACGCCCGCTCCGGCCCCTGAACGAGGAAAGAGATGACCAACACTCTCCCTGGCGTGCTCCTTGACATCCACGCCGACGCCCTGGCGGGTATGAGCATCCTGCCGCGCCCCTTTCAGAGATGGGCAGCACTCGCCGCAGAGGACCGCCAGCCGGATGCAGACCTGGGGGAGGAACTCTTCCGGTCGCTTCTCATCAGCGGTGACGAAACCCTGATCGCGCTCTGGTCCCGCCACCTCACTGCCTGGGATTTTGCGGACAGTCCTTCCTGGGGCGAAGGCACCGGCGCCCGCACCGAGGAACGGCGCGTCGTGATATACGAACGCCTCCACTTCGGAAATGAACTCCGCAAGGCCCTGGATGAAGCAGTCCCTGTACCCAACATCCCGGGCGAGACCGTCATCACCCGGGAATTCATTCCGTGGTACACCCCTGAACGTGCAGCGGCCAGATGCTTCTACTGGACCTCCTACGAGCAGAAGCTCCGTGACAAAGGATGGTCCGAAACCGCCATCGCCAGCCTCGATCAGGCGAGCCGTTCAGTCGTAGAACGGCTCACTGATCCTGAGCAGGAATCGGCCCGTCAAGCGAAGGGCCTGGTTGTCGGCTACGTGCAGTCCGGAAAGACAGCAAACTTCACGGGAGTGACTGCCAAGGCCATTGATGCAGGGTACCGTCTCGTCATTGTTCTCGGCGGAACCCTCAACCTCCTCCGTGCCCAGACCCAGCGGCGACTGGACATGGAACTGATCGGCCAGGAGAACATCCTGCGTGGGGCTGACATCGCCGACGTGGACTCCCTGGTCGGGGTGGACTACGTGGGTGACGACGAAGGTTGGCCTGAGTTCGTGCGCCACGGCGGCCGTCCGTCCGCGCTGGGCGCGTTCGACATCGAGCGGCTGACGACACGGGAGAACGACTATAAGAGCCTTGCCCAGGGTATCCGGGCACTGGAGTTTGAGAAGCGCATCCCCACACGTCCGTTGCATGATCCGGCGAACATCCACCATGCAGCGGCACGAATCCTTGTCGTGAAGAAGAACAAGTCCGTCCTCACCAAACTTGTCAAAGATCTCAAGCAGATCCACGGCATCCTGGGAGAGCTTCCGGCCCTCATCATCGACGACGAGTCGGATCAGGCATCAGTGAACACTTCGGACCCGAAGAAGTGGGAACGCGGAAGCACTGAGCGCACAGCCATCAACGGCTTGATATCCAAGCTCTTGGGACTGCTGCCGCGAGCCCAGTACGTCGGGTACACGGCGACCCCCTTCGCCAACGTCTTCGTCGACCCCGGCGACGACATGGATATATTCCCCAGCGATTTCCTGATCTCGCTGCCCCGTCCAGCCGGGTACATGGGTGTCCAGGACTTCCACGACCTCAACTCGCCTGTCCCTGCGGAAGAGCGCACTTATGCCAACTCACAGGAGAAGGCACACGTACGGGGCATCTACGACTCAGGGGACGACAGACTTCAGGAGGCCATGGACGCCTTCGTCCTGTCTGGCGCCCTGAAGCTCTATCGGGCAGACCATAGCGTGCCCGGCGCAGCGTTCCGGCATCACACCATGCTCGCTCACGAGTCAGTACGTCAGGATGATCACGCCGACCTCGCGCTTCGTATCAATTCACTGTGGCATCAGGCGGGCTACAGCTCCGCGGCAGGACATGATCGTCTTGCCACACTTTGGGAAGCCGACTTCGCGCCCGTAACAGCAGCACGCGCAAGCAGCCTTCCCGCACCCTCGTCGTACGTCGAACTGCGCCCGTACGTCCACGCCGCGCGCCAGCGCATCGGCAGCGGAGGCAATCCGGTCGTTGTCGTGAACGGGGACACTGACCGCTATTTCGCCCAACTCGACCTTGACTTCGACCGGACACCGAACGTCTGGAAGATCCTCGTGGGTGGTACCAAACTGTCCCGCGGTTTCACCGTCGAAGGGCTCACCGTCACCTACTATCGCCGAACCACTCAGCAAGCCGACACCCTCATGCAGATGGGGCGGTGGTTTGGCTTCCGCCCTGGATACCGAGACCTCGTTCGGCTGTACATCGGCCGTGAAGAGCCCTTTGGCCGTGAAAAACATGTCGACCTCTACGAGGCATACGAAGCCGTCTGTCGCGATGAGGAGAGCTTCCGGGAGCAGCTTGCTCAGTACTCCGAAGTAGTGGACGGCAAGCCTCAGGTCACGCCCGTTCAGATCCCACCCTTGGTAGCCCAGCACCTGCCCTGGCTGAAGCCCTCAGCGCGGAACAAGATGTTCAACGCGGAACTCGTGGAGATCCGGTCGCCGGGCCGGCTTATCGAGCCCGCCGCCTACCCTCTGAACAGCGCCACCAACAAGCGCAACACCGAGCGCTGGCGACCGCTCTTGCATGCGCTGGGCAGTACACCTCAGTCCTTCAGCAATCCTCCGGACTCCTCAAGCACACTCACCCGGACGTTCACCGCCCTCACGGCCACTCTGTCGCATGGGGATCTGATCGGAGTGCTGTCCCAACTGGAATGGGAGCGGCCCCAGTACTTCGACCCTCACCTGACTTACCTCCGCCAGCTCGACGGCACCCTCGCAAAGGTCGATGACTGGCTTCTCATCTCGCCTCGGCTCGCCTCGGACAATCGCATCGAGGCCAGCGTTCTTGGCTCGGCCCCGCTGTCTCTCGTCCGACGGAGTATTCAGGACGGCAAGAGCTCCTTCGGCCGCATCGCCAGCGTCGAGCATCGCACCACAGCACAACGGCTCATTAACGAGGCTGCTGCCGGATCTGGAGGGGAGATCGGCCCCAGGACCGGCGTGGCGCTGGTCTACCCGGTTGTGGAGGGGGGCAGCAACGACAGCGTCCGGGGTGCCGTCCGTAACGGGGTTGCCGACCCGTCCAAGGTCGTCATGGCGTTCACCTTGGTCCCACCAAAGTCGGCCACCAACGCAGACCGCCGTCTGGTGCGCTTCCGGGCGAAGGACTCACGCTTCAGCAACGACGCCACCGTGGCGGTGCCGCAGTCCTCATGAGTGCGGGGCGCATGCCACCCGAGTTGCAGGCGCCCAGCTGAGGGCGGCTTCGTCATCATCCTGCGCCAAGGGCCTGCACACAATTCGCTGACCACGTCCACTGACACCCTAGGAGCGGAATTGCTTCCCTTCGACGAAGACATCAGTCCCCAAGCGGCTGGTTGGATTGCGCAGCACGAGTCGATTGCACAGGATTCCGATGTAAAGAAGGTTGCCGAGTATATCCTCTCACGCGATCGTGACGGTAAGAGGTTCGCCGCTGTCCTTCGCGACACGATCGACCAGTTGCTGAACGGAGAGGCGACTGGCCGATACGCCTGGGAGGAACTCTACAAAACCGAGAAGACCCACGCGGGCACTCTGGTCGAGATCAACTTGCAGCGTGAGTTCAAGTTCGACGACGGTGCCGACGTAGGGTCACACGGCGAGCACCCCATGGATTACCAGATTCTGGGCGTGGACGTGGACTGCAAGTTCTCTCAAGACTTTGGTAAATGGATGATCCCGCCTGAGGCCATGGGGCACCTTTGTCTTCTCGTATGGGCCGATGACCTGAAGAGCAAGTGGAGCGCCGGCATCTTCCGCGTGCGCGAAGAGTGGCTCAATACAGGCAGAAACCGGGACAAGAAGCTGACCCTGAAAGCAGAGCATCGTATGGATAAGGTGCACTGGCTCTGGCACGAGGCGGAACTTCCCGAAAATGTACTGCTCCATCTAGACGATGCCACGCGCAAGCAGATCCTCCTTGAAGGGCCCCGAAAGGGGCAGCAGCGAGTAAACGAACTGTTCCGAAGGGTCCAGAATCGCCGTATCGGACGCGGCGCCATCCGAACCGCTGCAAAGCAACTGGATTACATGGCACGCCTACGGGAAGGTGACGGACGGGCACGAACGGTGCTCCGCAAGGACGGCATCGTAATTGCCGGGCCCTATAGCAAACATCAGGATATTGCACGCCGCATCGGGGCAGAAGTTCCCCAACGAGGGGAGTTTGTAAGCTTCCGGGTAGCTGAAGCCATGCCTCACCATGGCGACCGCCCATCTGTTGAGCTGGAAGGACGCCACTGGGTCCTTGCCGGGCCGGATGACCTGGCGGTGCCAGCACCACGCCTACCGAGGGTCACTGGTGAAGAAGAAGCCTGACCAGGCAGACAGCGACAGGGACACGCCGACAGACGCACCTGCCGGCGCTGACACCTGGGTGCCACCCGTCGGCTCCTGGGCCTCCTCGGCCGCGCGGCGGCGCAACATGCAGGCGATCCGCAGTCGGGACACCACACCCGAACGCCTGATCAGGCAACTGGTTCACGCGCAGGGGTTGCGATATCGAGTGGCTGCCCGACCGCTTCCCAAGCTTCGCCGGACGGCTGACATGGTCTTCCGTCCGGCGAAGGTCGCTGTCTTCGTTGACGGCTGCTACTGGCACGGGTGCCCTGAGCACTACGTAGCGCCCAAAACCAACTCTGGCTACTGGTCGGACAAGGTCGCGCGGAACATGGCTCGTGATCGGGACACCGACCAGCGCCTCACAGCGGAGGGCTGGACGGTGCTCAGATTCTGGGAGCACGAAGCGCCAGAGGAATGTGCCGCCCATATCGCTGCAGAAGTGGAAAGGCATCGCAACGCAGGACGAAAAGACATGCCGAGCAGCTAGTCAGTCCTTCCCGTCACGCTCTCGGGCCGCCTTGAGCACCTCGATGATCGACTTGCCGACAGCTCGGGCCACGGGGGGCGGGAACGCGTTCCCCACTTGACGGTACTGCGCAGTCTTTCCGCCCGAGAAGTCCCATTCCGGCGGGAATCCCTGGATGACAGCAGCCTGCCGAACCGTGAGCATCGGGCCATCAGGCCTGAAGAGGTCCCGCTCTTCGCTGGCTTTCTCTTCGCATGCCTCGATGTCGTTGGCGACGCCCATGCCCGAGATTCCGAGTTGCTTCCAGGCCGCCTTGGCACGGCTGGGCCCGAGGTCTGCGCCACCGTGCTTCTTCGAGCCGCCGACGAGCGTTGGGGCGATACCTCCGCCCTTGCCTTTGAGTTCGGCGTCACGTTCGCGAGCCTTTTCAAGCCAGCGGTCGAACCTCTCGCGGGCACGTTCCCCATGCACGCCGTTGAAGTACCGCCCGTATCGCTCTCGCATGGATGGTTCAAGGCTCTCTGCGACACTGACCGGGTCCTCATGAGTGGGGGTGGGCCACTCATACTTGAGGTCCTCGATGACGTCACCACGGAAGGCGACGAGGATGGCACGCGGACGAAGCTGAGGAACGCCGAAGTCGCTAGCTTCCAGAACATCCCATTTACAGACGGTGTATCCGAGTCCATCCTCACGTACCGTCTGTCCGTCGTCCGCCCGGTACGTGCCTCCCTCAAGTCGAGCCCTGATCCAGTCCCGGTAGTCCGCGAACTTCGGGTCCATGATCCCTCGGACGTTCTCGATCATCACTGCTCGAGGCTTCAACTTCTCGACCAGTTGCAGCATGCGAGGGAACAGATCACGTTCGTCGTGCTTCCCCAGTTGCTTGCCCGCGTGAGAGAAGGGCGGGCACGGCACACCGCCGGCCAGGAGATCCAACCCCTTCTCCGCCAGCAGGTCGGCACCCTTGTCCAGATCCTGGTGGGGCTCGAACTTCGTGACGTCAGCCGACAGGACGTCGCAGTGTTCCCGCTCCCAGGACCACACCTCATGCTCTTCGATGTTGAGGCGTAGCGTTTTGACCGCGTACTCGTCGATCTCCACCAGCGCGAGGTGACCGAACCCGGCCTGATGCAGTCCGATGGCCTGACCGCCGGCACCTGCACAGATTTCGATCGACGTGAAGGCCGGTTCCCTTTGCTCCTCCGTCGCGGGCTTCGGTTCAGTTGTGCGGGTCATGCCCCCTCCTTACAGTCGTGCAGCGGCAGACACACTTTGCAGTCCACCATCACTGAGGGTGACAGACCCCACTGACAACAACGAGACCTGACCAAGTTTGCAGTACGTCTCTCGGTTCGCTGCACGTGCCTCACACCACAACGAACACTCATACGATATTCCACATGCGGATACCTGCCTGGAGTGAGGACGAACTCGTGCTGGCCGGAGCCCTCGTTGCGCGGAACGGCTGGCGCGAACTGCGTACGGGGGATCTCGAGGTCCAGAAGCTGTCGGAACTGCTTCGATCGCTGCCACTGCACGAACCTCAGGCGCGCACGCTGCCATCCTTCAGGTCCGTTGACAGCGTCAGCCGCAAGACAACCGATTTCATGACAAACCACCCGGATTACGTCGGCAAAGCGACCCGGTGCGGCAGGCCGACGCTGCTCATGATCCAAGCCTTCATCAGCCGGGAAGCTGAGATGCTCCAGGCTGCCCAGGCCATTGAGGATGGCATCGGCTCTGGCGAGCTGCACCTGCTTCCCGCACAACCCGATGAAGTCGACGAAACGGGCGCCTCCGCCATTGAGGGGCGCCTCCTCGTCCGACGGGCCCTTGCTCGCGAGCGAAACCCTCGCCTCCGAGCTCAGAAGATCAAGCACATCCGGCGTCAGGGTGCTGCACTCCGATGCGAAGTCTGTGCGTTCAGTTTCACTGACACGTACGGGGAACTGGGCGAGGACTACATCGAGGTCCATCACCTCACCCCCCTTCACATCTCCGGAGAAGGGGAGACCCGGCTGGACGACCTCGCGTGCCTGTGTGCGAACTGTCACCGCATGTGTCACAGGGCCCGTCCCGGAGAATCCTGGCGCACGCCTGATGCCCTCCGGGAGCTGATGCGCAAGCCGAACAGCGAGACCGACGGACACTAGGCAGCTTCCTCTTCCGCCTCGTAGTGCATCTGAGCCTGGTCCAGCACGTCATCCGGAGCCAGGCCGCGCCCCGACGTCCAGTGCAGCAGGTCGGCGATCAGCTCGATCACCGACTCCGCAAGAGCCGCCTCGCGGGGGCGCCCTTCCAGCACCGTGCCGCGGAAGCCTTGATAAGCCTCAAGGGCCAGCACGGCACGGTCGACTCGACGGCACATCCCCTCGGAACCCAGTCCGATCTCGCACCAGACCGCCTTGCCCACGGCCGTGGTCATGGCTCCCCAGTCCAGCGACATGGCCACGAGCATGTGCAGACCACGGCCGCATTCGGCGTCACAGTCGGCGGCTCGCAGGATGGGCAGCGATCCGCTCTTGTCATGCATCTCCACTCGAAGCCGTCTGTCCTTCCACTCCAGGATCAGAGTCGCCGACGCACCCTCGCCCACGTGTTTGATGACGTTCGTCGCCAGTTCCGTGACGACGAGTTGCGCCTCATCGCAAGCTACCGCGACGCCCCACTGGGTGAGTTGGGCAACGGCAGCTCTCCGAAGCAGCCGCACTTCCGACGGCACCGCCTCAAAAGGCAGAACACAGCGACGTTCGCGCCCCGTGGCGTCAGTACCAGGCATGAGCACTCCTTCCCCGCCACACTCAGCTGCGCCCACCGTGACCTCACGGTTGCATTGCGTAGCGGCCCGTAACCAGAGGATGGCACAGAGAAATCTCACTGTGTAACTTCTCATCAATCTCGATCGAGTGAATCTCATAGTGAGCCGCCTGCCGCGATGCCTAGCCTGTTCACGCCCCCGGGCAGGTGCATGGGGGCTCTGCACAAAGGAGTCGCATGCCCGCAAGGACCACCACCCGACGCCGTCAACTGGGCGCAACGCTCCGCAAGTTGCGCGCTCACGCGGGGATGACACTGGAGGAAGCCGGACGGCTGGTAGGTGTATCGAAGGCGACGGTCAGCCGGTACGAGACGCAGGCCGGCCCTGTCAAGTGGATCGTCGTCGACGCTCTGTGCCGCGAGTACGGAGCGTCCGATACCGAGCGGGAGGCAGTTGTCAGGCTGGCCAAGGATGCCAAGCAGCAGGGCTGGTGGAGCTCGTTCGCCGACTCCATCCCAGAGAGCATGAACCTGCTGCTGACGCTGGAGGACGACGCTGTCCGCGAGAACCACTTCTCCTGCGTCTACGTCCCCGGCCTTCTGCAGACTCGCGCCTACAGCACCGCGTTGCAGAAGGCGAACGAGGTACCGCTGGAGCCGTCCGAGATTGAACGGCTGGTCGACATCCGCATGAAGCGGCAGGAGATCCTCAGCCGACCGGAGCCACCACGGCTGTGGGCAATCCTCGACGAGTCCGTAATCCGCCGGGTGGTGGGGTCACCTGAGGCCATGAAGGAACAACTCGGCCGACTGCTTGAAGCGAACGAATCTCCGCACGTCACGCTTCAGGTGCTGCCCTTCTCCAAAGGCGCGCACTCCGCGGCCCTTGGCAGCTTTGTGATCATCGGCGGCACCGAGCCCGCCCTCGACGTCGTGTACGTCGACTTCCACACGGGCTCGCTCTTCCTCGAGAAGGACGAAGAACTGGAGAGGTACAGACTTGCGTTCGAGTACCTTCGCGCACAAGCGTTGGACATGGAAGCTTCGTCCGCCCTGATGCATCGCGTCCGCAAGGAGCTGTGAATGTCCCCCCGCCTCCAGACAGTCCCTGGCCCTTCGTGGTTCAAGTCGTCGTTCAGCGGTGGCAACACGACAGAGTGCGTCGAGTGTTCGTACCTGTCACACGCTGTCCTAATACGCGACTCCAAGCACATCGGCGGGCCAACGCTCGGTGTGAGGCCGCAAGCCTGGCGTCAGTTCGTCGACTCGGTGCGCCACGGTTCACAGGAGCCTTCCTGATCGCGAGCAGCTACAGCACTTCACCACTCACAGGGAGGAAGACACAGGGAGGCCGGCGCGTCCGTGCCGCTGCCCCTGCAAACCATCGGTGACATAAGAACTGCCCTGCTCGCTGATCACGGGTTCCCGGGCGAAAGGCAGGCGTTCGAGAGCGATCTGCACTGCGCCCTGGAGACTTCGCCCCGCCGTCCTGGCTCAGCTCACATCCTCGTGAGCGGGCGCCGCCGTCCACCTCCAGCCATCGCGGGTGTCCGTCCTCATCGAATGGACGTGGTCGATGCCGGGACATGGCCGATGGAGGCACACGTGACGGACGACCGTCCGGCTGGCCCGCCGTCGTGGCGGGCTTTCGGGGGCTGAGGTATGCAGGCTCGTGGATGTCATGAAAGAGCGGACCGACAGGGCTGGCGCACCCAGGACCGTCACACGGGGCGCGCGGTGCCGCGACGCCGAGGCCCCGGACGGTCCACGACCTCGCCGGACCGCCATGTCGCAATGTCGTGACAGTGGGTATACGAACACTCGTCTCAGCGTGTCGTCGCCACCACAATGAGCCCATGGCTTCCATGAGAAGGCACGACACGACCGGGTGGAGGGGCGTGTGAGCAGTTCATCGGGTGCTCCCTTACCGACGCCGCCCCGGCCCTCCGTACCGCCACCGGGGCCGGGACCGGCACCGGGCAGGCGTCGCCCCGGGGAACTGGCGGCGTGGATCTCCGCGATCACGGGTCTGCTCGGGCTCGCGCTCGGCTTCGTCGGCCTGCCCGCTCTGGTCACGCCGCCGACCGGTGTACAGGTCACGACCACCGCCACGGCCACGGTCACGGCGACAGCAACGGTGACCGCCCCCGCCGATCCCTCGCCCGCCGCGGGCGACTCCGCCTCGCCCACACCGGCCAACACCCAGTCGTCCGCGGTGTTCCGGGCGGCCACGGTGGAGATCGCTACGGACTACGGGATCGATCTGGACGACGATCCCCTGCGTCCGGTCTCCAGGGATGAGGGCAAGGAGCTGTACTGGTACGACGGGAACCTACAGGTAGGCAAGGGTGCACAACTGGTCCTGCTGGAACGCAAGGAAAGCGGCACCTTCGAGACCTGCAGCACCGTAACCCGGTTCCAGGACAGGGTGTACATGGAGAACGGTGCGCGGTTCTGCGTCCTCTCTCCAACAGGGCTGATCGCCCTCGCCGAGTACGTCAGAGGTGGGTCGGAGGAGGAATACATCACGCTCAAACTCACCATATGGCGGGGAAGTTACTAGGGCTCGCCGAATCCTCCGGCCCTGCGGACGACGGCCAGTACGGTGCACCAATCCACGACCGAGGCGTCCAGAGGGCTGACGCTACCGGGGTGAGGACGGGGCGGCCGTGGTGGTGGGCTCGCCCACGCGGGCCGAGAAGCACTCCGGGTCGGCGTCGACCGACGCGGGACGGAAGCAGGCCCGTACGGTGGTGCCGGGGTGGGCCTCGGTCATCTCGGTGTAGACGAAGGTGGCCGCGTCGTCCTTGTTCGCGATGCGCACGTCGTGGGTCGGGCCGCCCGCGGTGACGTCCACCCGGTCGCCGATCTCGGTCGCCCAGGTCCGGGCCCAGCTCGCGCCGCACTTCACGCTGTGGCGCAGTTCGACGTGGGCGCCGGTGGCCGTGCGGTACGAGGCGAGGGTGTCGGGGCCGACGCCGCAGATCAGGCGCATCGGGTCCTGGCCCTCGCAGGCGGCTCCGTGGCACAGGGGCGCGAAGGAGAACGGCACGGAGGCCGGAAGCGGCTCGGCCTTCCCCGTCTCCGAGTCCGGCAGCAGGAGGAACAGCAGGGCCGCGACACCGCCGACGACCACGGTGTACGCCGCCGCCAGCACCACCAGGAGCCTGCTTCGGCCAAGTCGCGGTCGCCGGGGCCCGTCCGGCGGTGGCGGCTCCTGGGTGAGGTCCCGCAGCGACTCGTCCGTGGGAGGGGCGGGTGCGGGGGCCACCGCGCGTCTGCTCCAGTGCGATTCGGCGATCTCCCACAGCGCGAGCAGTCGCCCGTCAGGTTCGTTCGCGAGGCCGCACAGCTCCCGTACGGCCTGGCGGGGAGGCAGGCTCTTGCCGTTGAGGTAGCGCTCCCAGGAGGACTTGCTGTACGGCGTGCGCTCCGCCAGCGCCGCCAGGCTCAGGCCCGCGCGGGCCCGCAGTTCCCGCAGCGCCGCTGCCAGCCGTGTGTGTTCCGTGGTCACTTGGGCGCCACCTCCCGCAGGGCCTGCCAGGTGGGCGGGTCGATGACACCGTTCACGATCAGGCCGTTCTGCTTCTGCATACGTTCGACCGCTCGCCGCGTCTTCGGGCCGAAGACGCCGTCGATGTCTCCCGGCGCGGTGCCCGCACGGCGCAGCAGGCACTGGGCCTCGGCCACTTCGAGCCCCACCTGGGTGTTGGACAGGAGGATGTCCCTGGTGCGGCTGAGGCCCGCGTACCAGCGGCCGTCACGCTGCTCCAGTCGGCAGGTGTAGATCACCGGCACCAGGGACGCCGACACGGTGGCCGGAGTCGTCACGTCGGCGTCGGCGCGGTCGCGCGCGAGCTGGGCGCGGGCATCGGTGAGCCGGACGGCCAGCAGGAGGGCCGCGGAGACGGACAGCACCGTGACCACGGCACCCGCCGCGACCACCACGCGCAGAAGACGCCCGTACGGCTGCCGCTCGGTGGGGGTGTGTTCCGGCGGTGTCGCGGAGGAGTCCTCGGGCGTGCCCGTGGCGGCGGTCCGCCCCTCCGCCCAGCGTTGGGCGGCGATCTCGTGCGTCACCAGCAGCCGGGCCGGATCGTCACCGCCGATGCGGGCCATCGCCTCGACGGCTTCCAGGGGCGGCAGGGACCTGCCGTTCAGATAACGCTGCCACGACTTCGCGCTGTATCCGGTCTTCACCGCCAGTCGCCGCGTGCTCAGTTCGCTGTGGTCCTTCAGCCTGCGCAGACGCACGATCAGCTGGTGGACCTGCGGATGCAGTTCCGCGGGCAGTTCCTTCCAGCGCGACACGCTTCCCCCACTCGCGTCCCGGACCTCGGGCCCGGCCCCCGTCTCCCGGTCTCATTCTGCACCAGTCGTCAGGGGCTCCGCCCTGCCGCCGCCCATGCGCCGGGCGCGAGGCCGCCGTGCCCGCTGTCGTCGAAGTCCCGCCACACGGACAAGGAGTTGGGCGTCTGCGCAGGTCATCGAGTGGGACGCCTCGGGACGGGGTCACTTGCGCGTCACCTGTGGCCGGGCATCCCGCCGAACCCGCAGTCTCGTCGTGGAGCCGGCCACCACGGTCGGCTTCCTCAAGCGCACGTCACATCGAGGAGTACAGCATGCGAGCTCTCACCAGGACGCTGGTCGGCGTCACCGCCGCGGTCGGTATCGCCGCCGGCGGCCTCGCCACCGCGGGCACGGCCGTGGCGGACACCTCACCCGCCCCGAGGCCGGCGGTCGCGGCGGCGGCCGCGTACAACAACCTCGGCCTCACCAAGTACCAGGCCACCGGCGTCCAGTGCTTCCTGAACACCTCGCCCACCGTCAACCTCACCGAGGACGGGTACCTGGGCCCGAAGAGCTGGGAGGCGATGCAGGAGTTCCTCAACAGGAGTTGGGACCGGAACCTCGTCACGGACGGCATCGTCGGCCCGGCCACGATCAAGGGGCTCCAGTACTTCCTCAAGCACGGCAACTATGGGTACACCGGCAAGATCGACGGTATCGCCGGCTCGGGAACGCGTGCGGCGTTCGCCAGGTTCGGTCAGGCGACCGCGAAGCAGTTCTGCTAGCAGGCACGCGCCGCCTCCCGTACGGCGGGCGTTCGGGAGGTCCGCTGCTTCGAGCCGGTCACCGAGCAGGTGAGGACCTCGTCGACCCTGGTCAACTTCGCGCCGGACCGTCTCGACCGGCAGTTCCCGGTCGTCGGCGCGGAGTTGGGCCGAGCGCGCGGAGAACGTCACCGCGGTCGACAAGGCCGGGCGCGTCGTTGCGCGGCGAGGGTCTGGGCACGGCTTCGTCGTACGACGGCGCGGCCTTCGCCCCGGCCCGCGGTGCGGGGGCGATACGCGATACGGGCGGGGACGGCGGCGGTGCCGTCGGGGCTGACGGGGATCGTGGTGGGGCTGGACGACGTCCGGCCCGGACGGCCGTCGGGTCAACCTCCAGGAAGTACGGGGGTCTTCCTCAGGGTGACCGCGAGCTCGGCGCGGCACGAAAGGCGGCGGGTCCGCGTTGGACCCCGCGAGGTCACCGGGTCGTCGGCGTCGCACCCGTCGCGGTGAGGGACAGGTCCCAGAGGCGAGCCGCGCTGTCGGGGTCGACGGCGTGCGGGCGTACGCCGTCGTCGTCCATGGGGATGTCGGGGGCGAAGACGCGGGCGACGTCGCAGTCCGCCAGGTAGAGGCCGCCCCGGCCGTCGAGGAGTGGGGAGGTGGCGGCCCACAGGCCGGTGGCGGCACCCTGGGAGGCGGTCTTGAAGTCGGCGGCGACGACGTTGCGGTGCTCGTCCACCCAGCCGGCGTCGATCTGCTCCTGGAGCGTCATCTCCCGCTGGAGGCCGGTGATGATCTTGCCGGGATGAAGGGCGAAAGCCCGGATGCCGTCGTCCTTGCCGAGGGCGTCGAGGTGCACGGCGAACAGGGCGTTGGCGGTCTTGGCCTGGCCGTAGGCCAGCCACTTGTCGTAGCCGGTGCGGAAGTGCGGGTCGTGCCGGCGGATGTCGGTCATGGCGTGTCCGGCGGAGCTGTACGCCACGACACGCGCGCCGTCCGCGGCGGCCAGGAGCGGGTAGAGCTCGCAGGCGAGGGTGAAGTGACCGAAGTGGTTCACGGCGAACTGGAATTCCCATCCGGGCCCGACGCGTCGCTCCGGGGTGGCCATGACTCCGGCGACGGCCATCAGGAGGTCGATCCGGTCGATACGGTCGCCGATGTGCGCGGCGGCGGAACGGACGCTGTCGAGGTCGGTCAGGTCCATGGGGACGACCTCGCCGCCCTTCACGTCCCGCAGGGCGTCTCGGGCGGTGTCGGGGCGGCGGGCGGGAACGAGGACCCGGGCCCCGGCGGCCGTCAGGGCCCGGGTGGTCTCGAGGCCGAGCCCGGAGTAGCCCCCGGTCACCACGGCGGTCAGGCCGGAGAGGTCGTGGCCGGCCATGACGTCCTCGGCGGTGCTGGCGGCGGAGAAGGGCGAGTTGAGCGGCTGCTGATCGGTGTGGGTCATGCCGCCGACGCTACGATCTAGAGCAAGGTCTAGATCAAGCCCAGGGGTGAGCCGCGTGACCAGCACCGAAGTATCCGGGCAGTCGCTGAGCATCGGCGAGGTCGCCGACCGGACCGGACTGAGCGTGCACGCCCTGCGTTTCTACGAGCGCGAGGGTCTGCTCGTCGGGCCGGTCGGGCGCACGTCGGGCGGCAGGCGGCGGTACAGCTCCTTCGACGTCGACTGGCTGCTGATCTGCGTCAAGCTCCGCGAATCCGGCATGCCGCTGGCCGACCTCAAGCGGTTCGCCGAACTGGTGCGCCAGGGGCCCGGAAACGAAGCGGAACGGCTTCGGCTGCTCGACACCCATCAGCGGCGCGTCGACGCACAGATCAAGGCGCTGGAGGAGTGCCGGTCCGTCATCGCCTGGAAGGTCGGTGTCTACGCCGAGCACCTCGCGCGCGGCGAGGCCGGTGGGCTCTGGGACCCGACGGCCTGAGGCAAGGCCGTGGCACCCGGGAGGCCGACGCCGCGGCGCCCGGTCCGGCGTTCCAGCGACGCCTTCGCCGGATATTCCGTTCCAGCGACGCCTTCATCGGATATTCCGTTCCAGCGGCCCCTTCGTCGGATATTCGCTGTCGCGCCCGCCCCGTGAGGGCGCAGGATGACGGCCATGACTCTGGCCACCCCCACCCTGGACACCGATCGCCTGCGGCTGCGGCCCTTCGCCGAGGACGACGCGGAGTCCCTCTACGCCATGCACAGCAGCGCGCACGTGATGCGCTACTGGGACTCGCCGCCGTGGACCGAGCGGGCCCGCGCCGGGCGCTTCGTCGAGATGTGCCGGAGGATGGCGGACGAGGGCACCGGCGTGCGGGTGGCCGTCGACCGGGCCTCCGACGGCGCCTTCGTCGGCTGGTGCTGCCTGGTCGAGTGGAACCCGGTCTACCGCAGCGCGTCGCTGGGTTACTGCCTCGACGAGGAGATGTGGGGCCACGGCTATGCGACGGAGGCCGCGCACGCCCTGCTGCGGTGGGCCTTCGACACGCTGGATCTGAACCGGGTGCAGGCCGAGGCCGACACGCGCAACGCGGCGTCCGCCCGGGTGCTGGAGAAGGTCGGGTTCGTGCGCGAGGGGACGTTGCGCGAGGACTGCGTCGTCGACGGCGAGGTGTCCGACTCCTGGGTGTACGGGCTGATCAGGCGGGAGTGGCGGCCGACGTCCGCACCGGTGCCGGTCCGCTGAGGGGGCCTCAGGTCCTGTTCCGGCCGCGGCCGCACGCCCGCACCGACTCCCGGTATCTTTCGGATCCGCGCCGACCTCCGGAAGGGCCGACAGTGAATTCCGACCGCCTGCTCCTCATACCCGCCGTGCTCGGTGTCGTCGCGTTCGTCTGGACACTCCGCAAGCGCCTGCTGGTACGGGCCCGGGGCGTGGAGGTGGACGCGCGCTGCTACGACCGCGAGTGGCGGGTGCAGGGCGGCGGGCCCACGTTCCTCCTCAGCTTCCGGACGGAGGACGGGCGCAGGATGACCTGTTCCGCCAACGAGAGCGAAGTCCCTGGGGGGACTCGGGCCGGTGACACGGTCAGGGTCCGCTACGACCCGGCGGCGCCCGGCCGGGTGGAGACCGTCATCGCTTCCCGCAGGCCGCTGTGGAAGCGAGGCGATCTGATCGGGCTGGTGGTGTTCGAGGCCGCCCTCCTGGCCTACGCCCTCGGCTGACGGCGTCAGGCGCGGGCGCGAGGAGACCGCCCGCCCGTCCCTCGGGCCCGGGTGCCGCTGAGCACGGTGCCCGGGTGGGCCGACGGGACGGACGCTGCGCGATCTTGGCACGTTCCGCACGCGTCCGTACGGTGTTCGCCTGCCGCACCCCTGCTGTTCGCCGTGCCTGGCTACCTTCGCGTGGCCCGGTCCGGCAGCAGGAGAGGTATGTCCATGAGCACCCCTGTCCACCGCACCTCCGAACGGCCTTCCGCAACCGCCCTGGCGGCGGCCCGGCAGCGTCGGGAGGAAGGACGGACCGGGAGTTCGCCCGGGTCGGGGACCTCGGCGGAGCAGGCCTTCCTCGGGCTCCAGTCCAGTGCCGGCAACCAGGCGGCGACCGCCACGGTGCAACGCGCCCGGGGCAGGACCCTGGAGCGGGCCCCGGGGGCCGACACCACCCGGCCCGGCTCGGAGCCCGGCGCCCGACGCGCCCCGGCCGGCCGCGCCCGAGGCGGCTCGGCCCCCGGCGATCTGGCCGACCGCGCCCCGCTCGACACGGGTTCCGGCACCCGGCAGTCCGCCGCCGTCCCCGAAGTCCGGGGCACCACCAGTACTCCGGAACGCGTCGCGCCGCCCGAGGCCACCACGGCGACCCGCTTCACCCCGTCGGGCCGCACCCGGCGCGGCTCCGAGTCCGACACCCGGCCCGACCCGGCCGCCCCCACCCGGCGCGGCTCGGTGTCCGGCACCCAGGGCATGGAGGTCGACACCCGCTTCCAGGAAGAACTCGACGCCGCCCGGGAGGAGGCACGCGCCGCCGCCGAGGAAGCGCGCCTTGCCGCGGAACGCACCGCCGCGGAAGAGGCTCGCCTCGCCGCCCTCGCGGCCCGTTTCGCCCCGTCGGGCCGCACCCGGCGCGGCTCCGACCTCGACACCCGGCCCGACCCGGCCGCCCTCACCCGGCGCGGTTCGGTCTCCGGCACCCAGGGCATGGAGGTCGACGCCCACTTCCAGGAAGAACTCGACGCTGCCCGGGAAGAGGCACGCGCCGCCGCCGAGCGTGCCGCCGAGGAAGCACGCCGTGCCGCCCTCGCGGCCCGCTTCACCCCGTCGGGCCGCACCCGGCGCGGCTCCGACCTCGACACCCGGCCCGACCCCGCCGCCCTCACCCGGCGCGGCTCCGACTCCGGCACCCGGGGCATGGAGGTCGACCCCCGCTTCCAGGAACACGTCGACACGGCCAGGGACGAAGCACGCCGTGCCGCCGAAGAGGAAGCACGCCTCGCCGAAGCACGCGCCGCCGCGGCAGCGGCACGCCGCGCCGCCGAACGCGCCGCCGCGGAGGAGGCTCGCCTCGCCGAGCTGGCGGCCACCGTCCCCCGGGAACCCGCCGGCACGACCAGGGACGACACAGGCACCACCCCGACCGAGGCAGCTGCGCCCCCCGCCGAGGAGACGGCACCCCCCGCCGAGGAGGAAGCGCGCCGCTCCGAAGAACGCGCCGCCGCCGAGACCAAGGCGGAGGTCAGGACCGATCGCCTGAAGGCGGTCGCCGAGAACGCGGACCAGGGAAAGAGGATCCTCGACCCCGCGGACGCCTTGGGCAAGGGCTTCCAGGCACCCACCGCCGCGGGCCTCGGCCAGGAGGCCACCGAGATGGCCGCCAACGCCCCGAAGACGGACACCGGCGGCGGGTCGGGCGCCGACGTCCTGAAGCACGACGCCGCCGCCGCGGGGGTCTCCGGCGCGTCGCTGAGCACCGGCGCGGAGCTCCTCGCTCTGGGGGCAAGCGTCGCGGACTCGTTCCGGAACCTGAAGACGGCCCTGCGGAAGAAGACGGGGGCCGGCTTCCACAACGCGCGGAGGAAGGCCAAGGTCAAGGGGGGCGACGCGGGCGTGAGCGTCCTCAGTACGGGCGCCAACGTGGGCACCATGGCCAAGGAGACGCTCAAGGTCCAGGGAGTGGCGAGCACCGTGGCCGCGACCGAGGCGAGCGGTGTTCTCAGCGCCGTCGCCGGTGTGGCGAAGAGCGTGCGTGCCGTCTTCAAGACCAGTGGAGCGATCCGCAAGTACCGTGACCTGGGGAAGCTCCCGAACGCCGAAGCCGTCCACGCCGGAACGATCAACAGTCTGAAGACCGCGTGGGAGGCCGAGGAGCCGCGCGCCGTGGAGGCGCACAACGCGGTCCTGGCACTGCAGGCGGAGAGGGACCAGGGCCACCCGCGGGAGGGGTGGGACGAGGCCCTCCACGCCGCCGCGACCGCCTACGAGGCGGCGGCGCTTCGCGAGGCCCAGGCCAAGCTCGCCTACCTCGCCGCCAAGGACGACGCGAAGACCGTGAACGAGACCAAGAAGTTCGCGAGGCGGAAGCAGGTCTCCAAGGGCGTCAAGGAGTCGGTGGGCGGCGGCGTGGGCGAGGGTCTGAAGGGCGCGGGCGGCATCGCGACCGTGGCCATCGTCGCGACCGTGGGCCTGGCGTCCAACCCGGCCGGTTGGATCACCGCCGCGGTGGGGGCGGGCCTCGTCGTCAGCGTCGCCGCCTACAAGGGAGCCCGGTCGGGCTACGGGCGTTTCCAGGAGGTACACCACCCCGAGCGCTACACGCCGCACGGCGAGGACGTACCGGAGGCCCTGCCCACCTGGGAATCGCTGAAGCATGCCATGAAGGTGTGGAAGAAGATCTCGGCGTACAAGCGCCAGCTGGCGGCGAAGAAGCTCTACGGCATGCTCTCTCGGCCCGACACCCAGCCGGAACTGCGCCGCTCCGCCATGGACCTGCTCGTAGTGCTCAAGGCCGGTCCCGAGGACCACGGGACGGATCAGGCGACGTGGGAGGCGAGCCTGATGGATCCGGCGAAGAAGGACGACTGGATCAAGGAGATCACGGACCAGCTGAGCTCCGGATCCTGACGGAACGGAACGGAACGGAACGGAACGGAGGGGCGAAGAGGGCGGAGGGTGGCGGGAGCGGCGAGGGCAGCCCGGCTCCCGCCCCGCTGACCGGATCAGCCCGCGGACGACGGCCCGTCCGGCGCCTGCCGCAGCGCCTCCCCCAGCACCTCCCGCATTCCGACGGGCTCCCGGCCCAGCAGCGCGGCCAGCGTCGGGTCGGTCGTGGCGAACTCGCCGGCGCGGGCGGCGGCGAAGATGCCGAGGAACTGGTCGGCGTACTGCTCGGGGACGCCCTGGGCCAGCAGCTGGTCGCGGAAGGCGGCCTCGGGTGCGGTGCTCCGCGTGAACTCCCGGCCCGTCACCTCGGTGGCGAGGGCCGCGATGTCGTCGAAGGTCAGTGCCCGCGAGGCGGTGAGGGGCGGTGTCGGCCCCTCGATGCGGCCCTCGTCGGCCAGGACGGCGGCGGTCGCCTCGGCGAGGTCGGCGTGCGTGGTCCAGGCGACCGGGCCGTCCGCGGGGAGCCGGATCTCGCCGGTCTCCAGGGCGTGGCCGAGGAAGCGCGTCGCGCTGGCGGCGTAGAAGCCGTTGCGCAGTGAGGTGAAGGGGACTCCGCAGCCGCGCAGGATCTCCTCGGTGGCGGCGTGGTCGCGGCAGGCCTGGAAGTGGGACGCCACGCCGGCGCCCATCTGGCTGGTGTAGAGGATGCGGCGGGCGCCCGCCGTGACGGCCGCCTCGATCGCGGTGCGGTGCCGCTTGACGCACTCCTCGCCCAGTTTGTCCACGGAGACGACGAGGACCTGGGAGGCGCCCTCGAAGGCGTGGGCGAGGCTCTCGGCGTCCGTGAAGTCGCCCCTGCGCACCCGCACCCCTCGGTCGGCGAAGGCCCGCGCCCCCGGGTGGCCCGGGTCGCGGACACTAACGCCGACCTGCTGCGCCGGTACGCGGGCGAGCAGGTGCTCGACGATCCGACTGCCCAGCTGTCCGGTGGCTCCGGTAACGATGATCATGACTCGCTCCAAGATTCTGTTTCCAGTGGAATCACTTCTACGGTAACAGCGATAATCACGATGGCAACACCAAACCGGTATCGTTGGCCGCATGCCCTCTCGTTCCGACCAGACCCGGCAGCGGGTCATCGAGGCCGCCATCGGCCTGCTGACGCGCGGCGGCCGCGACGCCGTCACCACGCGGGCGGTCGCCGAGGCGGCGGGGCTTCAGCCGCCGGCCATCTACCGGCTGTTCGGCGACAAGGACGGGCTGCTCGACGCGGTCGCCGAGCACGGCTTCGCGAGCTTTCTCGCCACCAAGCACGTCGACCCCGATCCGCCGGATCCCATCGAGGACCTGCGGGACGGCTGGGACCTGGCGGTCGAGTTCGGTCTGGCCAATCCCGCGCTGTACACGCTGATGTACACCGAACCGGCGCGGACGGGTTCGGCCGCCTTCAAGGCCGGCATGGAGATCCTGATGGCCCGCATGCGGCGGCTCGCCACCGGCGGATGGCTCCGCGTGGACCAGGAGCTGGCGGCCCAGATCATCCACGCCACGGCACGCGGCGCGGTGCTCACCTGGCTGTCCCTGCCCGAGGACCGGCGCGATCCCGCTCTGTTCACCACCCTGCGCGAGTCCATGGTCGCCGCCGTCACCCACGAACGTCCTGCCGTGCGGGACGCCGGCCCCGAGGGCGCCGCCCGCGCGCTGCGCGCCTCCCTCCCCGAGCAGACGGTGCTCAGCGAGGCGGAGCAGCGGCTGCTCGGCGAGTGGCTGAAGCGCCTCTCCGACAACGACTGAGCCTTTACCAGGACTCCGTCCGGCGGGCCAACTCCCTTTTCAGCCACAGTGGTTCGGTCCTCATCGGCGCATTTTTCGCGCCAAAGCCCCGGCGCTTCCAGGCCGTGATCACGAGTCCGGCACCGTGCATCAGCACAACGTGAGCACAAGCGGTATGGTCCCCTTCCGTATGCCGAACGCCGGTCGCGGATACGGGAGTTCGAGGCGCCTCGGGACGCACGGTCCCGCTCCGTCTCGAGTCCGCGTCATCGGCACCCCCTGCTCGTACCGGCCCTCGTACCGGCCCTCGCCTGTTCCCGGGAGATCCATGTCGTGCGCCTTCGCCGTCGACCGCGTCGCTGCCGACTCCGCGGCACGGGACGACCGTGGGAGACACCGGTCCGCTCCGGCCTGTTGAGAGCCCGGTCGTCATCGGGCCGGCCGGCGCCCCGCCCCTGCGCGCCGGCCCGCCTCGGCCACCTCGCCCACACCGACGGCTTCCGATCCGTGAGGACCTGATGACTGAACTGATAGTGACCGCCACCGCCGTGCTGGCGGTGGCCGGAGCCGGGGCCGCGTGGTACTTCCGGCGCAAGGCCGAGCAGGCCCGGCGCCGTGGTGAGCAGCTGCGCGAGCACGCCGACCGGCTGACCCTGCAACTCGTCGCGGCGGAGCAGTGCGTGGGACACCTCGCGGCCACCGTGATCCCGGCGGCGGCGAAGGGCGGGCCCGGCGGCGCGGGCCCCGAGGGCGGTCTGCTCGTGCCGGCGCAGCTCGACGGGACACCGCTCGCCGAGCGGCTGCGTGCCGTGCCCGGCGCGGTGGCCTCGGCGGTGGGCGACGTACGGACCGAGGAGCGGGCGGCCGCCGAACGGGCCGCGGTCCACGCCGCCGAGCGGCTACGGCAGGACACCGAGCGGCAGATCGCCCAGGCCCGCCGCGAGTCCGTCGGCGTGGCCCGGGCCGCCGTGCGCGGCTTCGCCAACAACGTCGTGGCCCGCTCCGCACGGCTCGGCCGGGCCGTCAGCCAGGGCGTACGGCGGCACATCTCGGACGAGGCGTACGCGACGCTCGTGGAGATCGACCACCTCACGCAGCAGATGCTGCTCACGGCGTCGGGGTACTCCGTGCTCGCCGGGGACAAGCTGTCCCGGCGCTGGCCCGCCACCACGCTGACCGACATCGTGCGCGCGGCCATGGGCCGGATCGAGGGCTACGAGCGGATCAAGCACCCCGAGATGGGGTCCGTGGTGGTCGAGGGCCGCGCCGTGGAGGCGGTCGTGCACGCGCTCGCCGTACTGCTGGACAACGCGCTGCGCTACTCGCCGCCCGCCGCCAGTGTCCACGTCTCGCTGGAACAGGGGCACCACGCGTGCTTCCTGATCGTGGACGACGCGGGACTGCGCATGGACGACGAGCGGCTGCTGTGGGCCAGTGACGTGATGTCCGGCGAACAGCGCGACGACATCACACGCCTGGGCGCCCACCCCCAGACGGGGCTGCGCGTCGCGTCCCTGCTGGCGGAGAACTACGGCTTCCGCGTCGAGCTGACCGCGCCCAACATCTACCAGGGGACCCGGGCCATGGTCGTCCTGCCGAAGAACCTGATCGTCGACCCCGCGGTGGCCCAGCCGGTACCGAGGCCTGCCGCCCAGGCGCCCCAACCGGCCCAGGCAGCCCCGGCGGTCCCTGCGGCTTCGGTGGCGCCCGCGGCACCGGTGGTCCCTGCGGCTCCTGTGGCCGCCCAGGTGACCCAAGCGGCTCCGGTGGCCCAAGCGGTGGCCGCGTCCCCCGTCGCGCCCGATGCAACCGTGGCGTCCGCCGCGGCCGCCGAGCCCGCCGCTGCGCCTGCGGCTTCCCCCGGCGGAGCCCCGGCCGCAGGAGCCGTATCCGACCCAGCCACCTCCACGCCCACCTCCACACCCACCTCCACCACCGCCAGCGGCCTGACCGTCCGCCGGCGTTCCGCCGCGCCCGCCCCCGCGCGGCGCCCGGCCGCCCCCGACGACACCGAGCCCGGGCGTCCCGCCGTCGCCGCCGCCTGGGCGGCCGGGACCCGCCGCGGCCGCGACGGGGAGCAGCCCTCGCCGACCCCCACCCACACCGCCGCCCGCACCACCCCCCACGACGCCGCTGACGACGAAGGACACTGATCGTGCAAGACACACACACCAACGGCCTGGGCTGGCTGCTGGACCAGGAACTCGGCAGCGTCGAGGGCGTCCGGTACGCCGTGCTGATGAGCAGCGACGGACTGCTGAAGGCCCGTACGCAGACGATCGGCCAGGACGACGGGGAGAAGTTCGCCGCGCTGACGGCGGCGCTGCGCGCGGCGGGCAAGGCCTGGGACGAGTTCACCGGCGGCGCGGGGATGCGGCAGCTGCTGATCGAGTCGGTCGGCTGCATCGGCCTGACGACGACCGCCGCCAAGAACACCATGCTGTCGGTGTGCACGACCGGCCCCGACGCCGACGTCGGGCTGATCTCGCACCACATGGTGCGGCTCGCCACCCGGGTGGGACACGAGCTGGCCACGGAGGAGCGCGTGCCGGTCGCGGACGGCGGCCAACCGGTATGAGCGGGCCGCGGCGCGATCCCGACATGGTCCGGCCCTACGTCCGCACCGGGGGCCGGATCCGCGCGCGCGAGGACGTGCGCCTGGAGAGCGTGGTCATCGCCGCGACCGGCCCCACGGACACCCTCGGCCCGGACGCCCGCCGGGTGATGCGGCTGTTCGCCGGCGCGGACGGCGGCCTGGCCGTCGCCGACATCGCCGCCGCGCTGGAGCTGCCGCCCTCCACGGTGCGCATCCTCGTCTCCTCGCTGATGGACTCCGGCCACCTCTCCAGCCCGGTCGCCGCGCTCGACGACCAGCCCGACTTCGACCTGTTGCAGGAGGTACTCCGTGGACTTCGCTCCATGGTCTGACCGGACCGACGGGGCCGACGGGGCCGACGGGGCCGACGGGGCCGAGCGGTCCGACCGGCCCGTCACCTACGTCCCGGCCACGGTGACCCGGTCCGCCAAGATCGTGGTCGCGGGCGGCTTCGGCGTCGGCAAGACGACGCTGATCGGCAGCGTCTCGGAGGTGCGGCCGCTGCGCATGGAGGAGCCGATCACGCAGGCCAGCGCCGGTGTGGACGATCTGCGCGGCACCCCGCACAAGACGACGACCACCGTGGCGATGGACTTCGGCCGCATCCACATGGCCGGCGGACGGCTCGCGCTGTACCTGTTCGGGCTGCCGGGGCAGTCCCGCTTCCAGCCGCTGTGGGAGGACCTCGCCGAGGGCGCCCTCGGCTGCCTCGTCCTGGCCGACACCCGCGACCTCGACGCCTCCCACGACGCCCTCGGCCTGCTGGACGGCGCGGGCATCCCGTACGCCGTCGCCATCAACACCTTCCCCGGATCACCGAGTTATCCCGATGCCGAGCTGCGCGAGGCGCTGGCCCTGGAACCGGCCACGCCGCTGACGTACTGCGACGCCCGTGACCGCACCTCCTCCCTGCACGCCCTGATCACGCTCACGGAGTACCTCTCCGAGCACCGTTCAGCCGCCCTCCTGGAGTCCCGCCGATGACGTTGCCCTCCACCGAGACCGCGCCGGCGAGCGGTCCCGGCCGGATCGCCCTGTACGCACCGGAGTTCGCCGCCGACCCGCACGCCGCCTACCGGAGCATGCGCCGCACCCACGGTCCGCTCGTCCCCGTCGACCTGGCGCCCGGCGTCCCCGCGACCCTGGTGATCGGCTACTACCAGGCCCGCCGCATCCTGAACGACCCGCTGCACTTCCCGGCCGACCCCCGCGCGTGGGAGAAGCTGATCCCGGAGACCTGCCCGGTGCGGCCGATGATGGAGTGGCGGCCCAACGCGCTGCGCTCGGGCGGCGCCGAGCACGCCCGCTACCGGTCCGCGAACACCCACGCCATCGACCAGGTCGACCAGCACGGGCTGCGCGCCCTCGTCGAGCAGGTCGCCTCCGACGCCATCGACGGGTTCCGGGGCGTCGGCTCGGCCGACCTGCTCACCCAGTACTCCTTCCCCATCGCCTTCCGCGTGCTGAGCGCGCTGCTCGGCTGCCCGGACGAGATCGGGCAGCGCATCGCCGACGGCATGGCGAAGATCTTCGACACCACCAACGCCGAGCAGGGCAACCTGATCCTCGCGCAGGCCGTGTCCGACCTGGTGACCCTGCGCCGGACCCACCCCGGCGACGACATCACCTCCCGGCTGACCCTCCACCCCGTCGAGCTGACCGACGAGGAGATGAGCCATCAGCTCGTCACGCTCTACGGCGCCGGGATCGAACCCATGACCAACCTGATCAGCAACACGATCCTGAAGATCCTCACCGACGAGGAGTTCTCCGCGGACCTGCACGCCGGGCTCTCCACGGTGCGCGACGCGCTCGACGCCGTGCTCTACACCGACCCGCCGATGGCGAACTACTGCATCTCCTACCCGCCGTACCCCATCGACGTGGAGGGCGTGCTGCTGCCCGCCGACCAGCCGGTGGTGATCTCGATGGCGGCCGCGAACAACGACCCGGCGCTCACGGAGGGCGTGCCGCAGGGTCAGCACGGCGGCAACCGCGCCCACCTGGCGTGGAGCATCGGTCCGCACACCTGCCCGGCCCGCTCGCACGCCTACCTCATCGCCGAGACCGCGGTCACCCACCTCCTGGACGCGCTGCCGGAGACGGACCTGGCCCGCCCGCTCGCCGAACTGGCCTGGCGTCCGGGCCCGTTCCACCGCGCCCTCGAATCCCTGCCCGTCACCTTCCCCGCCGCACAGCCCGCCGCACACTAAGGAGCCAGGTCATGGCGACCCAGCAGCCCGCCCTCGTCCTCGACCCCACCGGCGCCGACCACCACGCCGAACACCGCACCCTGCGGGAGGGCGGCCCGGCCACACGGGTCGACGTCCTCGGGGTCGAGGCCTGGTCGGTCAGCGACCCCGTCCTCCTCAAGCAGCTGCTCACCAGCCCCGACGTCTCCAAGGACGCCCGGGCGCACTGGCCCGCCTTCGGCGAGGTCGTCACCACCTGGCCGCTGGCCCTGTGGGTGGCGGTGGAGAACATGTTCACCGCGTACGGGCAGGGCCACCGCAAGCTGCGCCGGCTGGTGGCGCCCGCGTTCAGCGCCCGCCGGATAGCCGCGATGCGCCCGGCCGTCGAGTCGATGGTGACCGGGCTCGTCGACCGGCTCGCCCAGCTGCCCGCCGGTGAGCCGGTGGACCTGCGGCAGGAGCTGGCCTACCCGCTGCCCATCGCGGTGATCGGTCACCTCATGGGCGTGCCCGAGGACCGGCGCGACGGCTTCCGCGCCCTCGTGGACGGCGTCTTCGACACCACCCTGGACCAGGCCGAGGCGCAGGCCAACACCGCGCGGCTGTACGAGGTGCTCGACCAGCTCATCGCGGCCAAGCGCGCCACGCCGGGCGACGACATGACGTCCCTGCTCATCGCCGCGCGGGACGACGAGGGGGACGGCGACCGCCTCTCCCCCGAGGAGCTGCGCGACACCCTGCTGCTGATGATCAGTGCCGGGTACGAGACCACCGTCAACGTCATCGACCAGGCGGTGCACACCCTGCTGACCCGCCCCGACCAGCTCGCGCTGGTCCGCAAGGGCGAGGTCACCTGGGCGGACGTGGTGGAGGAGACGCTGCGCCACGAACCGGCGGTCAAGCATCTGCCGCTGCGGTTCGCGGTGGCCGACATCCCTCTGCCGGACGGGCGGACCATCGCCCGCGGGGAGGCGATCCTCGCCTCGTACGCCGCGGCCAACCGCCATCCGGACTGGCACGAGGACGCCGACACCTTCGACGCGACCCGCACCGTCAAGGAGCACCTGGCCTTCGGCCACGGCGTCCACTTCTGCCTGGGCGCACCGCTGGCCCGCATGGAGGTGACGCTCGCGCTGGAGAGCCTCTTCGGCCGCTTCCCGGACATCCGCCTGGCCGACCCGGCCGAGGAGCTGCCGCCCGTGCCCTCCCTGATCAGCAACGGCCACCAGCGGCTCCCGGTCCTGCTGCACGCCGGCTGAGCGGCGGGCGACGGGACCGGGCGGCCGGGACCGGGCGGCCGGGACTGCGGCTGAGGGGTGCCGGCTTCAGCCGAACATCCCCGGCTCGTAGTCGCCGGCCGGCTGCTGGGTGATGACGTTCAGGCGGTTGTAGGTGTTGATGACGGCGATCAGCCCGACCAGGGCGGTGAGCTGCTCCTCGTCGTAGTGCTTCGCCGCGTTCGCCCAGGCCTCGTCGGTGACGCCGCCGGAACCGTCGGCGAGTCGGGTGCCCTGCTCGGTCAGTTCGAGGGCGGCGCGCTCCGCGTCGGTGAACACCTTGGCCTCCCGCCAGGCGGCGATCAGGTTGAGGCGCAGCGAGGTCTCCCCCGCCTTCGCGGCGTCCTTGGTGTGCATGTCGAGGCAGAAGCCGCAGCCGTTGATCTGGCTGGCGCGGATCTTGACCAGCTCCTGGGTCGCGGCCGGCAGCGCCGAGTCGCCCACGGCCTTGCCCGCGGAGTTGATGTGCCGCAGCAGCTTGCCGGCGAGCGGGTTGGTGAAGAGGTTGAGACGCGCTTCCATGGTGGATTCCTCCGTCGTTGCCGTGTTGGTCGTACACAGCTACGACGGACGCCGGCGGCGCGATGTGACAGGCCGCGCCATGGCTCACCTGTGACCTGCGTCTCACCCGTTCGAAGCAGTGCGTTCCAGCAGTCGGCCCAGCGCCCGCGTCACGGCGGCCGGGCGTTCGTCCATCACCCAGTGGCCCGCGTCGTCCAGCATCGTCAGCTCGGCGCGGGGCACCGACCCGGCCAGCCCGGTCGCGATCGCCGGGCTCAGGTACGGGTCCGCGCGGCCCCAGACGACGGCCGTCGGGCAGGTGATGCCGGACAGCCGACGGCGCAGCTCGGGGCGGGCCGGGGTGCGGTACTCGCCGAAGTAGTGGAGCAGCCAGCGGCGGCCCTCGGGCGTGTCCATCCAGTCGACGTAGCCGTCCAGGACGCGGGCGTCGAGGTGGCCGGCGCGCACGAGCGGCGCGAAGGAACGGCGGTGGAGGGCGGCGTACGGCAGGTGCCGTGCCGGGCGGCGGAGCAGGGGGCTGCGTCCGGCGAGGCCGAGGAGGCTGAACACGGTGTACCAGCGGCGGGTGAAGGTGGCGTGCGCGCGGCTGTTGAGGAGCGCCAGCCTGCGCACCCGGCCCGGGTGGTTCTGGGTGAAGCCGAGGGCGAGGAAGCCGCCGTAGTCGTGGCCGACCAGGTTCACCGAGTCCAGGTCCAGTGCGTCGAGGAGCCGGCCGACCCGGGCGACCTCCGTGTCGTAGTCGAAGGGCAGGTGGAGGGGGCGGTCGGAGGCGCCCCAGCCGAGGAGGTCCGGTGTGACGACCCGGTGCCGGTCCGACAGGGCCGGGACCTGGTGGCGCCAGCAGTGGTGGTCGGCGGGGTAGCCGTGCAGGAGGACCACGGGTTCGGCGCCGGACGGTCCCGACTCCCAGCAGGCGACGCGGGCGCCGTCCACCGCGACCGTCCGGGGGCGCGGCGGGTCGTAGGTGCGGGGGCGCTGCGCGGTCATCGGTCTCCTCCGGGTGCTCGTCTCCCCCAACGGAGCGGATACCCGGAAGTGTCGCGATCAGGGCTCGGTGTTCGGCCGAAAGGGGCGGGGATTAGCCTCGGTCCCGACAAGTCGGTACGGCCGGAGCAGGTCCGGCCGCGGTCGGATCGGGAGGCAGAGATGGCGAGGGTTCCCAGCGCGGTGGTCGCCGCGGGCGGTCTGGTGGGCGGGTACGGCGTGGCCCGCTGGACGAAGAAGCGGCAGCTCGGCGGGGCCGTGCTCGCCGTCGCCGGGGCCGCCGCCGCGCAGCAGTGGCGGGCCCGGGCCGGCGGGAAGGCCGCGGGTGCGCTGACGGCGGCGTACGTCGCCGGTTTCGCGGGGTCGCACCCGCTGGCCAAGAAGGTGGGCGCCTGGCCCGCCGTGTTCGGTGTCGCGGGTGCCGTGGCGCTGGCCTCGTGGGCGGTCGCCGACCGGCGTTCCTGAGCGCGGTGGCGCGGGTCAGGCGTGGTGGGTGAGCACGTTGATCACCCGGCCGTTCGGGTCCCGTACGAAGAAGCGCCGTACGCCCCACTCCTCGTCCTGCGGCTCCCGGACGATCTCCGCGCCCGACGCGACCACCTGGGCGTAGACCGCGTCGACGTCCTCGACCTCCACGCTCAGGTCGGGGACGACGGGCGCCGTGCGCTCCTCGGTGAAGAGGCTGATCTGGGCGGTGGGGTTGGACGGGGAGGCCAGGGTCGTCACCCAGCCCATGTCCATGACCTCCTCGAAGCCGAGCAGGCCGTAGAACTCGCGGCTCGTGTTCCACTGGCCCTCGGCCTCGACATGGATGTTGGGGACGATTCTGCGGATGCTCATCGGATCTCCTCGACGTCGGTGCCCCATCGGGCCGGCGTGCGTGACGCTACGCGGTCTTCGCGCCGGGGCCCGGCGAATCCGGTACCGCCGTCGACAGCGGCTCCGCGATGTCCTCCAGGGAGCGGCGTTCCGCCTTCACCGCCAGGAACGCCGCGACCAGGCCCGCCGCGCACATCAGCCCGGCGCCGATCTGGAAGGCCAGGACCGTGTCCCCGACCACGCCGGACTCGGTCAGGTCGGCGAAGAGCAGCGGGCCGCTGATGCCGCCGGCGGCGGTGCCGAGGGCGTAGAAGAAGGCGATGGCCATGGCGCGGGTCTCCATCGGGAAGATCTCGGAGACCGTCAGGTAGGCACTGGAGGCGCCGGCCGAGGCGAAGAACAGCACCACGCACCAGCAGGCCGTCATGGTCGTCGCCGTGAGCGAGCCCCGGTCGAAGAGCCAGGCCGTGCCGAAGAGCAGGATGCCGGAGATCAGGTAGGTGCTGGAGATCATGATCCGGCGGCCGACGGTGTCGAAGAGGTGGCCGAGCAGCAGCGGCCCGCAGAAGTTGCCCGCGGCGATGACGGCGAAGTAGTAGCCGGTGCTGCCGGTCGGCACGTCGAAGAAGGTGATGAGGATGGTGCCGAAGCCGAAGGTGATCGCGTTGTAGAGGAAGGCCTGGCCGATGAAGAGGGACAGGCCGAGGACCGCGCGGCGCGGGTAGCGGCGGAAGACGGTCTTGGCGATCAGGCCGAAGCCGATGGACTTGCGCTGGTGGATGGTGATCTCACCGGCCGGCGGCGGCAGCTTCTCGCCCTTCTCCCGCTCGATCTCCCGTTCGACGGAGGAGACGAGTCTGTCGGCCTTCTCGCCCTGGCCGTGGATGAACTGCCAGCGTGGGCTCTCCGGGACGTGCCGCCGCACCAGCAGCACCACCAGGCCCAGGACCACACCGAGGGCGAAGCTGAGCCGCCAGCCGACGTCCTTGGCGAAGATGCCGGTGTCCAGCATCACGATCGACAGCAGGGCGCCGCCGATCGCGCCGAGCCAGTAGCTGCCGTTGATGATGAGGTCGACCCGGCCCCGGTAGTGGGACGGGATCAGCTCGTCGATCGCGGAGTTGATCGCCGCGTACTCGCCGCCGATGCCGAAGCCGGTGAGGAAGCGGAAGAGGAAGAACCACCAGGACTCGAAGGAGACCGCGGTCAGCGCGGTGGCCGCCAGATAGACCACCAGCGTGATCATGAACAGCTTCTTGCGGCCGTGCCGGTCGGTCAGCCAGCCGAAGAACAGGGCGCCGGAGCAGGCCCCGGCCACGTACAGGGCGGCGGCCAGGCCGGTGATCTGGGCGGAGCTGATGTCCAGGCCGCTGCCGTCCTCGGCGATGCGTCCGGCGACGTTGCCGACGATCGTGACTTCCAGGCCGTCGAGGATCCAGACGGTGCCCAGGCCGATCACGATCATCCAGTGCCAGCGGGACCACGGCAGCCGGTCCAGGCGGGCGGGGACGGCCGTGGTGACCGTCCCGGTGGAGGCGGGCACCGAGCCCGACGACGACGCTTGTGCTGTCATGGCACCCCTCCGGCGGCTCTCCGTCGAGCGAACGCCTCACGTGTGCCCGACGCCGCAGAGAACACGCCCGCGGCGCCGGGAGGCTACGCCCCCAGGATGCGGGAGACCGTGTAGATCAGCAGCCCGGCCAGTGAGCCGACCACCGTGCCGTTGATCCGGATGAACTGGAGGTCGCGGCCGATGTTCGCCTCGATCTTCTTCGTGGTGTGCTCGGCGTCCCAGCCCGCCACCGTGTCGGTGATCAGCGAGGTGATCTCCTTGCGGTAGGTGGTCACCACGTACACCGCGGCGCCCTCCACCCAGCCGTCGACCTTGGCCTGCACCTTGGCGTCGGAGGCCATCCGGGCACCCAGGGAGAGCAGCGAGGCGCGCACCCTGAGCCGCAGTTCGCTGCGCTCGTCCTCCGCCGCGGAGACGATCATGGACCGTACGGCCGTCCAGGCGGACGCGATCAGATCCTGGACCTCGCCGCGGCCCAGCACCTCGGTCTTCAGCCGCTCCACCCGCGCCCGGGTCTCCGTGTCGGACTGGAGGTCGGCGGCGAAGTCGGTGAGGAAGCGGTCGAGGGCGCCGCGCGCGGGGTGGGCGGGCATGTCGCGCATCTCGGTGACGAAGCGCAGCAGCTCCTTGTAGACGCGGTCGCCGATCTTCCGGTCGACGAACCGGGGGGTCCATCCGGGCGCCCCGCCCTGTACGGCGTCCATCACGGAGTCGCCGTGCAGGATCAGCCAGTCGTGGGCGCGGGAGACGATGAGGTCGACGGCGCGCTTGTGACCGCCGTCGGAGACGACCCGGTCCAGCATCTTGCCGATGCCGGGCGCGATCTCCTGCGCGTCGGCCCGGCGCGTGATCGCCTCGCCGACCACCGCCTGGACGTCGGAGTCGCGCAGCACGGTCAGGGCGCCGCGCAGGGCGGCGGACAGCTCGGCCGTCACCCGGTCGGCGTGCTCCGGTACGGCGAGCCAGGCGCCGAGGCGGCTGCCGATGCCGACGGCGCGCAGCCGCTGGCGCACGACGGCCTCGGAGAGGAAGTTCTCCCCGACGAACTCGCCCAGCGAGACGCCCAGCTGGTCCTTCTTCTTCGGGATGATCGCCGTGTGCGGGATGGGGATGCCGAGCGGGTGGCGGAAGAGCGCGGTGACCGCGAACCAGTCGGCGAGCGCGCCGACCATGCCGGCCTCGGCGGCCGCCGACACATAGCCCGCCCAGGCGCCCGCGCCCCGGTGGGCGGCCCACTCGGCCAGGACGTAGACCAGGGCGACGAAGAGCAGCAGACCGGTGGCGGTGAGCTTCATCCGGCGCACGCCGCGGCGCTTGACCTCGTCGGCGGGGCTGAAGGAGGTCATCGCGCGGTCGCGGACCGCACCCGCACCCGCACCCCGGGTGTCCGCCCCCGCGGCCTCCCCGACACCCCCGGCACCTCCGGAACCACCCGTATCCCCCGCGCCTTCGGGAAGTTCCGCCTTCGTGCGTTCCATCCGCTCCACCGTTCGCTGATACGTCCCTCACACATTGTCCCTTCCTGACCGACTCCCGGAACGGAACACAAGTTCCCGGCGTCTGTCCGGGAGGGGGAACGCCCGCGGCTTCTGCGGCCTTTCCTCCGCCCATGACGCATCATGGGTTCATCGGACCGGAGCCTCGGGGCTCCCCTCGCCCGAGGAGAACAGCACAGCATGACCCGGGGTCGTGACGGGGGTGCGGGGGCGCCCCCCACCAAGCACCGTGCCCTGCTCGCGGCGATCGTCACCCTGATAGTGGCGATCTCCGCGGCCATATACGCCGGAGTGTCCGCGGACGACGGCACCAGGGACCACGCGCTGCAGGCCGGAGGCCGTCTCCCGCGAGGGGACGCCGCCCCCGCCTCCACGGGTGCCTGGGTGGGCGCCTGGGCCACCGCACCGGCCGGGGCCGAGCCGGGCACCGGGACGACCGGCATGGCGGGCCGCTCCGTGCGCAACGTCGTGCACACCTCGGTCGGCGGCACCAGCGCGCGGATCACCCTCTCGAACCTGTACGGGCAGTCGCCGCTGACCGTCACGCACGCCTCGATCGCGCTGGCGGCGGGGCCCGACACGGCGGCCGCGATCGCCGACACCATGCGCCGGCTCACCTTCGGCGGCAGCGCCCGGGTGATCATCCCGGCCGGCGGCCAGGTGATGAGCGACACCGCCCGCCTCGCCATCCCCTACGGGGCGAACGTCCTGGTCACCACGTACTCCCCCATCCCGTCCGGGCCGGTTACCTACCATCCGCAGGCCCGGCAGACCAGCTACCTGGCCGACGGCGACCGCACGGCGGACGTCACCGCCGCCGCGTACACCACCCCCACGCCGTACTGGCGCTACCTGACCGCCCTCGACGTGCTGAGCCACGAGGCCGACGGCACGGTCGTGGCGTTCGGCGACTCGATCACCGACGGCGCCCGTTCCGAGTCCGACGCCAACCACCGCTGGACCGACGTCCTCGCCGCCCGGCTGCACGAGGCCGCGGGCGCCGGCCGGGACACGCCCCGCTACAGCGTCGTCAACGAGGGCATCAGCGGCAACCGGCTCCTGACCAGCAGGCCTGGGCGGCCGGCCGACAACCCGAGCGGGCTGAGCCGGTTCGAACGGGACGTGCTGCAACGCACCAACGTCAAGACCGTCGTCGTCGTCCTCGGCGTCAACGACATCCTGAACAGCCCGGAACTCGCCGACCGCGACGGCATCCTCACCGGCCTGCGCACCCTCGTCGACCGGGCGCACGCCCGGGGACTGCGGGTCGTCGGCGCCACGATCACGCCGTTCGGCGGCTACGGCGGCTACACCAAGGCCCGCGAGGCGATGCGGCAGGAGGTCAACGAGGAGATCCGCTCCGGCCGGGTCTTCGACGCCGTGGTCGACTTCGACAAGGCCCTGCGCGACCCGTACGACCCGCGCCGGATGCGCTCCGACTACGACAGCGGCGACCATCTGCACCCCGGCGACAAGGGGTACGCGCGCATGGGCCAGGTCATCGACCTGGCGGCACTGAAGGGAGCGGCGCGGGTCAAGGCGTAGCGGACCGGCCGGGGCCCGGGGCGGGGGCGGCGCTCAGGTGTCCCGGCGCCGCTCGCGCTCCCGTTCCAGCTCCCGCTCGCGGCTGCCGCCGTGCAGGTCGTGCAGACCGTCGAGGCCGTGGCTGTCGTGGCGGGAGGCGTCCAGCTCCGCCCGGCCCGAGCCGCGCTCCAGCCGCTCCCGCTCCCGATCCTGGCGGCGCTCCAGCTTCTCCTGGCGGCGCTCCTCCTTCAGCCGCTGCCGCTCGGCCCGCGTCACCTTGCGCTCGACACCGACGCCACCCCAGAAGGCGAAGCCCGTCACGATCACGCGCGGGGCGCCCGGGTCCCCGAGCACGCCCTCCTCGCTGTGGTCGAAGCCGCCCATGAAGCCGATGCCGCGCACGACCACCTCGACGCCCGGCGGCACGACCACGTTCATCCCGCCCATGATCGCGACGCAGTTGATCACGACCTCGCCCGCCGCGAAGTCCGCGTCGCGCAGGTCGATCTCCCCGCCGCCCCAGAACGCGAAGCAGTTGAACCGCCTCGGCACCGTCCAGCGCCCCTTGCGCTGGAAGCCGGACATCACGGCGACCGCCCAGGTCGACGAGCCCTCGCCGCCGGTGATCCGGCCCGCCCAGCTCCCGTCCCGCTCGGGCTCCTTGGTCATCGACACCCGGGGCGCGGCGCCCGCCCCGCCGACCGGCAGGTCCCGGGTGATCGGCGCCAGGTCCCCGTACGTCCGCGCGCTGTAGGTGGCGTCCAGCCGCTCCTCGAACTCGGCCATGTCCAGGCGCCCCTCGGCGAGGGCGTCGCGCAGGACCTCGGCGACTCGTTCGCGGTCGGCGTCGGATGCGCGGAGTTCCGGGGCGTCGTCGGTCATGTACAGCAGCCTACGAGGTCACCGCGCCGGACACTACGCGCCCGCGCGTTCCGCGTACATCTTCGCGATCACCGACTCGATGTCCGGCTCCCGCACCGACAGGTCCACCAGCGGATACCGGGCCGCGATCCCCGCCACCAGCCCGGCCGCCGACGCCGACGCCGGGAACGCCAGCCACTGCCGCGGCCCCTCCACCCGCACCACCCGGGCCGGCTCCGGCGCCTCGATCGGCGGCAACTCCCGCTCCAGGTCCACCACCAGGGTGCGTTCGCTCTCCCCCGCCTCGTGCAGACCGTCCAGCGGGCCGTCGTACATCAGCCGCCCGTGGTCGATGACCATCACGCGCGAGCAGAGCTGCTCGATGTCCTGGAGGTCGTGCGTGGTCAGCAGCACCGTCGTACCGCGCTCGGCGTTCAAGTCCCGCAGGAAACCCCGCACCTTGGCCTTGGACACCACGTCCAGGCCGATCGTCGGCTCGTCCAGGTACAGCACCTCCGGGTCGTGCAGCAGCGCAGCCGCGATGTCGCCGCGCATCCGCTGCCCCAGGGAGAGTTGCCGCACCGGCACGTCGAGCAGCTCCTGGAGCTGGAGGAGTTCGACACAGCGGTCCAGGTTCTCGCGGTAACGGGCGTCCGGGATGCGGTACATGCGGTGCATCAACCGGTAGGAGTCGATCAGCGGCAGGTCCCACCACAGCGTCGTCCGCTGCCCGAACACCACCCCGATGCGGTGCGCCAGCCGGACCCGCTCCCGGGACGGGTCGATGCCCGCCACCCGCAGCCGGCCGCCGCTCGGCGTCAGGATGCCGGTGAGCATCTTGATCGTCGTCGACTTCCCCGCGCCGTTCGGGCCGATGTAGCCGACCATCTCGCCGCGCGACACCGTGAACGACAGCCCGTCCACCGCCCGCACCTGACGCCGCTCCCGCTTCAGGAAGCCCGTCTTCTTGCGCACGTCGAAGACCTTCTCGACGCCGTCCAGCTCGATGAAGGCCGCGGCGTCCGCCTCCCTGCCCGTCACGGTCTCCGTCTCCGCCGTTTTCGCCGTTTCCGCCGTTTCCGCCGTTTCCGCCGTCTCAGCCGTTTCCGTCATCTCCCTCAGCTCCCCGTACTCCGGTACGAACGCAGGCCCACCCGCCAGGCCAGGCCCGCCAGCGCACAGCAGGCCGCGGCCGCGAGCGGCGGCGTGAACGCCACCCACCCGGGCAGGTCCAGCGGATACGGCCGCCCCAGCACATAGCTCGCCGGCAGCCAGTTCACGAACGCCAGCGGCAGCACGAACGTCGCCCCGCGCACCAGGTCGAGCGCGAACACGGTCGGCGGGTACTGGAGCATCGTCGTGCCGCCGTAGGTGAAGGCGTTGGCCACCTCCGAGGCGTCCTGCGCCGCGAACTGGAACGCCCCCGCCGCCACGAACACCGCGCAGAAGATCCCCGCCCCGCTGACCAGCGCCACCGGCAGCAGCAGCACCTTCGCCGCCGTCCAGTCGATGTCGACGACCACCAGCGCGTACCCGAGCACCAGCAGCCCCTGCACCACCCGGCCCAGACGGCGCAGCGCGAACCGGTCCGCCGCCACCTGCGCCAGCACCGGCGCCGGACGCACCAGCAGCGTGTCCAGCGTGCCGTCGCGCACCCGGCGGCCCAGCCGCTCCATGGAGCCGATCGCCAGGTCGGCCAGCCCGAACGACACCCCCGACAGCCCGTACAGGAACGCCACTTCGGGCAGCGAGTAGCCGCCCAGCGCGTCCACCCGGGAGAACATCAGCAGGATCGCCACGAAGTCCAGCGCGGTCATCGCGAAGTTCCCGAACGCCGTCAGCACGAAGGACGTCCGGTACGCCATCGTCGACCTGATCCACATCCCGGCGATCAGCCCGTACGCGCGCACCCCCTCGACGACGCGACCGCGCCGTACCACCGCCCCGGCCGCCCCGGCCACCTCAGCCACCCTGGACCACCACCCTTCGCGTCGCCGCCGACTGCACCAGCCGCCCCAGCGCCAGCAGCGCCACCGCCCAGGACGCCTGGAACAGATACGTCCCCAGCGGATCCGCCTCCCCCAGCAGCACGTCCGCCGGGCCCTGGAGCAGCGACGACCACGGCAGCGCCCGCACCACGTCGCCGAGCACCCCCGGGAACACGTTCAGCGGCAGCAGCATCCCCGAGCAGAACAGCCCCGCCAGCCACGCCATCTGCGTCACACCGGTGCCGTCGAGCAGCCAGAACGCCGACAGCGCCACCAGATAGCGCAGCGCGAAACCCACCACCATCGCCAGCACCACCGTCACCAGGAACGCCGCCCACACGGACACCTCCCGCGGCAGCGCCACCGGGAAGAACAGCGACCCGAACACGAACGGCACCACCCCGCGGCCCAGCAGCTGGAACACCGCCCGCCCCACGTCCGCCGCCAGCCACCACAGCTGAAGATCCGCCGGACGGTACAGATCGACGGCGACGTCACCCGTACGGATGCGCTCCATCAGCTCGTCCTCGAACCCGCCGCCCCCGATCGCCAGCGCCGCCAGCAGCGCCTGCCCCAGCCACACGAACGTCACGGCCTGCGCCTGGTCGTATCCTCCGAGCTGCGGTTTCTCGTCCCACAGGGCCAGATAGGTGTAAACCAGGATCAAACCGAAGACCGTGTTGGTGAACACCCCGGCGGCGGTGGCCGCCCGATACGTCGCGTACCGTCGGAATCCCCCCGCCGCGACGGCGACGTACAACCGCCCCGAGCCCGCACTCACAGCCCTTCCCTTCCGACCGGCACCAAAGCGCAGGAGCCTAGTGCGCCCACGGGGGCCCCTGCCACGGAATTTCACGGGTGTGCCGTCGAGTGGGAACGGAACCCGCGGTGCGAGAGTCTTCACCAGAAGAAACTCAGACGTTCCGAAAACCGTACGAAGCGAAGCAGAAGCCGAAACAGGAGTCCGTGCACGAGATGAGCGACGAGCCGCAGCCGCAGCCGCCGAACCAGGACCGGGCCCCGAGAGAGCCCCAGGCGGCCGGCCAGGGGCAGACGGGGGAACAGGCGACACCCGCAGCGCCCGCAGAGCCCGGGAAGGCGAAGAAGCCCAAGCGGCCCAAGCGCACCGGATGGCGCCGGCTGATCCCGACCTGGCGCATCGTGCTGAGCACCGTCGTCGTCGGCCTGCTGCTGATCGTCGGCGGCTTCTTCCTCGGCTACCACCTCGTGCAGATCCCCGCGGCCAACGCGCTCGCCACCAAGCAGTCCAACGTCTACCTGTACGCCGACGGCAGCGTCCTCGCCCGCGACGGTGAGGTCAACCGCGAGAGCGTCGGCCTCGCCCGCATCTCCAAGGACGCCCAGCACGCCGTCCTCGCCGCCGAGGACCGCGACTTCTACAGCGAGTCCGCGATCGACCCCATGGCGATGGTCCGGGCCGGCTGGAACACCGCCACCGGCAAGGGCAAGCAGTCCGGCTCCACCATCACCCAGCAGTACGTCAAGAACTACTACCTGGCCCAGGACCAGACCGTCACCCGCAAGGTGAAGGAGTTCTTCATCTCGATCAAGCTCGACCGGGAGAAGAGCAAGAGCGAGATCCTCGAGGGCTACCTCAACACCAGCTTCTTCGGCCGCGGCGCCTACGGCATCCAGTCCGCCGCCCAGGCCTACTTCGGCGTCGACGCCAAGGACCTCACCGCCGCCCAGGGCGCCTACCTCGCCTCCCTGCTCAACGCCCCCAGCCAGTACGACGTCGTCGCCCACCCCGAGAACCGGCCCGCCGCCGAGGCCCGCTGGAAGTACGTCATGAACGGCATGGCCGACAAGGGCTGGATCAGCCCCGCCGAACGCGCCGCCGCGAAGTTCCCCAAGCCCAAGCAGTCCACCATCTCCACCAACATGTCCGGACAGCGCGGCTACGTCGTCAACATCGTCAAGAAGTACCTGATCGAGAACGACATCGTCGACGAGGAGGAGCTAGGCCGCGGCGGCTACCGCATCACCACCACCCTCCAGAAGGACAAGCAGGACGCCTTCGTCAAGGCCGTCGACGACAAGCTGATGTCCCAGCTCGACAAGAAGGAACGCAAGGTCGACACCTACGTCCGCGCCGGCGGCGCCTCCGTCGACCCGAAGACCGGCAAGGTCGTCGCGATGTACAACGGCATCGACTACGTCAAGCAGTACACGCCCAACGCCGTCCGCCGCGACTTCCAGGTCGGCTCCACCTTCAAGCCCTTCGTGTTCACGTCCGCCGTCGAGAACCACTCCGAGACGCAGAGCGGGCAGATGATCAACCCCAACACCCGCTACGACGGCACCAGCGAACGCCCCGTCCAGGGCTGGAGCGGCGGCCGCTACGCCCCGGAGAACGAGGACCACCGCGACTACGGCCACGTCACCGTCCGCGAGGCCACCGACAAGTCCATCAACGCCGTGTACGCCCAGATGGCCGTCGACGTCGGCTCCGACAAGGTCAAGCAGACCGCGATCGACCTCGGGCTCTCCCCCGACACCCCCGAGCTGACCCCCTCCCCCTCCATCGCCCTCGGCGTCGCCACCGCCAGCCCCCTCGACATGGCCGAGGCCTACGCGACCCTCGCCAACCACGGCAGGCACAGCACCTACACGCTGGTCGAGAAGGTCACGAAGGACGGCAAGCAGGAGGTCGAGCTGCCCGAGCGGCGCGAACACCAGGCCGTCAGCCGCGAGTCCGCCGACACCACCACGTCCGTCCTGCGCAGCGTCGTCCAGAACGGCACCGCCACCGCCGCCCAGGCCGCAGGGCGCCCCGCCGCCGCCAAGACCGGCACCGCCGAGGAGGACACCGCCGCCTGGTTCGCCGGCTACACCCCCGACCTGGCCACCGTCGTCGCCGTCATGGGCCAGGACCCGAAGACCGCCGCCCACAAGTCCCTGTACGGCGCCATGGGCCTCGCCCGTATCAACGGCGGCGGCGCACCCGCCGAGATCTGGAGCCAGTACACCCGCAACGCCCTCAAGGGCGAACCGGTCACCGACTTCGACCTCCAGCTCCAGGACGGCGCCGACGTCACCGCGCCCCCGAGCAGCGACGCCTCGGACGAACCGGGCGACGGCGACGAGAGCGGCAGCAGCGACGCCTCCGACGGACCGGGCGACGCCGACGAGGACGGCTCCGGCTCGCAAACCCCCGGCGACTCCGACGGCGGCAGCACCCCGCCCGGCGACAGCGGCGGCACCGAGTCCGACCCCCCGACGACCGGCGGCGGCACCCCCACCACCGGTGGCCCCAGCACCGAGCCCGGCCCCACGGGCGGCGACGACGGGGGCGGCGGCGACGGGGGCGGCGACGACTCCTCGAACGGCGGCACGGGACCGGGCGGCGGGGACACCGACGGCGCGGGCGGCGGGGACTCGAACACCGGCTTCCCCGGCATCCCCGTCAACCCGCGGCGTCAGTGACCGGAGGTCGCCTTCAAGCCCACGACTGCGACCAGCAACAGACAGATGAAGAAGATCCGGGCGGCGGTCGCGGGCTCCCCCAGCACCACCATGCCGAGCACCGCCGCCCCGGCCGCACCGATGCCCACCCACACGCCGTAGGCGGTACCGATGGGCAGCGTCCGCGCCGCGTACGACAGCAGCATCATGCTCGCGACGATCCCGGCCCCGGTGAACACACTCGGCCACAGCCGGGTGAAACCGTCGGTGTACTTCATCCCGATCGACCAGCCGACCTCGAGCAGACCGGCGACGAACAACAGAACCCACGCCACGACAGACACCTCCGTGAACGAACTGAACGGTGGTGCGTCGTCTTTGCCTTCAGCCCGGTACGGCGCGTCTCGTCGGGGTGCTTCCCAAGGTAGCAAAGGCAGGGGAAAGGGGCTGGTGACCTTGATCACCAGCCCCTGAAGTCCGACCTGGACCCGTGGTTCAGAGATACAGCCCGGTGGAGTCCTCCGACCCCTCGAACCGGTCCGCCGCCACGGCGTGCAGATCACGCTCGCGCATGAGCACGTAGCCCACACCCCGCACCTCGACCTCGGCACGGTCCTCCGGGTCGTACAGCACCCGGTCGCCCGGCTCCACGGTCCGTACGTTCTGACCGACCGCGACCACCTCGGCCCAGGCCAGCCGCTTGCCGACGGCCGCCGTCGCGGGGATCAGGATGCCGCCCCCCGAACGCCGCTCGCCCTCACCGGTGTCCTGCCGCACGAGCACGCGGTCGTGCAGCATCCGGATGGGCAGCTTGTCGTCCTGGGGACCGTGCTCGTTTCTCTTGGCGCTCACGCCCTGAACCTACCTGCCCCCGCTCAGCGCCCGCGCCGCCGGGTGCCGCCCAGGGCGAGCAGCCCCACGACCCCGACCACGACCAGCGCGACGGGCACGACCCGCTCCATCCGCGGGGCGCCCGTCTCGTCCACGAACTGCGCCTTCACATCGCTGACCACCCGATTGACCTGGACGTACGCCCGGCCCAGCGTGTGATCGACACTGGAGGCGACCTTGGCCTTCGCGTCGTCGACGATCGTCTTCGGGTGCACCCGCATCCCGAGCTCGTCGAGCGTCTCGGCCAGCACCTCGCGGCGGCGCTTGATGTCCGCCTCGATCTGCGCCGGGGTTCTGATGTCCGACGTGTCCGCCACCGTACGCCTCCGAAGTCCTCTGACACTGTCCCGGACAGTCTGTCAGCTCCACGCCCGCTCGCACTGTCAGGACCCCCCGTTACCCTGACCGGATGAGCGAGCGACTCCAGCCCGGGGACCAGGCCCCGGCCTTCACCCTCCCGGACGCCGACGGCAACGAGGTGTCCCTGTCCGACCACAAGGGCCGCAAGGTCATCGTCTACTTCTACCCTGCGGCGCTTACCCCCGGCTGCACGAAGCAGGCCTGCGACTTCACGGACAACCTGGAGCTGCTGACCGGCGCCGGGTACGACGTCATCGGCATCTCCCCCGACAAGCCGGAGAAGCTCGCCAAGTTCCGCGAGGCCGAGTCCCTGAAGGTCACCCTCCTCGCCGACCCGGACAAGAAGGTCCTCGACGCGTACGGCGCCTTCGGCGAGAAGAAGAACTACGGCCGCACCTACATGGGCGTCATCCGCTCCACGATCGTCGTGGACGAGCAGGGCAAGGTCGAACGCGCCCTGTACAACGTCCGCGCGACGGGCCACGTAGCCAAGATCATCAAGGACCTGGGCATCTGAGTTCTCCTTCAGCGGAGCCCGTACCGGACCTTTCCGGTACGGGCCCTTCCGCATGCCGCGCATGACTGTCCGACAACCGGTTCCTTACTCCGTACGGAGCCACGAACACGCGGCCGGGAGCGGATGCGCAGACCGGAGCAGTGCAACCTCTGCGGTGTGCAGGCGGTTTGGCGCGGCCGACCCGACTGCCATGCGGCGACCAGCACCTGGTGCAGGGGACCGCCCAGGGCAAGGTGCGACTCCCGGTACGATGGCAGACGCTGGCGGCGGTGGCGCAATGGCGACGCAGCAGACTTAGGATCTGTGGCCCCTGACCGGGCTTGAGGGTTCGAATCCCTTCCGCCGCACGCGAACGGCCTGCGAATCCAAAGAGGATGCGCAGGCCGTTGCCATGGGCGCCTCAGCCCAACAGCTCCCGTACCGCCGGTACCAGCGCCCGGAACGCCTTGCCGCGGTGGCTGATCGCGTTCTTTTCCTCTGCCGTCAGTTCCGCGCAAGTGCGGGTCTCGCCGGCCGGCTGGAGGATCGGGTCGTAGCCGAAGCCGCCCGTGCCGGCCGGGGCGTGGCGGAGGGTGCCCTTCAACTGGCCCTCGACCACGCGTTCCGTGCCGTCGGGGAGGGCCAGGGCCGCCGCGCAGGCGAAGTGGGCGCCCCGGTGTTCGTCGGCGATGTCGGCGATCTGGGCGAGGAGGAGGTCGAGGTTGGCCTTGTCGTCGCCGTGGCGGCCTGCCCAGCGGGCGGAGAAGATGCCCGGGGCGCCGTTCAGGACGTCGACGCAGAGGCCCGAGTCGTCGGCGACGGCGGGCAGGCCGGTGGCCTGGGCGAGGGCGTGGGCCTTGAGGAGGGCGTTCTCGGCGAAGGTGACGCCGGTTTCCTTGACGTCGGGGATGTGCGGGTAGGCCTCCGCGCCGACGAGGTCGTGGGGCAGGCCCGCGTCGGCGAGGATGGCCCTCAGTTCGGTGATCTTTCCGGCGTTGCGGGTGGCGAGGATGAGGCGGGTCATGGGGGCCAGTATTCCGGACCCCCTGCCCGGTCCGACCGAGCCCTCCCTACGGCGTGCAGACCTTCGTCAGTTCGCCCGCCGCGTCGGTGACGGGGCTGAGGTCGGGGGTCTCGTCGCCGTTCTCGACCGAGGTGCGGACGTTGTCGACGGCCTTGCCGAGGTCGTCGACGGCCTTGTTGACGTCCGTGTTGTCGGTCTGGTCGCCGATCTTGTCGAGGTTCTTGTCGATGGAGTTGAGGGATTCCTCCCACTGGGTGGGGTCGTCCGCGTTCTCCACGGCCTGCTGGAGTTCGGTGACGCTGTCGGCTATCGCGTCGGCCGTGCGTACGCAGTCGAGGGCCTTGTCGACGGCGTCGCAGCCGGTGGTGAGGCCGGCCGTCAGGGCGATGGTCGCCACGGTGGCGACGGCGGTGGCGGTGCGGCGAAGGCGGCGGTGGCTGCTCGCGGCCATGGGTCTCGGTCCTCCCCTTGGGACAGGGCCGGGCGGCCCGTGTGCGGTGCGGCGTCGGGCGTACGGCAAGGTCTGCCGTACGCCCGTGGTGCTGTACTGCTAGGGACGCGTGTTCGGGCGGCCCAGTTGCCTGCCGTTGGCGTTCCCTTTACTCGCTTTACCTTTCGAGGACCGTGTCGAGTGCCTTGCGCTGGAGTTCGGCCAGTTCCGTGCAGCCCCCGGCGGCGAGGTCGAGCAGGGTGTTGAGTTCGTCGCGGGCGAAGGGCTCGGCCTCGGCGGTGCCCTGGACCTCGACGAAGCGGCCGTCGCCGGTGCAGACGACGTTCATGTCGGTGTCGGCGCGGACGTCTTCCTCGTAGCGCAGGTCGAGGAGCGGGGCGCCGTCGACGATGCCGACGGAGACGGCGGAGACCGTGCCGGTGAGGGGCTTGCGGTTGGCCTTGATCAGTTTCCGGCCCTGGGCCCAGGCGACGGCGTCGGCGAGGGCGACGTAGGCGCCGGTGATGGCGGCGGTGCGGGTGCCGCCGTCGGCCTGGAGGACGTCGCAGTCCAGGACGACGGTGTTCTCGCCGAGTGCCTTGTAGTCGATGACGGCGCGCAGGGACCGGCCGATGAGGCGGCTGATCTCGTGGGTGCGGCCGCCGATGCGGCCCTTGACGGACTCGCGGTCGCCGCGGGTGTTGGTGGCGCGGGGAAGCATGGCGTACTCGGCGGTGACCCAGCCTTCGCCGCTGCCCTTGCGCCAGCGGGGGACGCCTTCGGTGACGGAGGCGTTGCAGAGGACCTTGGTGTCGCCGAAGGAGACGAGGACGGAGCCTTCGGCGTGCTTGCTCCAGCCGCGTTCGATGGTGACGGGGCGGAGCTGCTGGGGGGTGCGGCCGTCGATTCGTGACATGCGGGTGAGCCTAGCGGCCCATGGGGAAGGGGCCTGTCCCGGAGTGGGAAAGGCCCCTTGCACCTTGCCGGTGAGGCGGTGAGCCGGTGGCTCACATCATGTCTTCGATCTCCGCCGCGATCGGGTCGGCGTCGGTGCCGATGACGACCTGGATGGCGGTGCCCATCTTGACGACGCCGTGGGCGCCGGCGGCCTTGAGGGCGGCTTCGTTGACCAGCTCGGGGTCGTTGACCTCGGTGCGGAGTCGGGTGATGCAGCCTTCGATCTCGTCGATGTTGTCGATGCCGCCGAGGCCGGCGACGATCTTCTCAGCCTTGCTGGCCATGTTCGTTCTCCCTGATCCGAGCCGCTTTGTCGCAGTAACCCACAGTTGGCCCATCTTCGCGAGCGGTCATGCGGTGCGTACCGAATGATGGCGTCACGACGGCGGTGCCGTCTGTCAACTGGTCTACACCAGTGTACCGGCGACCGGATGGAGACCGGATGAGTGCCGACAGCGCGGTCAGCCCCGCCCGCGCCCGCTGGAACACGGCGTTCCAGGGGTTGCAGAAGATGGGTCGCTCTCTTCAGTTGCCCATCGCGGTCCTGCCCGCCGCCGGCATTCTCAACCGGCTGGGACAGCCGGACGTGTTCGGGGACGACGGTCTGGGCTGGACGAACGTCTCGAAGGTGATGACGGGCGCGGGCGGTGCGCTGCTCGACGGGTCGCTGGGGCTGCCGCTGCTGTTCTGCGTGGGCGTGGCCATCGGGATGGCGAAGAAGTCCGACGGCTCGACGGCGCTCGCGGCGGTGGCGGGGTTCCTCGTCTACTACAACGTGCTGCGGCAGTTTCCGGAGGACTGTCCGGAGGGGTCGAAGGCGGTCCCGCAGGTCGGTTGCCAGGTGACCGACGGTTCGGGGGAGGTGACGGCGTTCGTCTTCCAGAATCCGGGGGTGTTCGGCGGCATCGTGATGGGGTTGCTGACGGCGTACTTCTGGCGGCGTTTCCACCGGACGAAGCTGGTGGACTGGCTGGGCTTCTTCAACGGCCGCCGGCTGGTGCCGATCGTCATGGCGTTCGTGGCGATCGTGTTCGCGGCGCTGTGCCTGTGGGTGTGGCCGCCGATCGGTGACGCGCTGGAGAGTTTCAGTGACTGGATGACCGGGATCGGCGCGTGGGGCGCGGGTGTGTTCGGGCTGGCGAACCGGGCGTTGCTGGTGATCGGTCTGCATCAGTTCCTGAACGTGCCGATGTGGTTCCAGTTCGGTTCGTACACGAAGCCGGACGGCACGGTGGTGCACGGTGACATCAACATGTTCCTGGCGGGTGATCCGGACGCGGGGCAGTTCACGACCGGCTTCTTCCCGATCATGATGTTCGCGTTGCCCGCGGCGGCGCTGGCGATCACGCACTGTGCGAAGCCGAGCCGGCGCAAGGAGGTCGGCGGTCTGATGCTGTCGGTGGGGCTGACGTCGTTCGTGACCGGGATCACGGAGCCGCTGGAGTACTCGTTCCTGTTCATCGCTCCCCTCTTGTACGCGGCGCACGCGGTGCTGACGGGTGTGTCGATGGCGGTGACGTGGGCGCTGGGGGTGAAGGACGGGTTCAGCTTCTCGGCGGGGCTGATCGACTACGTCATCAACTGGAACCTGGCGACCAAGCCGTGGCTGATCATTCCGATCGGGCTGTGTTTCGCGGTGGTGTACTACGCGGTCTTCCGGTTCGCGATCACGAAGTTCGATCTGAAGACGCCGGGGCGGGAGCCCGACGAAGAGGTGGAGGACGTCACCAAGGTGTAGACCAGTTTCGTTCTCACGTACCCTTTGAGGGTGGTCTCGCGAAGGCCCCCGGACCGTCGGTCCGGGGGCCTTCGCCGCGCCCTCGCACGCGTGTGAGCAGGGGACTTGACCGGGTACTGCGCGTAGCGGTCCGGTCGCGGAATCACGGGTTCCTTACGCCGCCTTCATCGTGCTACAACAGGTCTACACCACTGAGTGGTGTAGACCACCACCCGATGGAGGAAGCATGAGCACCGCCACCGACACGGCGGCCCCCGCAAAGAAGCGGGGATCCGGTCTTTTCCAGGGGCTGCAGAAGGTAGGCCGCAGCCTCCAGCTCCCGATCGCCGTTCTTCCGGCGGCGGGCATCATGGTCCGCCTCGGTCAGCCGGACATCTTCGGCGCGGACGGCCTCGGCTGGGACAAGGTCGCCGCCGTCTTCAACAACGCGGGCGGTGCCCTCACCGGCTCGCTGCCGATCCTGTTCTGCATAGGCGTGGCCATCGGCTTCGCCAAGAAGGCCGACGGCTCGACCGCGCTGGCCGCGGTGGTCGGCTTCCTCGTCTACAGCAAGGTGCTCGAGGCCTTCCCGGTCACCGAGGCGGTGGTCAAGAACGGCGAGGACGTCGCCGCGACCTACAACGACCCGGGTGTGCTCGGCGGCATCATCATGGGTCTGCTCGCCGCCGTACTGTGGCAGCGGTACCACCGCAAGAAGCTGGTGGACTGGCTCGGCTTCTTCAACGGCCGGCGTCTGGTGCCGATCATCATGGCCTTCGTCGGCATCATCGTGGGTGTCTTCTTCGGTCTGGTCTGGGAGCCCATCGGCGACGGCATCTCCAGCTTCGGCGAGTGGATGACCGGCCTCGGCTCCGGCGGCGCGGCCCTCTTCGGCGGTGTGAACCGCGCGCTGATCCCGGTCGGCATGCACCAGTTCGTGAACACGGTGGCCTGGTTCCAGCTCGGCGACTTCACCAACTCCGCCGGTGACGTGGTGCACGGTGACATCACCCGCTTCCTGGCCGGTGACCCCTCGGCCGGCATCTTCCAGTCGGGCTTCTTCCCGATCATGATGTTCGGTCTGCCGGCCGCCGCCCTGGCCATGGCGCACACCGCCCGCCCGGAGCGCCGCAAGGCCGTCCTCGGCATGATGCTCTCGCTGGCCGCGACCTCGTTCGTCACGGGTGTGACCGAGCCGATCGAGTTCTCGTTCATGTTCATCGCGCCGGTCCTGTACGTGCTGCACGCGGTGCTGACCGCCGTGTCGATGGCCGTGACGTGGGGGCTGGGCGTGCACGCTGGGTTCAACTTCTCGGCCGGTGCCATCGACTACGCCCTGAACTGGCACCTCGCCACCAAGCCATGGCTGATCATCCCGATCGGCCTGGTGTTCGCGGCGATCTACTACGTGACGTTCCGCTTCGCGATCGTCAAGTTCAACCTGAAGACCCCGGGCCGCGAGCCCGAGGAGGAGATCGAGGACCTCACCAAGGCGTGAGCCCCGGCCGTACGGCGTGACGAAGGCCCCGGAACCGCGAAGGTTCCGGGGCCTTCGCGCTGCCGTGCCGCGGGTGTCGCGGGTGCCGCCGGTGTCACGCTGCCGCGGGTGCCGCCGGTGTCACGCGGGCCGCGGGTGTCGCGGGCTCAGATCTCGTACACCGCGCCCGCGGCGGCGACCTCCACCGTCCCGTCGTACACCTCGCGCGCGTCGGCCAGGTTGACCGAGGGGTCGGTCCACGGGGGGATGTGGGTGAGCACCAGGCGCCGGGCGCCGGCCCGGGCGGCGCTCTGGCCCGCCTCGCGTCCGTTGAGGTGCAGGTCGGGGATGTTCTCCTTGCCGTGCGTGAAGGCGGCCTCGCACAGGAACAGGTCGGTGTCGCGGGCGAGTTCGTCCAGCACGGGGGTGGCGCCCGTGTCGCCGGAGTACGTCAGTGAGCGGCCGCCGTGCTCGACGCGGATGGCGTAGGCCTCCACGGGGTGGGCGACGCGCTCGGTGTGCACGGTGAACGGGCCGACCTCGAAGGTGGACGGCTTGACCGTGTGGAAGTCGAACACCTCGCTCATGGAGGAGGCGGACGGGGTGTCGGCGTAGGCGGTGGTCAGCCGGTGCTCGGTGCCCTCGGGTCCGTAGACCGGGAGCGGGGCGCAGCGACCGCCGTCGTGCCGGTAGTAGCGCGCCACGAAGTAGGCGCACATGTCGATGCAGTGGTCGGCGTGCAGATGGCTGAGGAAGATCGCGTCGAGGTCGTAGAGACCGCAGTGGCGCTGCAGCTCGCCGAGGGCGCCGTTGCCCATGTCGAGGAGCAGCCGGAAGCCGTCGGCCTCGACGAGGTAGCTCGAGCAGGCCGATTCCGCGGACGGGAACGACCCCGAGCAGCCGACGACGGTGAGCTTCATGAAGCAGAAACCTCCGCTGGCGCGTGTGGAGAGACGGGGGTCGTGCGGTCCGTCGAGCGTAAGGCGCAAAACCTGCGGTCGCTCCTCCGCCAGGGGCCGTTGTGGGCGAACTCACCTGTGGGATCACCGGTTCGGCTGGAAGCGGGGAGTGCGGGGCCACGTAAGGGGCGCGCGGCTGCGGCGTGCGCCGGTACCGTCGTCGGTATGGACACGTCCTGGTGGCTCGTCTTCGCGGCGGTGGTGCTGCTCGCGCTCGTGGCGACGCTCGTCGACGGCTGGGGCCGGGGCCGGCGGCCTCGTGGCCGGGGGCGGCGCCCCCGGGGCCGGCGGGACGGGCGCGGCGGGCGGGGGCCCGAAAGCTGAAGCGCCCCGCGACGCGTACGTCGCGGGGCGGTTCGCCGGGAGGAGCCGTCAGGCCCAGAGCTGGCCCTGGAGGGTTTCGATGGCCTCTTCGGTGGTGGCCGCGGTGTAGACGCCGGTGGAGAGGTACTTCCAGCCGCCGTCGGCGACGACGAACACGATGTCCGCGCTCTCCCCCGCCTTGACCGCCTTCTTCCCGACGCCGATCGCGGCGTGCAGGGCGGCGCCGGTGGAGACGCCCGCGAAGATGCCCTCCTGCTGGAGCAGCTCACGGGTGCGGGTGACCGCGTCGGCGGAGCCCACCGAGAAGCGGGTGGTGAGGACGGAGGCGTCGTACAGCTCGGGGACGAAGCCCTCGTCGAGGTTGCGCAGGCCGTACACGAGGTCGTCGTAGCGCGGTTCGGCGGCGACGATCTTCACGTCCGGGTTGTGCTCGCGCAGGTAGCGGCCGACACCCATCAACGTGCCCGTCGTCCCGAGGCCCGCGACGAAGTGCGTGACCGAGGGCAGGTCGGCGAGGATCTCGGGGCCGGTGCCGGCGTAGTGGGCGCCGGCGTTGTCCGGGTTGCCGTACTGGTAGAGCATCACCCAGTCCGGGTGTTCGGCGGAGAGTTCCTTGGCGACGCGTACGGCGGTGTTGGAGCCGCCCGCGGCCGGGGAGGAGATGATCTCCGCGCCCCACATGGTGAGCAGGTCGCGGCGCTCCTGGGAGGTGTTCTCGGGCATGACGCAGACGATGCGGTAGCCCTTGAGTCTGGCGGCCATGGCCAGGGAGATGCCGGTGTTGCCGCTGGTCGGCTCCAGGATCGTGCAGCCTTTGGTGAGGCGGCCGTCCTTCTCCGCCTGTTCGATCATGTGGAGCGCGGGACGGTCCTTGATCGAGCCGGTCGGGTTGCGGTCCTCCAGCTTGGCCCAGATGCGGACGTCGTCGGACGGCGACAGCCGCGGCAGGCACACCAGGGGAGTGTTGCCCACCGCGGCCAGCGGGGAGTCGTAGCGCATCGGCGATCAGGCCATGCCACCGGCGACCGCCGGCAGGATCGTGATGCTGTCGCCGTCGGACAGCTTGGTGTCGATGCCGTCCAGGAAGCGGACGTCCTCGTCGTTCAGGTAGACGTTGACGAAGCGGCGGAGCTGCTCACCCTCGACGATGCGGGCCTGGATGCCCGTGTGCCGGGTCTCGAGGTCGGCGAAGAGCTGGGCGAGGGTGTCCCCGGTGCCCTCCACCGCCTTCTGGCCGTCGGTGTACTGGCGGAGGATGGTCGGGATGCGGACCTCGATGGCCATGGCTGAGTGCTCCTGTCGGAAGTTTGTCGTGGGTTCGTAGGGCGCGCGGCGGCACACGTCAGCACGCCGCGGCTCACGGCCGTACGGCGGCAACGAAGATCAACAGATGGCGCTTTTCAGCCTGCACAGGTCGACGTGCAGCCGCGCCACGAGCAGCATGCCCGGCGCCTTGTCGCTCACGTCGAGAAGAACCATGGGCTCATCGTATCGATTCCCGGTCCGGCATCCGGAGTGTGATCTCACCTGATGGACCATTTTCGTCCGTTGAATGAGATCAGTACGCCTCGACGACCGTGACCTCCTCTTCCGTGACCTCGCCCTCCACGATCCGGAACGAGCGGAACTGGAACTCGCCGGCCCCGTCGGTGTCCGCGGTGGAGACGAGGACGTAGTGGGCGCCGGGCTCGTTGGCGTAGGTGATGTCGGTGCGGGAGGGGTGGGCCTCGGTGGCGGTGTGCGAGTGGTAGATGACCACCGGCTCCTCGTCGCGGTCGTCCATCTCTCGGTAGAGCTTGAGGAGATCCTGCGAGTCGAACTCGTAGAAGGTGGGCGAGCGGGCCGCGTTGAGCATGGGGATGAACCGCTCGGGGCGGCCCTCGCCGACGGGACCGGCCACCACGCCGCACGCCTCGTCGGGGTGGTCCTCGCGCGCGTGGGCGACGATCTGGTCGTACAGGGCCTGTGTGATGGTCAGCATGCGGCCAGGATAAGCAGACGGGCTCCCCCGTACCGGTGGGTGGTACGGGGGAGCCCACATGCCGGACATCCTGAGCGGTGGCCGTAGGGGAAGCCACGAGCGTCCCCGGTGGCCGGACGTCCGCGGTGCGCGCGAAGGCGCTGGTCGGCGGCGTTCGGTGGGTCCGTCAGCCGATCTTCTCGAACTCCGGCTCGCCGGGCCGCTCGGTGATCCGCGGGTTGCGGCTCTTGAGCACCGCCCAGCCGATGCCGAGGGCGGCTGCCCAGCCGGCCATCACGTACAGGCAGACGCGGGCGTCGGCGTCGTAGGCGATCAGGCAGGTGACGAAGAGGAGGAAGGCGATGGCGATGTAGGAGCAGACCGAGCCGCCCGGCGCCGGGAAGGAGGAGGCGGGCAGGCGGCCCGCGACGACCTTGCGGCGGTAGCGCACGTGGCTGATGAGGATCATCAGCCAGGTCCAGATGCCTGCGGCGGTGGCGACGGAGGTGACGTAGCCGAAGGCCTTCTCCGGGACGAGGTAGTTCAGGACCACGCCGATGGCCATGAAGACCACCGAGACGGCGATGCCGATGGCCGGGGTCTTCGTCGAGGAGAGCTTGTTGAAGATCCTGGGCGCCTCGCCGTTGTCCGCGAGGGTGCGCAGCATCCGGCCCGTGGAGTACATGCCGGAGTTGCAGGAGGACAGGGCGGCGGTGAGCACGACGAAGTTGACGATGCCGGCGCCGGCCGGGATGCCGATGACGGCGAAGGCCTCCACGAAGGGGCTGACGCCCTCGGCGAACTCGGTCCACTTGACCACCGCCAGGATGACGGTGAGGGCGCCGACGTAGAAGAGGGCGATGCGCCAGGGCAGGGTGTTGATCGCCTTGGGGAGGGTCTTCTCGGGGTTCTCGGACTCACCCGCGGTGACGCCGACCAGCTCGACGGCGAGGTAGGCGAACATGACGCCCTGGAGGGTCATCAGGGACGAGCCGATGCCCTTGGGGAAGAAGCCGTCGAACTCCCACAGGTTGGAGACCGCGGCGGTGTCACCGGCCTGGCTGAAGCCGAGGGTGAGCACACCGACGCCGATCACGATCATGCCGATGATGGCGGTGACCTTGACCATCGAGAACCAGAACTCGATCTCGCCGAACAGCTTCACCGAGATCAGGTTGGCCACGAACAGCAGGACCAGGAAGACCAGGGCCGAGACCCATTGCGGGATGTCCGGGAACCAGTAGTGGATGTAGATGGCGGCGGCGGTGAGTTCCGCCATGCCGGTGACCACCCACATCAGCCAGTACGTCCAGCCGGTGAAGTAACCGAAGAAGGGGCCGAGGAACTCGCGCGAGTACTCGGCGAAGGAGCCGGAGACGGGTCGGTAGAGGAGCAACTCGCCGAGCGCCCGCATGATGAAGAAGATGATCACACCCGCGAGGGCGTACATGAGGATGATGCTGGGGCCGGCCTTGGCGATGTTGGCCCCGGCGCCCAGAAAGAGACCGACGCCGATGGCGCCGCCGATCGCGATCATCTGGACCTGGCGGCTGTTGAGACCGCGCTCGTAGCCCTCTTCGGGGGCCTTGTCCGTGTCGACCTGCGCAGAGGTCATGTGTGGTGCGCCTTTCTCCATGCCGATCCGGACCTTCTGTCGGCCTCGGATCGGGTCTCGATCCCCCCGGATGATGGAGCTGAGCGGGCCTCACATCCCGCTCGGTGCCTGGCCGGCGGTCTGCCGGCTCGGTGGCGCACCCGGCCGAACATTCGGGTGGTGTTCGCCGGGCGGTCGTGAAGATTTACCACGACGGCGGCGCTGATCACAGGGGCGGACTGTGACGTGTCACACAGGGAGAAGCGGACAAAAGCCGCACCTCCGGGACAAAGGAGGCGCGGCTTTGACGGGATCGTTATCCGGATTTGAGGCCCCGCTGAGCGGACACGGAGAGTGACGAATCGGTCTCGGTCAGGGCATAAGGGTCGCGACGAGCGACTCCTGGAGCCCGCCGAGCCACAGGTAGGCCATCACCATCGGCTTGCGCGGGTCCTCGTCCGGGAGCCGGTAGAGCAGGTCGGCGTCGTCCTCGTCGGCGATCTCCAGGCGGGAGCCGATCGCCAGGCGCAGGTCGTTCAGGGCGCGCAGCCACTGCTGCGACTCCTCGGGCGACAGTTTCAGCACCGCGCCCTCCTCGCCCGCCGACGCCGAGGAGAGGGCGTCCAGGGTGCGGACCACCGCAAGCGCGTTGTCCCGCTTGCCGGCCCGCAGGTCGTTCTCGGTGTAGCGGCGGAACTCCGCGGAGTGCGCCCGCTGCTCCTCGGCCTCCTGGGCCTGCGGGGCGCCCTCGGGGTCGCCGTAGGCGTCCGGGAACAGCCGGCGCAGCACCGGGTCGGAGGGCGGTTCGCTCGGGCCGTCGGCGAACAGCTCGGCGAGCGGGTCGTCGGAGGCGTCCTCGGCGGGCCCGGGGCCGATCAGCTCCAGGAGCTGCACGGCCAGCGAGCGGATGATGGAGATCTCGACGTCGTCGAGCGCGACGGCCGCGCCGCCGCCGGGGAGCGGTTCGAATTGTCCGGGCATGAAGGCGATTCAGCTGCTTCCGTCCTGCGGGCGGGCGTGGGTCGTTTCCGGGCTCATTTCCGGTCCTGCTGGAGGGTGGCCCACAGGCCGTAGCCGTGCATGGCCTGTACGTCCCGTTCCATCTCCTCCCGGCTACCGCTGGAGACGACCGCCCGGCCCTTGTGGTGGACGTCCATCATGAGCTTGGTGGCCTTGTCCTTGGAGTAGCCGAAGTACGACTGGAAGACGTACGTCACGTAGCTCATGAGGTTGACGGGATCGTTGTGGACGATCGTCACCCAGGGCACGTCGGGCTCGGGTACGGCGAAGACCTCCTCCGCCGACTCGGTCTTCTCGATCTCCATGGGTGCGGCTGCCGTCACACAGCCCATGCTGCCACCACAGGGGGGCACCCGCACAAACGGGCCTGTGGCGGGCGCCACGCGCACCGGACGACGATTGAAATCGTCAGAGTGACGAAATGGGGGTACGATCCGTCGTATGAACACAGCGGACCTTGGGCTGCCGGTGGACGTCCCCTCGACGGCGCTCTTCACGGACCAGTACGAGCTGACCATGCTCCGAGCCGCGCTGAAGGCCGGTACGGCCGGGCGGCGGAGCGTGTTCGAGGTCTTCACCCGGCGGCTGCCGGACGGCCGCCGCTACGGCGTCGTGGCGGGCACCGGACGGGTGCTGGACGCGGTGGAGAACTTCCGCTTCGACGCGGACGTGCTGCGCTTCCTGCGCGAGAGGGACATCGTCGACGAGGAGACCCTGGACTGGCTCGCCCGGTACCGGTTCAGCGGCGACATCTGGGGCTACCCCGAGGGCGAGGTCTACTTCCCGGGCTCGCCGATCATGCGGGTCGAGGGCACCTTCGGCGAGTGCGTGCTGCTGGAGACGGTGATCCTGTCCATCCTCAACCACGACTCGGCGATAGCGGCCGCCGCCTCCCGCATGTCCTCCGCGGCCGGACAGCGCCCGCTGATCGAGATGGGCGCCCGCCGCACCCACGAGCTGGCCGCCGTCGCCGCCGCCCGCTCGGCCTACGTCGGCGGCTTCGCGACCACCTCCGACCTGGCCGCCGGCTTCCGCTACAACATCCCCACCGTCGGCACCTCCGCCCACGCCTTCACCCTGCTGCACGACAACGAGCGGGACGCATTCCGCGCCCAGGTGGACTCGCTGGGCGGGGACACCACGCTCCTGGTGGACACCTACGACGTCGCCGAGGCGGTCCGGACGGCCGTGGAGGTCGCCGGGCCCGAGCTGGGCGCCGTGCGCATCGACTCCGGCGACCTGCTGCTGGTCGCGCACCGGGTGCGCCAGCAGCTGGACGAGCTGGGCGCCACCGAGACGAAGATCGTCGTGACCTCGGACCTGGACGAGTACGCCATCGCCTCGCTGGCGGCGGCGCCCGTGGACGCCTACGGCGTCGGCACCCAGCTGGTGACCGGCTCCGGGCACCCGACGGCCTCGATGGTCTACAAGCTGGTCGCCCGCGCCGAGTCCGGCGAGGAGGGCGCGCCGCTGGTGCCGGTGGCCAAGAAGTCCAGCGGCGGCAAGACCTCCGTCGGCGGCCGCAAGTGGGCCGCGCGGCGCCTGGACGCGGACGGGTACGCCGAGGCCGAGGTGGTCGGCACCGGGCCGGTGCCCGACGCCCTCGCCGGCCGGCAGCTCCTGGTCGAGCTGGTCAAGGGCGGCGAGGTCGTCGCCCGCGAGCCCCTGGACGCCGCCCGGGACCGGCACGCGGCGGCCCGCGCCAACCTCCCGCTGTCCGCCACCCAGCTCTCCCGAGGGGAACCCGTCATTCCGACGGAGTACGCACAGTGAGGCTCGGGTAGCTAGGGGGTGTCGTCTGGATCCGGCCGACTCCGGACGACGGTGCTCTACAACCAACCCGAGCGGGGTCTGGTGCGTGCAGCTGCAAGGCGGAGGAGGGCGACAGGGCGGAGCCCTGGCAACCGACGACAACGCCGCAGATGTGCGTGCCAGACCCCGCGACCCCGGCAAGATCCAGACGACACCCCCTGAAGCTGGTGCGGTCCCACAAGGGCCGAATCAGCCCCGGATCTCCCTCTTCCACAGTCGACCCATTCGAAGGACACCGACCATGCGCCGCGCCTTGATCGTCGTAGACGTGCAGAACGACTTCTGCGAGGGAGGCAGCCTCGCGGTGTCCGGCGGTGCCGACGTGGCCGCCGCCATCACCGAGCTGATCGGGCAGGCGCCCGCCGGCTACCGCCACGTCGTGGCCACCCGCGACCACCACGTGGCGCCGGGCGGCCACTTCGCCGACAACCCGGACTACGTCCACTCCTGGCCGGCGCACTGCGTCGCCGGCACCGAGGGGGTCGGCTTCCACCCGAACTTCGCCCCGGCCGTCGCCTCCGGCGCGATAGACGCCGTCTTCGACAAGGGCGCGTACGCGGCCGCCTACAGCGGCTTCGAGGGCGCCGACGAGAACGGCACGGGCCTCGCCGAGTGGCTGCGCTCCCGCGAGATCGACGAGGTCGACGTCGTGGGCATCGCCACCGACCACTGCGTGCGGGCCACCGCACTGGACGCCGCCCGCGAGGGCTTCCGCACGCAGGTGCTGCTCGACCTGACCGCCGGAGTGGCCGCGGAGACCACCGAGCGGGCGCTGGAGGAGCTGCGCCAGGCGGGCGTGGAGCTGTCCGGCAAGCCGGTCGTGCAGTAGCTCCCTAGGTCTGCGCGGTCGGGCGTCTGAGCAGGGCGCGGATCGGGTGCCACAGCTCCTGGACCAGGTCCGGGCCGCCCACGGCACCTGCCACCGGTGCCGTGCGCCATATCAGGCCGTCCGGGTGGTGCAGGACCGCGGTGATCTCGTCCGGGGTGGGCGGGGCCGCGTTGCCCCGCAGGTAGACGCTGCGCAGCCCCAGGTTGCGCAGCCTGGTCAGGGCGCGCGCCCGGTTCTGGGCGTGGACGAGAAAACGCACGCTGCCGGCGCTCGCCGGGGCGGGGCTGGGCAGGTTCAGTGCCACCACCACCGTGCCGTTCGGCAGCTTGCAGAAGCCTCCTGCGGCCATGCGGTCATACCCCCGAGTCAGCCTGTGCCGGTCCGGTTGTCGGACCCGGTGTCAATAAGAGAACCACAGGACGCACCTAAACACGGATCGGCGGCGACCCGCCAGGGGGTCACCGCCGATCATGCTCTGACCTGGGCAGATGCTATTTACCTGCCCGCGGGGCCAACCTCGAGCTCGATCGTCGAGCCGTTCTTGGCCTCCTTCAGGATCTTGATCTTCGTGTTGGTGTCAGTGATCTTGACACCGCCGGTCGGGTTCGCCGGGTCGTAGTAGTCGTTCTTGCGGTCGTTGAAGACCGAGACGCCCTTCGAGCCCGGGACGTACTTCGCGACGTCCGCCTTGTGCAGCGTCATGCCGTCCGTGCGGTAGAGGCTGAACGGCGAGTCGTACGCCTGGAAGCGGTTGCGCATCAGCGTCCCGTCCTTCCACTTCAGCGCGGTCGGGTGCGAGTCGATCGGCAGGACCAGGCCCTTGCCCGGGTGCTGGCTGGTGTTGTTGTCCGCCTGGGACGTGTCCCACTTCCAGATCAGCAGGCCGTTCTGGTACGCGTAGTGCTCGACCCAGTTCGGGCGCTCGGAGAAGCCGAAGTTGTACGGGCCGGTCTTCAGCGTCTTGTCGTACGACACGTACTGCCGGTTCTCGGCGATGTAGTACTGCGCGTACTCCTTGGTGAAGGAGGCGCCCTTGCGGGTGAAGCCGACCGCCTTCCAGGCGTCGTCCGCGGTCTCCGCGTTGTCCGAGAAGAGCGTCTCGCCGTCGGCCGTCACCGCGATCTCGTCGGCGGTGAAGCCCTTCATGGCCAGGCCGCCGTCGGTCTGGTAGCGGAAGCGCAGGTCGATCTTCTTGCCGGCGTAGGCGTCCAGCGGGTAGACCAGCTTGCCGTAGGCGTCCACGGTGGCGCTCAGGGCAGGCTTGTCACTGCCGTCGCGCTGGATCGGCTGCCCGTCGAAGGTGCCGTCGATCGCGGTCCAGTTGGCGCCGCCGTCGGTGGACACCTCGGTGTAGAGGAAGTCGTAGTCGGCCTCGATGTCGTACCAGCCGTCCAGGGTGAGGGAGGCGGACGACTTGCCGGTGAGGTCGACGCTGCGGCTCAGGGTGTTCTTGAGGTCGTTGCCGCTGCCGCTCCACCACTGGGTCTCACCCTCGGCGGGGGGCACGATCTCGGTGGTGACCTTCTCCTTCGGCAGCTCGACGACCAGGCCCTGCTTGTGCTTGGTGTTGTACTCGGCCAGGCCCAGCTTGTGCCAGGAGTTGACGCCCGCCTTGGCGGTGTCGTAGTTCAGCCAGCCCAGCTGGAGCTTGTCCCAGGCGTTCATGTCGCCGGGCAGGTCGCCGATCTCGTTGCGGCCGGTGCCCAGCCACGAGCCGGACGACATCAGCGTCCAGAAGCCGGTGGAGTTGTCGCCGCCGGCGGTGTCGTAGTGGTCCGGCAGGCCGAGGTCGTGGCCGTACTCGTGCGCGTAGACGCCGAGTCCGCCGTTCTCCGGCTGGATGGTGTAGTCGCCGACCCAGATGCCGGTGTCGCCGATCTGGGTGCCGCCGAGCTTGTTGTCGGCGGGGCCGGTGGCGCCGGCGTCGGTGCCGAAGGCGTACCAGCGGTGGGCCCAGATGGCGTCCTCGCCCTGCGCGCCGCCGCCCGCGGACTCGTCCTCGCCGGCGTGCACGATCTGGAAGTGGTCGATGTAGCCGTCGGGCTCGTTGAAGTCGCCGTCGCCGTCGAAGTCGTAGCGGTCCCACTGGTCGTACTGGGTCAGCTGGGACTTGATCTGGGCGTCGGTGCGGCCGGCCGCCTTCTGGTCGGCGACCCAGGCGGTGACGCCGTCCTGCACCGCGTACCAGGCGCAGTTGTCGGGGTCGCACTTGTTGGAGCCGTAGCGGGCCTCGTTGTACGGGACCTTGACCCAGTCGGAGACCTCGCCGTCGACCGAGTAGCGGCCGGAGGACTGCTTCTCGTAGTAGGTCTTGACCGAGTTGACGCCCTTGCCGGAACCGAAGTACAGGTCCTGGAAGTGCTCCTGGTCGTAGTCCTCCTGCCAGGCCGTGGAGTTGTCGGTCTTGCGGTTCGGCTTGGCTATCTGGTTGTGCAGCGGGCCGGGGGTGCCGCCGTAGCGGCTGTCGACCTGGTCGCCGAACTCGACCAGGATGGTGAAGATCTTGTCGGTCTTCTCCCGGCCCAGCTCGACGTACTTGGCGTCGCCCTTCTTGCTCTTCAGCTGGACGACGTTGGAGCCGTCCTTCTTCTTCACCGACGCGTTGCCGGATATGACCTGCTTCAGGGCCTCCTCACGCTGGGCGGCCTGAGTGTCGCTCAGGGGGCCCTTCAGGTCGTGGGAGCGAGTGGTCTTGTCCGGGCTGGGGTCGTGGCGGTCCACGGCCTCCGGCCGGGACGGCGAGTCCGCCTGCGCCACGCCGGCCGCCGACATCGTGGCGGTGGCTGCGGCGAGTGCGACGGTGGTCGCCGCCGTTCTGAACGTCCAGGATCTTCTGGTCACTTGAGTTCCTCCCCCGCGTCCACGCGCGCGGATGGGGGGACCAGGACATGGCAAAGTCCGCGCACACGTGCTCAACGCGTGTAGTCAAGTGACGACATTCGACTAGAGGTTCACCGGAAAAGACAGACCTTGACTTGAGCAGAACAAGTGCACTATGCGGAGCCGTCGTTCGCTTTGCGGACACCGGATCGTGACCTGAGGCCGGTACGTCGGGGCCCGTCCGGCACCCGACGGGCGCGCGGGACCGTCCACTTCCCGGACGTCATGAATCCGTGCGCCCCCCGTGCATCGGCCGTGTCGGTTAGGTCGTGCTTACTGCTGGTTCCACTCGGGCACACAGCGGGTTAGAGTCGCTTGGCGGAACGCCCGGAAGCCGGCGGAAAGCCAGGCCGACAGCCCGTCTCACCCCATGATTGTCTTCCGAGGACACGATGGCCATGCCCCGTCCGACTGCCGCCCAGTTCGCCTACGGTTCGTGCACCGTGATCTTCTCGACCCTCGCCATGCTGCTGCTGTCGCGGACGAGTTCGGGTCCCGGAGTCGCCCTCATCGCCGTCGCGGCCCTCGCCCTCGGGCTGCTGGTCGCCATGACGGTCCCCCAGCCCAGGACGCGCGCGATGACCGCCGTGCCCTCCCACCGCCTCGGTGCGGGCCGGGAACCGGTGCGGATGCCCGCGGCGGCCCGGGTCTCCGCCGGCGCGGGAGCGGGCGAGGCGACGCGCGGGCGGGCCGCCTGAGCGTCCGGGCCCGTCAGCGCGCGCTGACCACGACCGTCTTGGCCGCCTTGTCGTGCAGGCCCTGTTTGTAGGGCTTGTCGAAGAAGCTCCAGCCACCCGCGATGATCGTCCACACGCAGGCGCAGCAGAACGCGAACGGGATCCACAGCACCAGGGCACGGATCAGCGACGTCTGCACCGAGGGCGTCGCCCCGTTGTCCAGGTTGGCCACCCGCATCCCGAGCCACTTCTTGCCGAGGGTCTGGCCCGTCCTCGTGGTCATGTAGGTGTCGTACGCGATGTAGAGCACGGCGGCGATCACGGACTGCCCGAAGGACTTGCCGACGGAGACGTCGTCGCCGTCCACCGTGTACTCCTGGACGTTGAAGGCCCAGCTGAGCAACCAGACCACGATGCCCACGAGGATCATGTCGATGATCCTCGCGAGCGTGCGCCGCCCGCTGTCGGCGAGCGGCGGCATCCCCGCCAGCGGATCGGCGGGGTAGCCGCCACCGCCGTACGGGTCACCGCCGTAGGGGCCCCCGCCGGGCGGAGGCCCGCCGTAGGGACCTCCGCCGCCGGGGGGCGGGGGGCCGCCGTGAGGGCCGCCTCCGCCGGGGGGCGGGTTGTCGTAGGGGTTCTTCCTCAGCGGGTCGTCGTCCGGCGGCTGCTGCCCGCCGGAGCCGGGGGGCGGTTCGCTGCTCATGTCCCGAGTCGAACCCGGAGTCTCCCTCCTCGCATCCGGCGAGCGGCCGTCCGGAGTAGTGCGGGTGCGTGGTCCGACGTCGTCCGGGCGGGGTATGACGGTGCGTCGGCGGGTGCGGGTGCGATGTGGTTGCTCGCGCAGTTCCCCGCGCCCCTGAAGGGGCGCGTCCAGTGCACGCCCTTCTTTTAGGGGCGCGGGGAACTGCGCGACCAGCCCCCACGCACCCGCACCCGAAGACGAGACCCCTGCTCCCCCCGCCCCCGGGCCAAGCTAGCCCGCGACGAACGTGTTGGCGGCCTTGTCGTGCCAGCACTGGTGCCAGGGGCGGTCGAACAGGCACCACGCGACGCCGACCACGCCGACGGCCAGGAGGCCGGGGACGCTGTAGACCAGCCAGCGGCGCAGGGCCGCGCCGAAGGACGGCGGCTCGTGGGCCTCGATGTCCCGGACCTCGAGCCCCAGCAGTCTCTTGCCCAGGGTGCGGCCCCACCTGGCGGTGGGCAGCGCCTCGTAGACGACGCCGAAGAGCAGCAGGACGGCGAGCACGATGCCCAGGTACACGGACGTCGTGCCGTCCAGCAGCCAGACCGTGACGGTCTCGCCGGAGAGCTTGGCCTCGTCGATCTTGTCGTTGACGTGGTCGACCGCCTTGAGGCCGAGAGGTACGGCGGCGACGGCGGTGACGCCCCCGAGGACGACCGTGTCGATCAGCCGGGCGGCCAGCCGTTTGCCGAGCCCGGCGGGCCGGGCGGCGGCCTGGCGGCGGGCGGCGGCCTGGAAGACGTCCTCGACAGGCGGCTTCCACGGTGCACCTGCTTGCCGGGGGAGCTCCTCCGCGCCCGCCCCGGCCAGCCGGTGCACCTGCTGCGCCCAGGAGGTCTGCCCGCCACCGGGTCCGCCCGCCGCGACCGGTGCGGAGGCGGCGGGCTGCTGCTGCGGGGGTGCCTGGTGGGGCACCGCGGGGGCGGCGGGCGTCGGGGGCGCCTGCGCGGCGGCGGCCCGGGCGGCTGCCGCCTTGCCGGCCCCGAACCCGGGCCCGGAGGCGGGTCCGGGGCCGGAAGCGGGACCGGGACCGGCTTCGGGGCCGGGGCCGCCCGGTTGCGGGCCCGTGCGCGGGGTGACCGCGCGGAAGGTCATGGTGCCCTCGTCCTGCGCGGCGGCGGGGGCGTCCTGCCGTCCCGCGGTGGGCCGGCGGAAGACGAAGGTGTTGCCGGCCTGGGCCTCCGCCCCGCCGGGTGCGGCGTCCTCCGGGGCGCCCGGACGCGCCGGGCCCGAGGCGGCCGCCGGGCCCGAGGCGGCCGCCGCGTCCTGCGCGGGACTGTCACCGCCCGCCGAGCCCCCCGGGCCCGCTGCCGTGCCCGCCGCGCCGGAGCCCGCGGGACCGTCGGAGGGCGGTGCCGCCTGCCGGGCGTGCGGGACGCGCGGGTCCGCGCCCCGGGCCGCGCCCGGCCAGGCGCCGCGCTGCGCCGGGGCGTCGGCGGCACCGGACGGGGCGGCGCGGTCGTCGGCCCAGGCCGCTGCGGACTCCGGACGGCTGCCGTGCTGGGACGCGGCGGCGGGCGGTGGGTCCTCGACCGGGTCCTCGTCGAAGAAGTGCGGGCCAGTCTCCTCGACGGAGGGCCGTGCGCCGGGCGGGGGCGCGAGCGGCTCGCCGTCCTTGGGGGCGGGGCGGCTCGTGCCCGCCACCCAGGAGGCGCCGTTCCAGTACCGGACGTAGCCGGGAATGGACGGGTCCGGGTAATACCCCTCGCGGGGCCTGTCGTCGCCGGGGGCCGGGGTTGGGGCGCTCATGTCCGTCGTCCCGTATCTGCTCGGGGGTTGATAGAGGGGCCTCAACATCTATCAGACGGGCGCAATCCGCACCGCCGGTCCCGCCGTACCCGCCCCTTTCCGGGCAACCTCGTGCCGGGACCTTCACATCCGGGCCGAGCCCCGGTCCGGGGTGCGGAAAAAAGTTCCCCGAACCCGCGTAATGCTCCGGGCCCGGCCCGCTCTCTCCGGGCAAGGACGTACGAGAATCGGGAGAGGAACCCGCCATGCACACCAACCCCACCGGCCCCGTCGTCGTGGAACGCGAGCTGGAGCTGAGGCTCATCCTGTCGCCGGAGAGCGGCATCCCGGTGCCGGCCAGGCTCGGCTACCACACGGACGACCCCTACGCCGTGCACATCACCTTCCACATCGACTCCGGCCACCCGGTGCACTGGACGTTCGCCCGCGACCTCCTGGTGGAGGGCGTCTTCCGGCCGTCGGGGCACGGGGACGTGCGGGTGTGGCCGTCGAAGACGGAGGGCCGCAGCGTCGTACTCGTCGCGCTGAGCAGCCCGGACGGCGACGCCCTGCTGGAGGCGCCCACGCCCCAGGTGTCGGCCTGGCTGGAGCGGACCCTGCGCGCGGTGCCGCCGGGGACCGAGGGCGCGCAGCTCGGGATCGACGACGGGCTGGCCGAGCTGCTCGCCCGGTGAGGGGCGGCAGCGGTCAGAAGAGCTTGCCCGGGTTGAGGATGCCCAGCGGGTCGAAGACCTGTTTGACGGCCCGCTGCATCTCCAGGCCCACCGGGCCGATCTCCCGCGCCAGCCACTCCTTCTTCAGGACGCCCACGCCGTGCTCGCCGGTGATGGTGCCGCCGAGTTCCAGACCGAGCGCCATGATCTCGTCGAAGGACTCGCGGGCCCGCCGGGACTCGTCGGGGTCCTGGGCGTCGAAGCAGACGGTGGGGTGGGTGTTGCCGTCGCCCGCGTGGGCGCAGACCCCGATGGTGAGGCCGTACTTGGCGGCGACGCGCTCGATGCCCTCCAGCATGTCGCCGAGCCGGGAGCGGGGCACGCACACGTCGTCGATCATCGTGGTGCCCTTGACGGCTTCGAGGGCGGTCAGGGCCAGGCGCCTGGCCTGGAGGAGCAGTTCGGACTCGGCGGCGTCCTCGGCCGGGACCACCTGGGTGGCGCCCGCGGCCTCGCACAGGGCGCCGACGGCGGCGAGGTCGGCGGCCGGGTCGGTGGTGTCGAAGGCGGCGAGGAGCAGGGCCTCGGTGGTCTCCGGGAGGCCCATGTGGGCGAGGTCGTTGACCGCCTTGACGGTCGTACGGTCCATCAGTTCGAGGAGGGAGGGGACGTGGCCCCCTTCCATGATCCGGCAGATCGCGTCGCAGGCCGCCGACGCGGAGGCGAACTCGGCGGCCAGCACCAGCTGCTCGGGCGGCTGGGGACGCAGCCCCAGGACCGCCTTCACGACGATGCCGAGTGAGCCCTCGGAGCCGACGAAGAGCCGGGTGAGGTCGTACCCGGCGACGCCCTTGGCGGTGCGGCGCCCGGTGGACATCAGGCGGCCGTCGGCGAGGACGACGTCGAGGCCGAGGACGTACTCGGCCGTCACCCCGTACTTGACGCAGCACAGGCCGCCGGAGGCGGTGCCGATGTTGCCGCCGATGGTGCACATCTCCCAGCTGGAGGGGTCCGGCGGGTAGTAGAGGCCGTGTTCGTTCACCGCGCGGGAGAGCGTGGCGTTGACGACGCCCGGTTCGACGACGGCGACGCGGTCGACCGGGTTGATCTCCAGGATGCGGTCCATCTTCGTGAGGGAGAGGACCACGCAGCCGTCGGTGGCGTTGGCCGCGCCGGACAGGCCGGTGCGGGCGCCCTGCGGGACCACCGGGACGCGCAGCTCGGTGGCGGTGCGCATGACGTGCTGGACGTCCGCCACGGTGCGCGGCAGGACGACCGCGGCGGGGGCGCCGGCCGGGCAGAAGCTGGCCATGTCGTTGGCGTAGGCGGCCGTGACATCGGGGTCGGTGAGGACCGACCCGGCGGGCAGACCGGCCAGCAGCCGGTCGACGAGGGTGCTCGGGTCGCCGAGGGGGCTGCCGGGGGTGCGGTTGACCGCCGCGGCTGCGTCGTCTTCGTCGCGAGGCGCTTCGATACGGCTCATGATCACAGGCTCGCATCCGCGGCCATCGGTGTGAACCCCGCGGGCGGCTGCCGTCGCCTGCCCGGTGTGATCGTCGTATGGGCGCACAGTGGGCGCCATGGAGGTCATGGAGAGGCTCACCCGGCGGGGACAGGGCGAGGCACCGGCACCCGGGCGGCGGTCGCGCCGTGGGCGCCGGGTGCTGATCGCCTCCGTCGCCGGGGCCGCCGTACTCGGCGGGGTCCTGGTGCTGCTCTCCCGGGGGGACGGTGACGCTCCCCCGCCCGCGCCGGGGCCCGCGGCGCTGGCGCGCGGGGCGGTCACCACCGGTGTGCCCGCCGCGCTGCCGGACCTGGCGGCGCTGATCGGCGACCGGGAGACCCATCTGCGGGCGCATCCGCTGGACGGGGCGTCGTGGGCGGTGCTCGGCGCCGCGTACGTGGAGCAGGGCCGCCGGACGGCCGACGGAGCGAACTGGCCGAAGGCCGAGAAGGCGCTGCGCACCTCGCTGAAGACGGAACCGGAGCGCAACCCGCAGGCCCTGGAGGGGCTCGCGGCGCTGGCGGTGGCGCGCCGGGACTTCCCGGCGGCGAAGCAGTGGGGCGAGAGCGCGGTGAAGGCGGCGCCGAAGCGGTGGACGGCGCACGCGGTGCTGATCGGCGCGTACACCGGGCTCGGCGACGACAAGGGCGTGGGCCGCGCCCTGGACAAGGTGATGGAGCTGCGCCCGGGCACCGCGGCGGTGGGAGCGCTGGCGGCGGCCGTCTACCGGGACCGGGGCTGGCGGGAGGACGCGGCGGCCCGGATCTCGGACGCCGCGGCGGCCGCCGAGGCACCGGCGGAGCGGGCGGCGTACCTGGAGCAGGCCGGGCGGCTGGCGTTCGAGCGCGGGGACCGCGAGGAGGCGCTGCGGTTCTTCCAGGAGGCGCTGCGCACCGACCCGGACCAGCGGGCCGCGCAGGCGGGGCAGGGCCGGGCGCTGGCGGCGCTGGGCCGGACGACGGAGGCGCTGGCGGCGTACCAGGCGGCGCTGGCCAAGCGGCCGAGCCCCGAGTACGCGCTGGAGCTGGGCGAGCTGTACGAGTCGCTGGGCCTCGGCCAGGCGGCGCGGGTGGAGTACGACCTGCTGCGGGAGCGGGCGCGGGGCGCGGAGGCGGCCGGGGCCGACGAGCAGCTGGTGCTGGGACTGCTCGACGCGGACCACGGCGATCCGGCGGCGGCGGTGGAGCGGCTGCGGGTGGAGTGGGGGCGGCAGCCGGGGACCGCGGTGGCCGACGCGCTGGGCTGGGCACTGCACCGCGCCGGTGCCGACGAGGAGGCGCTGGAGTTCGCGACGATCGCGACCGACGGCGACAAGGGCGGCGGGGTGCGCAGCGCGCTGTACGTGTTCCACCGGGGGGTGATCGAGAAGGAGCTGGGGCGGTACGGGCCCGCGCGGCGGCACCTCGGGGAGGCGCTGACGATCAACCCGTACTTCTCGCCGCTGCGGGCGCCGGAGGCGAGGCGGGCGCTGGCGGAGCTGGGCGAGCCCTCGGTGGAGGGCCCGCCCGACTAGACGTCACCAGGGTCACTGGGCGTCACCCGGCGACTCAGAGGTTGCCGCGCTTCTCCTGCTCGCGCTCGATCGCCTCGAACAGGGCCTTGAAGTTGCCCTTGCCGAAGCCCATGGAGCCGTGGCGCTCGATCATCTCGAAGAAGACGGTCGGACGGTCCTGGACCGGCTTGGTGAAGATCTGCAGCAGGTAGCCGTCCTCGTCCCGGTCGACGAGGATCTTCAGCTCGCGCAGGATGTCGACGGGCACCCGGGTCTCGCCGGCCCACTCGCCGAGCGTGTCGTAGTACGAGTCGGGGGTGTCCAGGAACTCGACGCCGGCCGCCTTCATCGCGCGGACGGTCGACACGATGTCGTTGGTGTTCAGCGCGATGTGCTGGACGCCGGCGCCGCCGTAGAACTCCAGGTACTCGTCGATCTGGGACTTCTTCTTGGCGACGGCGGGCTCGTTGATGGGGAACTTCACCTTGAGGGTGCCGTCGGCCACGACCTTCGACATCAGCGCGCTGTACTCGGTGGCGATGTCGTCGCCCACGAACTCCTTCATGTTCGTGAAGCCCATGACCTTGTTGTAGAAGCCGACCCACTCGTTCATGCGGCCGAGTTCGACGTTGCCGACGCAGTGGTCCACGGCCTGGAAGACGCGCTGCTCGGGCGGGGCGACCATCGGCTTGGCGGCGACGTACCCGGGCAGGTATGGGCCGTCGTAGCCGGTGCGCTCGACGAGGGTGTGCCGGGTCTCGCCGTAGGTGGCGATGGCGGCGAGGACGACGGTGCCGTGCTCGTCCTTGACCTCGTGCGGCTCGGCGAGCGAGCGGGCGCCGTGCTCGACGGCGTAGGCGTGGGCGGCGCGCGCGTCCGGGACCTCGATGGCGAGGTCGACGACGCCGTCGCCGTGCTCGGCCACGTGCTGGGCCAGGAAGGTGCCCCAGTCGGTCGAGGGCTTGATCACCGAGGTGAACACGAAGCGGGCGGAGCCGCTCTCCAGGACGTAGCTCGCGGTCTCCCGGCTGCCGTTCTCCGGTCCGGAGTACGCGACCAGCTTCATGCCGAAGGCGGTGGAGTAGTAGTGCGCGGCCTGCTTGGCGTTGCCCACGGCGAAGACGACCGCGTCCATTCCCTTGACCGGGAAGGGATCGGCCTGCCGGGCGGTGTCGGGAGTGTGGTGTGTGGTCTGCGTCATAGCCGCAGGTTCTCCCCTGTTCGCAAGGTGCGCAATAGTTTGCGTTTTCAGTGGGCAACATGACCAGTGCCGTGCCGGTACGGGCGGGCGATCTGTACAGGATGACCAGCGGGGAGGGTGCGGGATGGCGGGTACGGGGATCGACCGGCTGGACGGGCGGATCATCGGTCTGCTGGCGCGGGAGCCGCGGATCGGGGTGCTGGAGATGTCCCGGCGGCTCGGGGTGGCGCGCGGCACCGCGCAGGCGCGGCTCGACCGGCTTCAGTCGAACGGAGTCATACGCGGCTTCGGACCCGAAGTGGACCCGGCGGCCCTCGGCTACCCGGTCACCGCGTTCGCCACGCTGGAGATCCGGCAGGGCCAAGGGGCCGACGTACGTGCGCACTTGACGACGGTGCCGGAGGTGCTGGAGCTGCACACCACGACCGGCACCGGGGACATGCTGTGCCGCCTGGTGGCCCGCTCGAACGCCGATCTCCAGCGGGTGATCGACCGGGTTGTCGGTTTTGATGGCATCGTCCGGGCCGCCACGGCGATCGTCATGGAGAACCCCGTTCCGCTGCGGATCATCCCGCTGGTGGAGCAGGCGGCCCAGGACAGCGGCGGACACGACTGAGGCGGCCGGCCCGATCCCGGAGGTGAGCGGAAGTGAACTTCTGGGACTTCCTGGGCAGCCGCCACCAGCAGTTGCTCGCCGACGCCTACCAGCACGCCAGCGCGGTCTTCCAGTGCATGGTCGTGGCGACCCTGATCGGGGTGCTGATCGGTGTCCTCACCTACCGCAGCGACTGGGCGGGGAACGTGGCGACCCTGTCCACGTCGGCCATCCTCACCATCCCGTCGCTGGCCATGATCGGTCTGCTCATCCCGATCGTGGGCCTGGGCGTGCCGCCGACGGTGACCGCGCTGACCCTGTACGGGCTGCTGCCGATCGTGCGGAACTCGATCGTGGGCCTGCGCGGGGTCGACCCGGCGCTGGTGGACGCCGCCAAGGGCATCGGGATGTCGCGTCCGGCGCGCCTGCTGCGGGTGGAGCTGCCGCTGGCCTGGCCGCCGATCCTGACCGGCATCCGGGTCTCCACGCAGATGCTGATGGGCATCGCGGCGATCGCCGCCTACGCCTCCGGGCCGGGCCTCGGCAACGAGATCTTCCGCGGGATCGCCTCGCTGGGCAGCAAGAACGCGCTCAACCAGGTCCTCGCGGGCACGCTCGGGATCATCGTCCTGGCCCTGCTGTTCGACGCGGCGTACGTGCTGCTGGGACGGCTGACCATTCCGAGGGGGATCCGTGTCTGAGAACGGTCACGACAGCACCACCGGGGCGACCATCGAGCTGGAGGCCCTCACCAAGCGCTACCCGGGCAATCCGCAGCCCGCCGTCGAGAACGTGTCGATGGAGATCAAGGCCGGGGAGACGGTCGTCTTCGTGGGCCCCTCGGGCTGCGGGAAGTCCACCACCCTGAAGATGATCAACCGGCTGATCGAGCCCAGCGGCGGCCGCATCCGCATCAACGGCGAGGACGTCACCGACATCGACCCGGTGAAGCTGCGCCGCAAGGTCGGCTACGCGATCCAGTCCTCCGGTCTCTTCCCGCACATGACCGTCGCCCAGAACATCGCGCTGGTGCCGAAGATGACCGGCTGGTCGAAGGCGCGGATCGGGGAGCGGGTGGAGGAGATGCTGGACCTGGTCGGCCTGGACGCCGGGGAGTTCCACGGCCGCTATCCGCGCCAGCTGTCCGGCGGCCAGCAGCAGCGGGTGGGCGTGGCGCGGGCCCTGGCGGCCGATCCCCCCGTGCTGCTGATGGACGAGCCGTTCGGCGCGGTGGACCCGATCACCCGGGACCACCTCCAGGACGAGCTGATCCGCCTCCAGCGGGAGCTGCACAAGACGATCGTCTTCGTCACCCACGACTTCGACGAGGCGATCAAGATCGGCGACCGGATCGCCGTGCTCCGCGAACGCTCCCACATCGCGCAGTTCGACACCCCGGAGGCGATCCTCACCAACCCGGCGGACGACTTCGTCTCCGGCTTCGTGGGCGCGGGCGCGGCCCTCAAGCGCCTGAACCTGACCCGGGTGCGGGACGTGGGCATCACGGACTACCCGACGGTGACCGTGGAGGACCCGCTCCAGGACATCTTCGACCGGCTGCGGGAGTCGGGCACCAACGAGATCCTGCTCCTGGACCGGCGCGGGCGCCCCTACAAGTGGCTGCGGCGCGGCGACCTGATGCGGGCCAGGGGCTCACTGGCGCGGGCCGGGACGCTGGTCCACGACACGGTGACCCGGGACGCGACGCTGCGGGACGCGCTGGAGGCGGTGCTCACCGACAACGCGGGGCGGGTCGCGGTCACCGGGCGGCACGGCGCGTACGAGGGCGTCGTCGACATGGAGACGCTGATGAACTCCGTGCACGAGCTGCTGGAGGCCGACCGGCTGGACGCGCTGGAGCACCAGCACGATCTGGAGGAGACCCGGGCCACGCAGACACACACCGAGCAGGAGGGCTTCGGCGAGGTCGGAGGCCGCGCGTGAGCAGCTCCGGCCGCCCCTCCCCCGGCCGCCGCCCCGAGGGCGAGCACGAGGTCAAGGGGCTCGCCTTCCGGGACGAGGGCGGGGGCGAGAACGGGGACGAGGCGGCGGGCGGGGCGCAGAGCGCGGCTCCCGCGCCGTCGCCGGTGGCGGCGGGCTCCCGGGTCGGCTGGCGCAAGCTGACCTTCCTGCCCGTCGTCCTCATCGCCGTACTGCTGGCGACCTGGCTGTGGTTCCGGCAGGCGGACCTGGACGCGCTCAGCCAAAACGCCCTGGGCAACGGCCAGGTCACCAAGGCGCTGTGGCAGCACGTCCAGCTGACGGTGATCTCCACCTTCTTCGTGCTGATCATCGCGATCCCGCTGGGCATCCTGCTCACCCGCGGGGCGTTCCGGAAGGCGACCCCGTTCGCGATGGCGTTCGCCAACATGGGCCAGGCGACCCCGGCGATCGGTCTGCTGGCGCTGCTGGTGATCTGGCTGGGCATCGGCCGCCGGGCCGCCCTCATCGGCATCATCATCTACGCCGTCCTGCCCGTGCTGTCCAACACCATCGCCGGCCTGAAGGCGAACGACCCGACGCTCCTGGAGGCGGCCCGCGGCATCGGGATGTCCCCGCTGGGCGTGCTCACCCGGGTGGAACTCCCCCTGGCCGTCCCGCTCATCCTGGCCGGTGTGCGCACGGCCCTGGTCCTGAACGTCGGTACGGCGACGCTGGCGACCTTCGGCGGCGGCGGTGGCCTGGGCGTGCTGATCACCACCGGGATCACCAGCCAGCGGATGCCGGTGCTGGTGCTGGGCTCGATCCTCACCGTCGCCCTCGCCCTGCTGGTGGACTGGCTGGCCTCGCTGGCCGAACTGCTGCTGCGGCCGCGGGGCCTGGAGGTGGGCACATGAGACGGCGTACCTGCTGGGCGCTGGCCGCCGCGCTCCTTTCCGCCTCCGCCGGGTGCGGTCTGACCAGCGGCTCCCCGATGGTCGACGACGTGGAGCCGGGCTCGATCGGAAAGGGACGCCCCCTGGAGGGCGCCGATCTGACGGTCACGTCGAAGGAGTTCACCGAGCAGCTGGTCCTCGGCGCGATCATGGGCATCGCCTTCGAGGCGGCCGGGGCGGAGGTGCTCGACCGCACCGGCATCCAGGGCTCGGTCGGCACCCGCGCGGCCGTCGAGAACGGCGACGCCGACGCCACGTACGAGTACACGGGCACCGCCTGGATCACCTACCTGGGCAACAGCAAGCCGATCCCCGACCCGGAGCAGCAGTGGAAGGCGGTGAAGGAGGCCGACGCGAGGAAGGGCCTGACGTGGCTGGAGCCGGCCCGCCTGAACAACACGTACGCGCTGGCGATGAACCAGGCCAACTACAAGAAGTACCGGACGAAGACCCTCTCGGAGGTCACCGCGCTGTCCAAGTCGGACCCGGGCGCGGTGACGCTGTGCGTGGAGGGCGAGTTCGCCAACCGCGCGGACGGCCTGCCGGGCCTGGAGAAGGCGTACGGCATGTCGCTGCCCGCCGGGAACATCACGCAGATGGACACCGGCATCATCTACACCCAGACCGCGAAGGGCGCCTGCACCTACGGCGAGGTGTACACCACCGACGGGCGGATCAAGTCCATGAACCTGGTGGTGATGGAGGACGACAAGAAGTTCTTCCCGAACTACAACGCGGCGCCCATGGTCCGTACGGCCACCCTGAAGAAGTGGCCGGCGATCGCGTCGGTCCTGGACCCGGTCACGAAGGCGCTGACCAACGACGTGGCGCAGACCCTGAACGCGAAGGTCGACGTGGACGGCGAGGACCCGCACCAGGTGGCGCTGGACTGGATGAAGGAGAAGGGCTTCGTGAAGGAGGGGTAGCGCCGCCGGGGCGTCGCGCGCCGCTCAGCAGGCCGGGACGTCGCCCTTGCCGCTCTCCAGCGCCTTCAGCGAGTCGACCGCGCCCTCCAGGGTGGTGACCGGGATCAGCCGGAGCCCTTTCGGCAGCTCGGCCCGCGCGTCCGAGCACTCGGCCTTCGGCACCAGGAAGACGGTGGCCCCGTCCCGCCGGGCGGCCTGCGTCTTGAGCGGCACCCCGCCGACGGCGCCGACCTTGCCGCCGTCGGTGATCGTCCCGGTCCCGGCGACGACCTTGCCCCCGGTCAGGTCCCCGGCGCCGAGCTTGTCGACGATGCCGAGCGAGAACAGCAGCCCGGCGCTGGGCCCGCCGACGTCCTCCAGCCGGAGCTCGACGTCGACGTCGCCCTTGTCCATCCGGAGGTAGCGGAGCGCGGCCGTGGTGGCCGAGTCCTGGGACTCCTTCATCTGCTCCTGGTTGTACTGCTCGATCTCGCCCACGTCGTCGCCGCTCGGGTAGACGGCGTCGCGCGGCATCACGGCCCGGTCGGTGTCGAACCAGCTGCCGAGCACGTCCCCGAGGTGGATGCTCGCGTCCGGCCCGGTCGCCTCGATCGTCGTCATCCGCAGCTGGCCGCTGGTGTCGTGCGTCGGCGCGCCGCTGATCGTGATCACCTCGGCGCCCCGGTTCTTCCCCAGCACGTCGGCCGTCAGCCCCGGCTGCGCCACGGAGAACGGCAGGGGCGCGAACACGGCGGTCGCGAGCAGCGCCACGACGGGCAGACCGCAGACGGCGAGAAACTGGGGACGCGTGAGACGAGAGAGCACGGAGTCAATCTAACGTGGCGCGATCCCCGTGGCTCCGACGCCCGGGCACGACTCCGTCTCACCGCAGTGCCTCCGCCACCTCCCGGGCCGCGTGCTTCACGCGTTCGCCGACCCGTTCGGGGACCACGTCGGCCAGCATCACCACGCCGACGCTGCCTTCCACCCCTGTGACGCCGAGCAGGGGGGCCGCCGCTCCGCAGGCGCCGGCCTCCAGTTCGCCGTGGGTGAGGGTGTAGCCGGGGTCGTCCACGGCATCGTCGGCGGTGGGCCGGGGAGGCTGGCGGGCGGCCAGGATCGCCTTGCCGGCGGCGCCGCGTTCCAGGGGGTGGCGGAAGCCCGCGCGGTAGGCGACGTGGTAGTCGGTCCAGGTCGGTTCCACGACCGCGACGGCCAGCGCCTCGGCACCGTCCACCAGGGTCAGGTGGGCCGTCGCCCCTATGTCCTCGGCGAGGGCGCGCAGGGCCGGCATGGCGGCCTCGCGGACGAGGGGGTGCACCTGGCGGCCCAGGCCCAGTACGCCGAGGCCGACGCGGGCGCGGCCGCCCAGGTCGCGGCGTACGAGTGCGTGCTGCTCCAGCGTGGCGAGCAACCGGTACACGACGGTCCGGTTGACGCCCAGCTTGTGGGACAGCTCGGTGACGGTCAGCCCGTGGTCCGTATCGGCCAGCAGTTTGAGGACGCGCAGTCCCCGGTCGAGCGTCTGAGAGGTCTCCGCGGTCACGACGCCCACTCCTTAGTGGTGAGGTCGGCGGCCCTCCTCGCGGCGTGTGCGTCACCGAGTCCCGTCAGCGACGCGCTTCAGAGGCCGCCGATCGGCTGACGGCCCGGCCTTGTCCCGGGCCCAGTCGCTTCACGGCTGCGCTCCGCGGCGGCGCTGCCACGGGGCGTGCGTAGCGGGACAGTAAAGGACCCGGTTCGCTCAGCGGAAGGCTCCGTCCAGAATCCGGGCGCCAACCGTTATCAACCGCCTGTGTTTGTCCCAGTACGTACCGCGCACGCCCTCGGCACCGGCACCGGCACCGGCACCGCCGCCCCGCGCGTCACTTCATCCGCGTCGCCCACTCCTGGACCTTGGCGATGCGCTGGCGCAGCTGGCCGCCGGTCGCCTCGGCGCTGGGCGGGCCGCCGCAGACGCGGCGCAGTTCGGTGTGGATCACGCCGTGCGGTTTGCCGCTCTGGTGGACGTAGGCGCCGACCATGGTGTTGAGCTGCTTGCGCAGCTCCATCAGTTCCTTGTGGGAGACCACCGGGCGCCGGTCGGCGGGCAGTTCGAGCAGGTCGGCCTCCTCGTCCGGCTTCTTGCGGCTGTGCGCGATCTGCCGGGCCTGCCGCTTCTGAAGGAGCATCTGCACCTGGTCGGGCTCCAGCAGGCCAGGGATGCCGAGGTAGTCCTGCTCCTCCTCGCTGCCCGGGTGGGCCTGCATGCCGAACTCGGCGCCGTTGTACATGACCCGGTCGAAGGTGGCCTCGGACTCCAGCGCCTCGAAGGAGAACTGCTCCTGCTCGCCGGTGTCCTCGTCCTGCTCCCGGTTCGCCTCGTCCATCTCCTTCTCGGACTCGGCGTAGGGGTCCTCCTCGCCCTCCTTCTTGGGCTTGTCGAGGACGTGGTCGCGCTCGCGCTCCATCTCGTTCGCGAACGTGAGCAGGTCCGGGACGGTCGGGAGGAAGACGGAAGCGGTCTCGCCGCGGCGCCGGGACCGGACGAAACGGCCGACCGCCTGGGCGAAGAAGAGGGGGGTGGAGATCGTCGTGGCGTAGACGCCGACCGCGAGGCGGGGGACGTCGACGCCCTCGGACACCATGCGGACGGCGACCATCCAGCGGTCGGTGCCCTGGCTGAAGGTGTCGATGTTCTTCGAGGCGCCCGCGTCGTCGGACAGTACGACGGTGGCCCTGTCGCCGGTGATCTCCCGGATCAGCTTCGCGTAGGCGCGGGCGGAGTCTTGGTCGGCGGCGATGACGAGCGCCCCGGCGTCCGGGATGGCCTTCCTGACCTCGGTGAGCCGCTGGTCGGCGGCGCGCAGCACGGCGGGCATCCACTCGCCGCGCGGATCGAGCGCGGTACGCCAGGCCTGGCTGACGGCGTCCTTGGTCATGGGCTCGCCCAGGCGGGCGGCGATCTCGTCGCCCGCCTTGGTGCGCCAGCGCATGTTGCCGCTGTAGCTCATGAAGATGACGGGCCGCACGACGCCGTCGGCGAGCGCCGAGCCGTAGCCGTACGTGTAGTCGGCGGCGGAGCGGCGGATGCCGTCGTTGCCCTCCTCGTACGCGACGAAGGGGATCGGGTTGGTGTCCGAACGGAACGGCGTGCCGGTGAGCGCGAGGCGGCGGGTGGCGGGCTCGAACGCCTCCAGGCAGGCCTCGCCCCAGGACTTGGAGTCACCGGCGTGGTGGATCTCGTCGAGGATGACGAGGGTCTTGCGCTGCTCGACGCGGTTGCGGTGCAGCATGGGGCGCACGCCGACGCCCGCGTAGGTGATGGCGATGCCCTGGTACTCGCGGCTGAGCGGGCCCGCGCTGTACTCGGGGTCCAGCTTGATCCCTATCCGCGCCGCGGCCTCGGCCCACTGCTTCTTCAGGTGCTCGGTCGGCGCGACGACGGTCACCTGCTGCACGACGTGGTGGTGCAGCAGCCAGGACGCCAGCGTCAGCGCGAAGGTCGTCTTTCCGGCGCCGGGGGTGGCGACGGCCAGGAAGTCCCGGGGCTGGTCCTGGAGGTACTTCTCCATCGCCCCCTGCTGCCAGGCCCGCAGCTTGCCGGCGGTGCCCCAGGGGGCACGGCCCGGGAAGGCCGGGGACAGGTGGTGCGAGGTGCTGGAGCTGGCGGTGGTAGTCACGGTCTCCGAAGGGGTCCGAAGGGGGTGGAGCGGCTCGGCCACGTATGACAACCGGGCCACCCTACCGGCGGGCCGGCGCGATCACCGCCCGCACGGGGGCGGGTCACCCCCGGGTGGGACGGACGTCACAACCCGCGCCCGGCGGCCGTACGAGGAACCGGGACGCTCACCGCTCCCGCACCCGTGTCGCCACCCACGCCCCGGCCAGTGCCACCGCCGCCATCGGCAGGAACACCGCCGCGAAGGCCGCCGGGTGGGAGCCGGAGGCCTCGGTGGCCGCGTGGCTGACCGTGCCCCCGCCGAGGGCCGCGAAGGCCGCGCCCCCGGCCGACAGCAGGACGACGTTGGAGAGGCCGTCGGAGATCTGGAGCGCGGCGGAGTTGGTGCCGGCCTCCTCGGGGGCGGAGAGCTTGAGCAGGAGCACGCTGGTGGAGGAGATCACCAGGCCCATGCCGAAGCAGCCGAAGGCCCAGGCGACGGCCACCGTCCAGGCCGGCACGGCGTCGATCAGCACGCTCGGCGCCGTCGCGACGGCCGCCGCGACCAGGAGCATGCCGAGGGCCATCAGACGCTCCCGGTACGGCTCCAGGCGCGGCCGGGACTGGAGCCAGGAGCCCCCGGCCCAGGTCGCCCCGCCGGCCGCCAGGGAGAGTCCGGCCAGCGTCGGGCTCAGTCCGCGCTGCGTGACCAGCATCAGCGGGACGAAGGACTCGGCGGCGATGAAGGACCCCGCGGCCACCCCGCGCAGCAGGACCACGGAGGGCAGGCCGCGCACCGCCCGGTAGGTGCCGCGCGGCAGCAGTCCGAGGACGGCGGGGACGAGCAGCGCCACGCCTGCCGCGCCGGGCAGCAGGGAGATCGGGCGCAGGTCCTGGGCGGCGTACTGGAGCAGACCCGCGCCCAGCGAGATGGCGAGGGCGAGGCGGATCCGGCGGCCGTCGAAGGAGGCCGGCGCGCCGCCTTCCTCCCCGGCCCCCCGCACGGCGCCGGACGCGCGGCTGCGTATCTGCGGCAGCGCGAGGGCGAGCGGGACGACGACCAGCACCGGGATGCCGACGAACACCCAGCGCCAGCCGAGGTGCTCGGTCACCGCGCCGGAGGCCAGCGGTCCGACGACGGACGGGACCACCCAGCCCGCCGCGAACGCCGCCATGATCGCGGGCCGCAGCCGCTCCGGGTAGGCCCGGCCGACGACGACGTACAACGCGACGATCACCAGCCCGCCGCCGAACCCCTGCACGGCCCGCCCGAGGATGAACAGCCACATCGCGCCCGCCGTCCCGGACAGCACGAGCCCGGCCGCGAAGGCGGCGATGCCGGTCGTCAGCGGGGCCAGCGGCCCGCGCCGGTCCGACCACTGACCGGAGAGCACCATCCCGAACAGGCTGGTCGTGAAGTACCCCGAGAACGCGAACGCGTACAGCGACACCCCGTCCAGCTCCCGCGCCGCCACCGGCATCGCGGTGCCGACCGCCGTCGCCTCGAAGGCGATCAGCACGATGACGGAGACGATGCCGATGCTCAGCGCACGGTAGGCGCGGCTCAGCACGGTCTCGGCGGGGGCGGCGGCGCTGGTGACGGAGGGCTCGGCGGGGGCCGCGACATCGGTGTCGCGGGGCTCAGGGACGGTCATGGTCGCCAGAGTAAGGGCCGCGGCCTGCTTTTACCCCTGTCGGGAGGCGGTACGGGACCGGGACCTTGGTCGTACGACCCGGCGGCCCGGACGGGCGTTCATGAACGGCGTGTGGCAGTCGTGTTGCGGCCCGCCCGGATCCCTTGAGCGCCTCCCCCGCCCCGTCCTACCGTCGAGGCACCGAGTCACAGACCCGGCCGTGTGCCCGAGTGGCCCAGGGGCTCGCCTGCAAAGCGAGTTACGCGGGTTCGAATCCCGCCACGGCCTCTGCCCACCCTGGGTACCGCCGGACGGCGGTCCCCTTGTGCGGGGACAGAACGAGGACGCGTTGCGGCCCTCAGTCGATACAGAACTCGTTGCCCTCGATGTCCAGCATCGGGATACACGCATCGTTGCCGTCGTACAGCGTTTGCACGTGTACCGCGCCAAGCGGGACCAACCGTGCGCACTCCGCCTCAAGTGCGGCGAGGCGCTCTTCACCCACGAGTCCGGTGCCGACCCGCACATCAAGATGCACCCGATTCTTGGCGGCCTTCCCCTCGGGGACGCGCTGGAAGTACAGCCGCGGGCCCACGCCCGAGGGATCAACGCAGGCGAACCACGAATCCCGCTGCTCGGACGGCTGCGAGCCCTTGAAGTCGTCCCACGTGGCAAACCCCGCCGGCGGCGGCGGTACGACGTACCCCAGCACCTCGCACCAGAAGCGAGCGAGGCGCTCAGGTTCTGCGCAGTCGAAGGTGACTTGGAACTTCTTGATCGACGTCATCGGCCCACCCTATTGGCGCGTGCGACCTACCCAGACAGCCATCGACGAGGACAGCATTCGAGACCTGGCCTCGGTGTTCGCCAAGCGGTCGCAGCAGGCTCAGAACGGCAACAAGCCCTCCGCCGGGCTCAACGGCTGACCGCGCGGCACCTCGGGCCCCGGGCCGACCACCTGTCGGCGCCCGCTTCGTCGGCCCCCGCCACGGCCTCCAACCGTCCGGCCCGGCGCAGCGCCCAGAGGGTGAGGGCGAGGGCGGAGACGTCCGACACCAGGGGGTGGAGGGTGCCGTCGGGGGTCCTCCACGTCAGGACGGCGCCCGTCGTGCCGTCGACGGCGACGTGGGCGCCGTCCGCGAGGCGTCCCAGGCGTACGAGGTGGTCCGCGCCGGGCGGGGCCGGGTGGTCCGGGTGCTCCTCGCAGTACTCCGCGAGTGTCGGCAGCGCCAGGTCGTCCGCGTCCAGCCGGAAGGGTCGGGCGTCCTCGGGCAGGCCCGTCTCGCGCAGGAAGCGGCGGGTGGGCTCGTGGGTGAGGGTCCTCGGGAAGTCGATGTCCTCGAAGCGCGTCACCCGGTGACGGCCGAAGTCGCGGTCCAGGAAGCGGGGCGGCAGGTCCCGGGAGGTACCCGGCTCCGTGCGGTGGCCCACCGCCAGGAGCAGGCAGCTCATCAGGGTGGACGTGTTCCACAGCGACGGCCGCTCGCCGCTCGCCCGGGGCCGCCGGGCGGCGCCGCGGGTCCAGGACGGGTCCTCCACCGTCGTGGCGAGGCGGACCCGGGTCAGCAGCGAGGGGGCCGCCGTCCGGGTGTCCGTCGCGGTGCCCCGCATGGTCGTCGTACCGCCGGTGACCGCGTGCATCGTCTCCCCCGAGAATGTGTGGCCGTCCGCGTGCCGGCGGCTGCCGTTCGCGCTCCTTCGGAGACTACGCGCCACCACTGACAACGCGACTGCGCACGGACCCCGTTCACCTCGTAGGACGCGCCGGGGCGCGCCCTCGTTGCCTCACGCGCGCGGGCGGCTCGACCGCCGTTCAGTGACCGGTGGCCACCGCGGCCTGCGGGCGGATCGGGAGCCGGTTCACCGGTCGTCCCGTGGCCGCGCGCACGGCGGAGGCGACGGCCGCCGGGGAGGCCACCACCGGGACCGCGCTGACGGCCTTGGCGCCGAAGGGGGCGACCACGTCGCGCTCCTCGACGAGCTTCACGATCCGGATGTCCGGGGCGTCCAGCGCGGTCGGCAGGGCATAGCCGGTCAGGTCGGGGTGGCGGATCAGGCCGCGGGGGGTGCGGAGGTTCTCCGTGAGCGCGATACCGACGCCCTGGGTGACGCCCGCCTCGATGCGGGCGGTCAGCTGGGCCGGGTTCAGGACGCGGCCGACGTCCTGGGCGACGGCCAGTTCCACCACGCGTACCGAACCGATCTCGATGTCGACGTCGACCACCGCGCGGATCGCGCAGAAGGCCATGCCCACGAACGCGTCGCCCTGCCCGGCCTCGTCGAGCGGCTCGGTCGGGTGCGGGCGGCACTGGGCGGTGGCCCACAGCTCCTTGCCGTCCAGCGCCTCGGTGACCGTCGTCGACAGCACGCCGTCGTAGGACGTGATCTTGCCGTCGGCGATCTGGAGCAGCTCCGTGGACATCCCGAACTGGTGGGCCAGCGGCTGGAGGAGCTGGGTGCGGACCATCTTGGCCGCCCGTTCCACCGCGCCGCCCGACACCCAGGTGTGCCGGCCGCGGCAGCCCGGGCCCGCCGGGGGCTGGTCGGTGTCGACGGGTGCCACCTGCACCTCGTCGACGCCGAGGGTGTCCTGCACGATCTGCCGGGCCAGGGTGGTGAAGCCCTGGCCGGTCTCGACGGCCGCGCACAGCACGGTCGCCACGCCGTCCTGGACCTTCACGGTGGCCGTGGAGACCTCGTCCGCGCCCTCGGCGCCGAGCATGTGCACCATGCCGATGCCGTAGCCCACGCCCCGGCGCACCGCGCCCGGTTCGCCCGCGCCCTCGGGACCGCCGGGCAGCAGCCACTCGTCCTCGGGCGTGTCCTTGGGCAGTGCGGGGAGCGGGAAGTCGCGGACCGCCTGGAGGAGTTCGGCGACCGGGGCGGGGCACGTGACCGTCTGGCCGGTGGGGAGCACGTCGCCGGTGGCCAGGACGTTGCGCAGCCGCACCTCGGCCGGGTCGAGGCCGAGCTTCTTGGCGACCTTGTCCATCTGCGCCTCGTACGCGGCGCACACCTGCATCGCGCCCTCGCCGCGCACATGGCCGGAGGGTGGGTTGTTGGTGCGCACCGCCCAGCCCTCGATGAAGGCGTTGGGGACGACGTACGGGCCGCAGGCGAAGGACACCGCGGCGGCCAGGGCGTCGGACGAGGTGTCCGCGTAGGCGCCCGCGTCGAGCAGGATCTGCGCCTCGACCTTCACGATCCGGCCCTCGGCGTCCGCGTGGTGGCGGTAGCGCAGGAGGGTGGGGTGGCGGTGGGTGTGCCCGAGGAAGGACTCCTCGCGCGTGGCGGTCAGTTTCACCGGGCAGCCGGTCTTCAGGGCCAGCAGTCCGAGCGGCAGCTGGAAGCCCTGGTCCTCGCGGTCGGCGGTGGCGCCCGGCACCCCGGTGACGACGATCTTCACCTGTTCGGGTGACAGGCCGTAGCAGGCGGCGGCGATGTCGCGGTCGCCGTGCGGGTCGGTGGAGGCCAGGTACAGCTCCACGCCGCCGTCGGGGCGCGGTACGGCCAGACCCGCCTCGGCTCCTATGGGGGCCGGGTCCTGGCGGCCGATGCGGTACAGGCCCTCGACGACGATCTCGCCGGCCGCGTCCGGGTCGCCGTGACGCAGCGGGATGTGCCGGATCAGGTTGCCGTCTGGGTGCAGCGGCTCGGCCTCGAAGGCCTGCTCCGGGTCGGTGACCGGGTCGAGCAGTTCGTACTCGACGATGACGGCGGCGGCGGCCATCCGCGCGGTGTCCGGGTGGTCGGCGGCGACGGCGGCGAGCGGCTCGCCGTGGTGGCGTACGGCCTCGGAGGCGAACACCGGACGGTCGGCCTGGCCACCGCGGCCGTGCAGCGGGGTGCCGGGCACGTCCTCGTGCGTGACGACCGCCCGTACGCCGGCCATCTCGCGCGCGTGGGTGGTGTCGATGGAGACGATGCGGGCGCGCGGGTGCGGCGAGCGCAGCACGGCGGCCCACAGCAGGCCCTCGGCCCACAGGTCGGCGGCGTACGGGAAGGTGCCCTCGGTCTTGGCGCGGGCGTCGGCGGGCGGCAGGGACGCGCCGAGGCCGTGCGGAATCGGGTCGGGGAGGGGGGTCGCCGCCTCGGCGGTCCCCTCGGCCTCCACAGTCGCGGCGTCGTTGCTCACGCGTGGCCTCCGTCCCGGCCGTGGGTGCCGTGGTCTCCGTGGTCGCCGAAGGGCGGCCGCTCGTGCGGTCCGGTCGCGTCCTGCGCTCCCGGTGGTGGCTGTGCCTCGAACGCCGCCGGGTTGACGCCGCCCGCACCGGGACCTGCCTGGTGCGGGATGCGGGGCTCCTCGGGGTCCGGTCCGGCCTGCGCGTCGGCGTCGGCGTGCGCCTCGCGTTCGGCGACGACCTCCTGGACCGCCTCCAGGACGCCCCGGTAGCCGGAGCAGCGGCACAGGTTGCCGCACAGGGCCTGGCGGGCCTCCAGCTCGGTCGGGGCCGGATTGCCCTCCAGGAGGTTGTGCACGGTCATCGCCATGCCGGGCACGCAGAAGCCGCACTGGACGGCGCCGCGCCGGGCGAGCGCCCGCTGCACGTCCGAGGGCTGTCCGTCGGTGGCCAGGCCCTCGACGGTGCGCACCTCGCTGCCGGCCGCGGTCACGGAGGGGACCAGGCAGGAGGCGACGAGCCGCCCGTCGACCTGCACGTTGCAGGCGCCGCACTCGCCCTGCGAGCAGCCGTCCTTGGCACCCGCGAGGCCGAGCCGCTCGCGCAGCACGTACAGCAGCGACTCGCCGATCCAGGCGTCGGTGACGGGGCGGTCGGCGCCGTTGACGCGCAGCACGTAGGAGGCGAGGGGGTGCTCGTCCTGCGGGCCGGCGGGCCCCGACGGCTCCCGGGCACCGTCGGGGACCTCGTCGGTGGCGGCCTCGGGGCCGTCCGCGCCGCTCCCGGCGTCCGCCGCGTCGGTCCCATGGCCGGTCCGGTCGGCCTGGTCGCTCTGATCGATCTGGTCGATCTGGTCGATCTGGTCGGTCGTCTCGGACGCGTCGGCCGGGACGCCCCGGGGACCGGCCGCGGACTCGGGCCGCGGCCCTTCCCCGGGCACCTGTCCGTGCTCCCGGGCGGGCTCGGGCATGCGCTCCCGGTCGGCGGTCGGCGTCCGGCCCGTCACGGGGCCTTCAGCGGCCTCCGGACGGGATCCCGCCCCCGGCTCCTCGCGGGGGCCCGCGGAACGCCCTGCCGGGCCTTCTGGGGCCTCCTCGGCCCCACGGGGCCCGTCGGTGACCGTCCCGCTCTCAGCGGGGGTCCCGTCGGCCGCCCGTACGTCTGGACCGGCCCCGGCGGCTTCGGCCACGGGCTCGGCGTCGTCACCGGGTGCCTGGGCGTACGAACGATCGGCGGGGCTGGGCCCGTCCGGGCTCACGGCGGGGTCGTACCGGTGCACGGATGCGGCCGAGGCGGGCCCGTGCCCTTCCCCGTGCCCGCTCGCGGCGGAGCCGTGTCCGTGCGCGTTCGGAACGGGGTCGGCCCCGGGCGCGGGCGAGCCCGGCCCGTGCGGGCCGACGGCGGCGTCGGGGCCACGGCCCGCGTCGGCGCCGTGTCCTTCCCCGTGTCCTTCTCCGTGTCCGCGCGCGGCGGAGCCGTATTCGTGTCCGCTCGCGGCGGGTCGCTCCTCGTCGGCCGGTCCCGCCGGTCCGGCCGGTCCGGTCCGCGGCGCGTCCTCGCCCCACGGCTGCCCGGCCGGCTGCGTCGCCCAGGGCGCCGGAGCGCCGCCGGGGAGGGTGGCCGGGGCACCGGTGCCCCACTGCTCGGCCAGGGACGACGTGGTGAACTCGCCCGACTCGTCCGGCAGGTCGCCGTCGGCGACCGGGATGGACCACTGCCCGGTCACGTCCTGGCCGGACGCCTGCCGGGCCGCCGCGGCGTCCGCCTCGGCCTGGGACGCCTGGGCGGCCTGCGCGGCCTGGGAGAAGTCCCACTGCCCGGTGGGGCCCGGCTGGTAGGCGAACCGGTCGTCGTGCCCGGGGACGCCCTGCCCGGCGTTCACGTCGTAGGGCGCGGCCCCGCCGTACGGGTCCTGCTGGGCCGGGTACGCGCCGTAACCCTGGTGGGCGGCGGGGTCCTGACCGGCGTCCGGAACCTGCCACTGGGTGCCGTCCACGGGCGCGGACGGTGCCGACGGCACCGCCCACGAGCCGGTGGCGGAGGGGTCGGTACCGGCGGTGGTGGCGGGCGCGACCGTGATCTGGGGCGGCACGTAGCCGTGTCCGGGCGCGGCGAGCGGGCTGTCGGACGAGGCGAGGAGCGCGTCCACGCCGCCCTCGGGGAGCTTCACGAAGGCGGTGGCGCCGTCGTCGTAGTCGCCCTGGGGCAGCGGGTCCCAGCGGCTGCCGCCCGGCGGGGTGCCCTGGCCGTGCTGATCGCCGTGCGGGTCGCCGTGCTGGTCGTCGGTCACGACAGGGCCCTCCCCAGTGCTCGTCGGGCCAGCGCGGCGACGGTGCGCCGCAGGTGCAGTACGGCGGGCGGGAGTTGCGGCACGGTGCCGTCCTCGTCCGGGGCCGCGTCGGGGATGCAGGCCGCGGCGACGTACTCGCCGAAGCCGTGCAGCGCCTCGGGGACGACGGCCCGGCCGTTGTCCCAGTCGATGAGTGAGGCCACCCACTGCTCGGCCTCCAGGGGCCGCAGCGGCATCGGCGCGATGGCGCCCACCGCGCACCGCACACCGCGCCTGGCCGGGTCCAGGACCAGCGCCACGGAGGCCGTGGCACGGCCGGGTCCGGTGCGGCCGGTCGCCTTCAGGAAGACCTGCGGCGCGTGCAGCAGCGGCACACGCACGTAGCCGATGAGTTCTCCCGCGCGGAGCATCTCCATGCCCGCCAGCAGGTGCGAGACCGGCATCTCCCGGCGGGCCCCGTCCGGGCCCGCGATGATCAGCGTCGCCTCCAGGGCGGCCAGCACCGGCAGCGCGTCCCCGGTGGGGGCGGCCGAGGCGATGTTGCCGCCGAGGGTGCCCGCGTTGCGGATCTGCGGCGGTCCGGCGGCGCGCGCGGCGGCGGCCAGCGCCGGGATGAGCGCGGCGAAGTCGGGGCGGCCCATGCGGGCATGGGTGAGGCCCGCGCCGAGCAGTGCGTGCCCGTCCTGGTACTGCCAGCCGCGGATCTCGCTGATCCGGCCGAGACCCACCAGCGCGGCGGGCCTGAGCTGCCCGGAGTTGACGGCCGCCATCAGGTCGGTGCCGCCCGCGACCGGAACGGCCGCGGGCGTCGCGGTGAGCGCCGCCACGGCCTCGTCCAGTGTCGTGGGCAGCGTGACGGCCTGCGCCGCCTGCGGTGCGTGCGTGGTCAAACCGACTGCCCCTTCCCGCTGTCCCACCTGGTCCCGCCCATGTGGCCGTACGGTACGACCTGACAGGGTGGACGTGGCAACTCTGGCACATCTTCGCAGGGCCCGGACGCAGGGGTCCGCTAGGAGGCATTCGCCCGCCTCGTCGGCCAGATGGTCCGGTTTCGCACGGGATCTGCGATGATCGGAGTTACGCGCGATGCGCGCGAGTTGCCACTCTTCGGTGACGTTTAGGGGTGTTTCTCTTACTTGTTCGGCGGCGGCCCGTCCATCGGGCGGCCGAGCACACCGGGCCGCCGCTGCCAGGGCCGCGGGCCGGCCGGCGGGCGGTAGGCGACGCCCAGGGCGTCGAGCCGCCGGTAGTGGGTGGCCATCCGCCGCTCGAAGGCGGCGTAGTCCCGGTCGGCCGGGGCGGGCAGGTCGCTCCAGGCGACCTCGGCGAAGGCGGCGAGCCGCGGGAAGAGCTGGTAGTCCACCCGCTCCTGGTTCTCCGTCACCTCGGTCCACAGGTTCGCCTGGGTGCCGATCACATGTCCGGACTCCTGCGGGGTCAGTTCCGCCGGAACCGGCTCGAACCGGTAGACGTCCTCCAGGGTGCGTACGAACGCGATCGGCACCGGTTCGTCCTCGCCGCCGTCCTCCCGGAAGTTCAGGTACACCTGCTGCTCGGGGCACATCACGACGTCGTGTCCCGCGCGCGCGGCGGCGATCCCGCCCGCGTAACCGCGCCAGGAGGACACGGCCGCGCCCTTGGCGAGTCCGCCCTCCAGGATCTCGTCCCAGCCGATGAGCCGGCGTCCGCGTCCGGCGAGCCAGGTGTCGAAGTGCTGGATGAACCAGGACTGGAGTTCGTCCTCGTCGGCGAGGCCGAGTTCCGCGATCCGCGCCTGCGCGGTGGCCGAGGCCCGCCACTGGTCCTTGGGGCATTCGTCGCCGCCGACGTGGACGAACTCGGAGGGGAAAAGCTCCAGGAGTTCCTCGAACACGCCCTCGTAGAAGCGCAGTGTGTTCTCGGTGGGGGCGAGGACGTTCGGGGACACGCCCCAGGTGTCCCAGACGGAGAGCGCGGTGGTGTCGATCACATCCGTGTTGCCGAGTTCCGGATACGCCGCGATGGCCGCCTGGGAGTGTCCGGGCACGTCGATTTCGGGAACGACGGTGATGTGCCGCGCGGCCGCGTAGGCGACGATCTCCCGGATGTCCTCCTGCGTGTAGTAGCCGCCGTGGGGTTTGTCCTCCCACAGCGGCGAGGCCCGGTGACCGAATTTCGTGCGGGAGCGCCAGGAGCCGGTCTCGGTGAGCCTCGGGTGGCGTTTGATCTCGATGCGCCAGCCCTGGTCGTCCGTCAGGTGGAAGTGCAGGACGTTGAGTTTGTGGGCGGCCATCAGGTCCAGTTGGCGCAGGACGCCGTCCTTCGGCATGAAGTGCCGCGAGACGTCCAGCATCAGTCCGCGCCAGCCGAAGCGGGGCGCGTCCTCGATGCGGCCCAGCGGCAGCCGCCACCGGCGGCCGGGCAGCGGGGCGCGCCGGAAGGCGTCCGGGCCGAGCAGCTGGCGCAGGGTCTGGGCGCCCCAGAAGAGTCCGGCGGGACCGCCGCCGGTGAGCCGTACGCCGTCGGCCGCGATGTCGAGGCGGTAGCCCTCGTCGGCGAGTTCCCCGTCGAGGGACAGCCGCACGGCGCCGCCGCCACCCGCGCCCGGAGCCAGCGGCAGGCCGGTGGCCTCGCCCAGGGTGGCGCGCAGCCAGCGCTCGGTGTGCTCGGCGCCCTCGTCGGCCACCAGAGCGGTGTCCGGACCGAACTCGAAGAAGGCGTCGGCGTCACGGGCCGCCACTTGACGCGGCTGGGGGATCACGTCGGTCGAGTGCGTCACGTCGGTCACGTTGTCAGTCCTTTACCGCTCCGCCGAGGCCGGAGACGAGTCGTCGTTGTACGAGCACGAAGAAGACCAGGACCGGAATCGTCATCACCGTGGACGCGGCCATGACGCCGCCCCAGTCGGGATCGTCCGGCTTGTAGAAGACCAGCAGCGCCATCGGCAGCGTCGACTGGGAGGTGTCGCTGATGATGAACGACTTGGCGAACAGGAAGTCGTTCCAGGTCGAGATGAAGGAGAAGACGCTGGTGGCCACGAGACCCGGGAAGACCAGCGGGAAAAGGATCTGCCAGAGAAAGCGGCTCCGGCTCGCCCCGTCCATGTAGGCGGCCTCTTCCAGGGCCTCCGGCACCGCTTTCACGAAGCCCCGCAGCATCCAGATCGCGAAGGGCAGCGAGAAGGCGATGTGGGGCAGGATCAGCGAGCCCAGCGTGTTCAGCTGGCCGAAGTCCCGCATGAGGAAGAACAGCGGGATCGTGAGCGCCTCCACGGGCACCATCTGGGCCACCAGGAACATGATCAGCAGGGAGGTCCGGAAACGGAACCGGAAACGCGTCACCGCGGTCGCCGCGAGGAACGCGATCAACGCCGAGGCGATCACCACACAACCCGCCACGATCAGGCTGTTGAGAAAGTAGCGGCCGAATTCCTGCTGTTCGAACACCCGCCGGAAGGAGTCCAGCGAGGGGGTCAGCGTCCAGGGCCGGGGCTCGCTCGACTCGATCTCCCCGGCCGGTTTGAAGGCGCTCAGCACCATCCAGTAGAGCGGGAAGGCGACGACCACCGCGATCAGCAGTGCGGACACCTCGGCCGCGAGCCGCCACGGGCGGCGCACTCGCGCGCGCAGAAGATTCACAGCTCCTCCCCCTGGCGGCGCAGCAGCCGCAGGTAGACCAGCGTCACCGCGAGCAGGATCAGCAGCATGACCACGCCGATCGCGGAGCCGAGGCTGTACTGCGAGGACGCGAAGGCCTGCTGGTAGGCGTAGACGTTCAGGACCATGTTCTGGCCGGCGATGCCGCCGCCGCCCGTCATGACGTAGATCTGGGTGAAGACCTTGAAGTCCCAGATGACCGACTGGATGGTGACGACGACCAGGATCGGCCGGAGCATCGGCGCGAGCACCGAGCGCCAGATCCGCCACTGCGAGGCCCCGTCGAGCGCGGCGGCCTCCAGCACCTCCGACGGTACGGCCCGTATCCCGGCGTAGACGGTCACCATGACGAACGGGAAGGAGCACCAGACCACTTCGAGCAGCACGAGCAGGAAGGCGCTGTAGCGCCCGTACGTCCAGGAGTGGTCGCCGAGGCCCAGCATCCGGTTGACGGGCCCGAAGTCCGGGTCGAACAGCAGCAGCCACACCGTCGACCCGGTGACCGCCGGGGTCGCCCACGCGCCCAGCCCCGCCAGCATCAACGCCAGCCGCGGCACGGCTCGCACCCGCGTCAGCAGCACGGCGAGCGCACACCCGACGGCCAGCGTGGACACCACACAGGCGGCCGCGAACACCACGGTGGCGAGCAGCACCCGCCAGAACTCCCCGTCCCCGAACAGCTCGGCGTAGTTCCCGAACCCCTGGAACGTGGCCGGCTCCCCACCACTGACCTGGGCCTGCGTGTACTCCAGAAAGGAGATCAGCCCGAGCTGGTAGACGGGGTAGACCAGCAGCCCACCGAGGACGACAAGAGCGGGGGCGAGATACAACCAAGGGGTACTGGAGGAGCCCCGGAAGGGGCGCGGGGAACTGCGCGACAAGCCACGACGGCGCCGCACCCGCCCACGCACCACACCCCCCGAGCTCATAGGCGAACCCGTCATCCGGCGGAGCCAAACGCGTCGTCCATCTTCTTCGCGGCATCCCCAGCGGCAGCGCCCACGTCCTTCTTGCCGCTGACCACCTCCTGGAACATCGTCGGCAGCACCAGCGAGGAGTCGATCGTCGCCCACGCGGGAGACGCCGGGACGAACTTCGTGCCCGCGGCGAGCGTGTCGACGAACGGCTTCACGAACGGCTCCCTGGCCGCCACCTGCTGCCGTACGTCCGTGAAGGTCGGCAGGAAGCCCATCGCGTCGAACAGTTCGCCCTGCGCCTTCTTCGAGGCGAGCCGCTTCATCAGGTCGACGGCGAGGGTGCGGTGCGAGGTGCTCTTCAGGACGCCGATGTTGTTGCCGCCCGCGAAGGCGGGGGCGATGGAACCGGGCTCGACGCCGGGCAGCGGCACCACCGCGTACTTGCCCTTCGCCGCGCCGGCCTCCACGGCCTGGTGGCTGAAGTCGCCGCCGATGGCCATGGCCGCCTTGCCGGAGGCGAAGGCGGTGACGGTGTCGTTGCCGCCCATGCCGGCGCACTTGGCGGCGGGGCAGTTGCCGTCCCCGAACAGGGACGTGTACGCCTTGATGCCCTTCCGGGCGGCGGCGCTGTCGATCGCGGAGGCGTACGAGCCGCCCTTGCCGGTGGCGAGTTCGCCGCCGTTGGCCCAGATGAACGGCATCGCGCCGTAGGTGTAGGCGCCGCCGACGGCGATGCCGTAGAGGTCGGGCTTCGCGGCGTGCACCTTCTTGGCGGTGGACGCCAGCTCCGCCAGCGACTTGGGAGGTTCGAGACCGAGTTCGTCGAAGACGTCCGTGCGGTAGTAGAGGGCGCGGACGCCGACGAAGTAGGGGGCGCCGTAGATCTTTCCGTCCACGGTGACCGACTGGCGGGCGGTGGGGTCGGCGTCCTTGGCCTCGTCCCAGGCCGCGAACTCCTCGGATATGTCGGCGAGTCCGCCGTCCTTCACGTAGCCGGCGGTGTCGGTGTTGCCGAACTCGACGACGTCGGGGGCGCTCTTCGGGTCGTTGAAGGCGGCCTTGATGCGCTGGGCGCGGGTCTCGACCGGGATGTACTCCACGGTGACCTTCGTGTCCGCGTGCGCCTTCTCGAAGTCGGCGAGGGCCGCGTCGACGACCTTCTCCTTCGGCTTGTTGTTGACCTCCTGGAACAGCCAGACGCGCAGGGTGCCGCTCTTCTCGTCCTTGCCGGAGGAGGAGTTGTCGGACGCCTGGGGTGCGCAGGCCGTCGCGGCGACGACGGCCGCGGCCAGCAGTACGGCGAGGCGGGGGGCGAGCTTCATGGAGTCTTTCCTCCGGGCGTGCGTTGCAACATATGCAATGACGGTTTCGCTCTGCACAACACCCAGGAGCGTAGGGAGACATGAACCTGTCCACAAGAGGTCTGAACCAATTCGTAAACCTCTTTGTTAATCAGCCCGACGCACGAAGGCCCCCGGAGTGCGCGCGGGCACACTCCGGGGGCCTTCGGGAAGATCTGAGAGGTCTGTACGGGCAGTGGCGCCGCTTCCCGGCGCCCGGCGCCTACTTCTTGTCGCCGCCCTTGCCCTCGTCCCCGCCACCGCTCATGGACTCGTAGATCTCCTTGCACATGGGGCAGACGGGGTACTTCTTCGGGTCGCGGCCCGGTACCCAGACCTTGCCGCACAGCGCCACGACGGGGGTGCCGTCGAGGGCGCTCGCCATGATCTTGTCCTTCTGGACGTAATGCGCGAAGCGCTCGTGATCGCCGTCGCCGTGGGACGTCTGCGGCGTCGGCTCGACGAGGGTCCCCGTACCTGTCCCGCGCTCGGGCTCGAGAGTGCTCATAACGGCCAAGGGTACTGAAGCTCACACGCTTCAGTTGAGCGAAGGGTCGTCCGGATACGTCGCCACCATCGCCAGGTCGCCCCGCTGGCGGCGCAGCACCTCGCGCCACAGTCTCTCCGGGAACGGCGAGGAGACGTCACCGGGCTCGGACTCGACCACGTACCAGGCGCCCTCGGTCAGCTCGTCCTCCAGCTGGCCGGGTCCCCAGCCCGCGTACCCGGCGAAGATCCGCAGCGCGCCCACGGCGGACGCCAGCAGCTCCGGCGGGGCCTCCAGGTCCACCAGGCCGATCGCGCCGTGCACCCGGCGCCAGCCCAGCGGCGCCCGCTCGCCCGACGCCCCGCCGGGGACGACGGCGACGCCGAGGGCCGAGTCCAGGGACACCGGGCCGCCCTGGAAGACGACGCCCGGCTCGCCGGCCAGGTCCGCCCAGTCCTCCAGGATGTCGCCCACGTCGACGGGCGTGGGGCGGTTGAGGACGACACCGAGGGAGCCCTCCTCGTCGTGGTCGAGGAGGAGCACCACCGCACGCTCGAAGTTCGGGTCCGCCAGGGCGGGCGTTGCCACGAGCAGTCGCCCCGTGAGCGAGGACACCTCGGTCATGCCAGACATGATCCCGCATGTTCCCCTCCGGTGGGGAGGCAATCGGAGGCACGGGAGTGAACACGCACCCGCGCACGTCCCTCGATCGTGACCCCCCGTACGCGCCGGTGAACACCGCGTGTTGTGACAAATCCATGACGTTGCCGGACGGTGCGCAGGCGCATGGATGGGGGGTACAAGACGATTACCCTTTCCCTTCTGGCCCCTGCCCAACCCCACGGAACGCGAGATTCATGACCGTCAACGGCGCTGATGACGTACTGCTTGTCCACGGCGGAACCCCGCTGGAGGGCGAGATCCGGGTCCGCGGTGCGAAGAACCTCGTGCCGAAGGCCATGGTGGCGGCCCTGCTGGGCAGTGCGCCGAGCCGGCTGCGCAACGTGCCGGACATCCGCGACGTGCGGGTCGTACGCGGACTGCTGCAACTGCACGGGGTGACCGTCCGTCCGGGCGAGGAGCCCGGCGAGCTGGTGATGGACCCGACGCACGTGGAGAGCGCGAACGTCGCCGACATCGATGCCCACGCGGGCTCGTCGCGCATCCCGATCCTGTTCTGCGGCCCGCTGCTGCACCGTCTCGGGCACGCCTTCATCCCGGGCCTGGGCGGCTGCGACATCGGCGGGCGGCCCATCGACTTCCACTTCGACGTGCTGCGGCAGTTCGGCGCGACGATCGAGAAGCGGGCGGACGGCCAGTACCTGGAGGCTCCGCAGCGGCTGCGCGGTACGAAGATCAACCTGCCGTACCCGTCCGTCGGCGCGACCGAGCAGGTGCTGCTGACCGCCGTGCTCGCCGAGGGCGTCACGGAACTGTCCAACGCGGCCGTGGAGCCGGAGATCGAGGACCTGATCTGCGTCCTGCAGAAAATGGGCGCGATCATCGCCATGGACACCGACCGCACCATCCGCGTCACCGGCGTGGACGAGCTGGGCGGCTACACCCACCGTGCCCTCTCGGACCGCCTGGAGGCGGCCTCCTGGGCCTCCGCGGCCCTGGCCACCGAGGGCAACGTCTACGTCCGCGGGGCCCAGCAGCGCTCGATGATGACGTTCCTGAACACCTTCCGGAAGGTGGGCGGCGCCTTCGAGATCGACGACGAGGGCATCCGCTTCTGGCATCCGGGCGGCCGGCTGAAGTCCATCGCCCTGGAGACGGACGTGCACCCCGGCTTCCAGACCGACTGGCAGCAGCCCCTGGTGGTGGCGCTGACGCAGGCCACGGGGCTGTCCATCGTCCACGAGACGGTCTACGAGTCCCGGCTGGGCTTCACCTCGGCGCTCAACCAGATGGGCGCCCACATCCAGCTCTACCGCGAGTGCCTGGGCGGTTCGCACTGCCGTTTCGGCCAGCGCAACTTCCTGCACTCGGCCGTCGTCTCCGGGCCGACCAAGCTGGAGGGCGCCGACCTGGTCATCCCCGACCTGCGCGGCGGCTTCTCGTACCTGATCGCCGCCCTCGCGGCCCAGGGCACGTCCCGGGTCCACGGCATCGACCTGATCAACCGCGGCTACGAGAACTTCATGGACAAGCTCGTCGAGCTGGGCGCGAAGGTGGAACTCCCGGGCAAGGCTTTGGGCTGACGCCCCGCAGACAAGCCGATGGGGCGGTCACCCGGACTCGGGTGACCGCCCCATCGGCATTGCGAGGTGCGCCCCGAAAGGGGCGCGGGGAACTGCGCGACCAGCCACGAACGACCCGCAGCCGCGAAACGACCGCATCCCGAACGAACGATCCGCGCAGTCCCCTGCGCTCGAAAGCGGAGCGCCTACGCGCCTACTTGCCCTTGGCGGCTTCCTTGAGCTTGGAGCCCGCCGAGACCTTGACGCTGTAGCCGGCCGGAATCTGGATCGGCTCGCCGGTCTGCGGGTTGCGGGCGGTGCGAGCGGCACGGTGGGTGCGCTCGAAGGTCAGGAAGCCGGGGATGGTGACCTTCTCGTCGCCCTTGGAGACGATGTCGCCGACAACCTCGGCGAAGGCGGCCAGCACGGCGTCGGCGTCCTTGCGGGTCACCTCGGCGCGGTCGGCCAGCGCGGCCACCAGCTCACTGCGGTTCATGTTGTTACTCCCGTGTTCTTCTTGCCGTTGAGGCGTGCCACGCGGCGGAGCCGCATGTTGGGCACAGCGATGCCGATGCTGCCAGGGCCCTCTGACATTCCCCGGACCCGGGTCGGTCGTCAGACCCTCGCGCCCAGGGAGGCATCCTGCCTCCACCTGCGGCGGTAAAGCCAATCCGGCACCCCCAGGAGTCGTGAGAACACCCTTGGGAGTCACACGCCGAGAGGGCCTGAGCCTTGCGCAACCCTAGAGGGCGATCCGAGGCCCGACATCCCGCGACGCGCCGGAGCGGCGGCCCGCCGTGGTGATCCTCACCACCACGCCACGGGCCGCCTTCCCCCGCCGGGGGAAACTACGCCACCACTCCGGCGGCCTTCGCCGCGTCCCGCACGGCGCCCGCGACGGCACCGGCGACCTTGTCGTTGAAGACGCTGGGGATGATGTAGTTCGGGTTGATCTCGTCCTCGGTCACCACGTCCGCGAGGGCGTGTGCGGCCGCAAGCATCATCTCGGTGTTGACGGTGCGGGACTGGGCGTCCAGCAGGCCGCGGAAGACGCCCGGGAAGACCAGCACGTTGTTGATCTGGTTCGGGAAGTCGCTGCGGCCGGTGGCGACGACCGCGGCCGTCTCGCGGGCGATCGCCGGGTCGACCTCGGGGTCGGGGTTCGCGAGCGCGAACACGATCGCACCGTCGGCCATGGCGGCCACGTCCTCGCCGTCCAGGACGTTGGGGGCGGAGACGCCGATGAAGACGTCCGCGCCGTGCACGGCCTCCTTGAGGGTGCCGGTGAGGCCCTCGGGGTTGGTGTTGTCGGCGATCCAGCGCAGGGCGGACTCGGGCGCGGCGTCCACCAGGTCGGCGCGGCCCGTGTGCACGACGCCGTGGATGTCGGCGACGACGGCGTTCTTGACCCCGGCGGCGAGCAGCAGCTTGAGGATGGCCGTACCGGCCGCGCCGGCGCCGGACATGACGACCCGTACGTTCTCGATGGGCTTGCCCACCACGCGCAGGGCGTTGGTTAGCGCGGCGAGCACGACGATGGCGGTGCCGTGCTGGTCGTCGTGGAAGACGGGGATGTCGAGGGCCTCGCGCAGCCGAGCCTCGATCTCGAAGCAGCGGGGCGCGGAGATGTCCTCCAGGTTGATGCCGGCGAAGCCCGGGGCGATGGCCTTGACGATCTCGACGATCGCGTCGGTGTCCTGGGTGTCCAGGCAGAGCGGCCAGGCGTCGATGCCGGCGAACCGCTTGAACAGGGCCGCCTTGCCCTCCATCACCGGCAGCGCGGCCTTCGGGCCGATGTTGCCCAGGCCCAGCACGGCGGAGCCGTCCGTCACGACCGCGACGGAATTGCGCTTGATGGTCAGCCGCCGGGCGTCCTCGGGGTTCTCGGCGATCGCCATGCAGACCCGCGCCACGCCGGGCGTGTAGACCATGGACAGGTCGTCACGGTTGCGGATGGGGTGCTTGGACTGCATCTCGATCTTGCCGCCGAGGTGCATGAGGAAGGTACGGTCGGAGACCTTGCCCAGGCTGACGCCCTCGATGCCCCGCAGCTGCTCCACGATCTCGTCGGCGTGGGCGGTCGAGCCGGCCGCGATGGTGACGTCGATGCGGAGCTTGTCGTGGCCGGAGGCCGTGACGTCGAGGCCGGTGACCGAGCCGCCGGCGGACTCCACCGCCGTGGTGAGCTGCGAGACGGCGGTTCCGCCGGCGGGCACCTCCAGCCGGACCGTCATCGAGTAGGAGACGCTGGGCGCCGTTGCCATGGCCGACTTCCTCTGCTTTCACCGTGTAACTGGGTTGTGCCGTCCGATCGTCGCACCTACCACTGGGTACGCGGTAGCCGCCCCGGATTGCGAACTTTTTGTTCGCTCCGATTTCGGAAAACGACTTCCACCATACGAGAAGTAGCCCGTCGGGGGAAGGCCCGCCGGCAGACTCGGACGGGGACGCGGCACGATCGCGGCGCGATGGCCGAAGGAACCCGCGGGACGGGAATTGTCTTGCGGGGATCGTTTGTTACCTTGGACGTGGCACCGGCTCGATCCAAGCCCCCGGGCCCAACCTTCGTCGCTACGAGCGACCACTTGCCGCGAGGCGAGCATGGCGGGTCGGTGCCACTTGAACGAGAGCGGAAGGCCCGCGCCGACGACGGCGCGGGCCTTTCGCACGTCTGCGCACCGGTCCCCCGGCCCGGCGCTCAGTCGCGCAGCAGGTCCGGCACCCCCGAGGCGTCCGGCTCGTCCCGTTCGCCCGAGACGACCGTCAGCTGCTGGGTGGCCCGGGTCAGGGCGACGTACAGCACGCGCAGTCCGGCGGGCGACTCGTCGGCGATCTCGGCCGGGGAGACCACGACCGTGGCGTCGTACTCCAGTCCCTTGGCCTCCAGGCTGCCCAGCGCCACCACGCGGTCGCCGAGTCCGTCCAGCCAGCGCCGGGCCTCCTCGCGCCGGTTCATGGCGACGACGACGCCGACGGTGCCGTCGACGAGGCCGAGCAGCCGGGCCGCCTCGGCACGGACCGTCTGGGCCGGGGAGTCCCGGACCACCGCGAAGCGCGGCTGCACGCCGGTCGAGCGCACGGCCGACGGGGACGCCGAGCCGGGCATGGCCAGCGCCAGGACCTTCGCCGCCAGCTCGGCGATCTCGGCCGGGTTGCGGTAGTTCACGGTCAGCTCGAAGCGGCGGCGCGGACGGGAGCCGAGAGCCTCGTCACGGGCGGCGGCCGCCTCGTCGGGGTCGGACCAGGAGGACTGGGCCGGGTCGCCGACGACCGTCCAGGTGGCGTGCCGGCCGCGGCGGCCGACCATCCGCCACTGCATGGGGGTCAGGTCCTGCGCCTCGTCGACGATGACGTGCGCGTACTCGGTGCGCTCCTGCGCGAGGCGCTCGGCGCGCTCCCACTGGGTCTCCTCGCGCTGGGGCATCAGCTCCTCCAGCCCGGTGAGCTGGTCCAGCGGGTCCTGCTCGCGCCGCTTGCGGGGGCGGGCCGGGGTGCCGACGATCGCCTGGAGCTCGTCGAGCAGGGCGATGTCGTGCACGGAGTAGCCCTCGCGCCGCAGCGAACGGGCCACCTTGCGGACCTCGCCCGGGTTCAGCACGCGCCGGGCCCAGCGGCCCAGGCGGCGCTCGTCCGCCATGGCGGCCAGCACGGCGCCCGGGGTCAGCTCCGGCCACCAGGCGTCCAGGAAGCCGGTGAAGGAGTCCTCGGAGCTGACGTCCTCGTCGAAGGAGGAGCGCAGCTCGGCGGCCAGCTCGGGGTCGGTGTGCCGGGCCCCGGCGCCCGACTTCTGCCACAGGGCGTCCAGGAGCAGCCGGCGGGCGCGCGGACGCAGCAGGTTGACGGGCGCGGTGCCGCCGAGGACGGTGCGGCGGATGCCGGCCAGCTCCTCGCCCTCCAGCTCGAGGCGGCGGCCGAAGGCGACGACCCTGAGCAGCGTCGGCGAGTCGGCCGGCTCCAGCGCTCCGCGCGCGGCCCTGCGCAGCACCCTGAGCATGCGGGCGGAGCCCTTGGCGCGGGCGGTGGCCGGGGAGTCGTAGAGGGTGGCCTCCGCGCCGCCCGCCGCGTCGTCGGCCAGTGAACCGATCGCACGGATGGCGACCTGCCCCTCCTCGCCCAGGGAGGGCAGCACGCCCTCGGTGTACGCCACGAGCAGCGGCGTCGGCGAGACGATGAGGATGCCGCCCGCGTACCGGCGCCGGTCCTGGTAGAGCAGGTAGGCGGCCCGGTGCAGGGCGACGGCGGTCTTGCCGGTGCCGGGGCCGCCCTCGACGTAGGTCACGGAGGCGGCGGGGGCGCGGATCACCCGGTCCTGCTCGGCCTGGATGGAGGCCACGATGTCCCGCATGGAGTGGGTGCGGGCCTGGCCGAGGGCGGCCATCAGGGCGCCGTCGCCGACGACGGCCAGCTCCTCGCCGTCCAGCCGGGCGGTGATCTCGGGCCGCATCAGGTCGTCCTCGACGCCGAGGACGCGCCGTCCCTTGGAGCGGATCACCCGGCGGCGCACGACCCGGCCCGGGTCGACCGGCGTGGACCGGTAGAAGGGGGCGGCGGCGGGCGCCCGCCAGTCGATGACCAGCGGCGCGTAGTCCTCGTCCAGGACGCCGATGCGGCCGATGTGCAGGGTCTCGGCGATGTCGGCGGTGCCGTCGGGACCGAGGGCGCCCTCGGCGGGCTCCACGGCCGTGTACGCGCCGTCCGGGCCCTTCTTGCCGTCCTTGCCGAGGAGCAGGTCGATGCGGCCGAACAGGAAGTCCTCGAACTCGTTGTTCAGGCGGTTGAGGTGGATGCCGGCCCGGAAGACCTGCGCGTCCCGCTCGGCGAGGGCGCCGGGCGTGCCGACGTGGCCGCGCTGCGCGGCGTCGTGCATGAGGAACTCCGCCTCGTGGATCTTCTCCTCGAGGCGCCGGTACACCCGGTCGAGGTGCGCCTGTTCCACGTCGATCTCTCGGTCCCGCACGGAATCCTCCCGCGCGGAGTCCCCTCGTACAGGTCGTACGGGCTCGTGCTCCGAGTCGACCGCTGAATCCTGTTGAGCCTGTGCGGCCACCGGGCCCCCTTCTGACGTGCTGGGCAGCCGTCAAAAATACGCGAAGGGGGCCCGGGAAGCTACGGCGCGCCTGCGGCCCGCGCTACGCGTCGACCTCCACGAGCCGCTTCCCGTCGAAGGTCATGACCTCGAAGTGGGAGATCTGGTTGGGTTCGAAGGCGGCGCCGCCGTGCACGTAGAGCGGCTTCTTGCCCTTCTCGGTGGTGGCGCCCGGGATGCCGTAGCCCCAGTCGGGGACCGTCCAGGAGGTGAGCGTCTCCCGCTCGCCGTTCTTGCCGACGGCGATCAGGGAGCACTTCTGGGGGCCCTTGAGGTTCTTCAGCTCCAGGACCGTCTCGGTGCCCCAGGCCTTCTTCTCCAGGGCGACGGTCGCGCTGACCTGCGTGCCCGGGTCGGTGGCGGTGACCCGGTCCGGCATGGCGGCGAAGGCGGACTCGGCGGGGCTCGCGGCCTGCTGCGTCGCCTCGGCCCTGCGGCCGCCGCCGTCGTCACCGCCCCCTCCTGCGCCGCCCGTGGTCGCCACGGCGGCGAACGGACCGCCGATGATCAGCGCGGCGGCGGTGCCCACCAGGTAGAAGTTGCGGCGGCGTTTGCTCGCGCGGCGTTCGGCGACCTCGTCGACGAGCCTCTCCGAGAGCCGCGCGCTGGGCTTGACGGTGAGCGACTCGGCGACCGCGGGCGTGCCCGTGCCCGGCAGGTCCGCGAGCGCCGCCATCATCGGCTCCATGCCGGCCAGCTCGTCGAGCTGCTGGGCGCACCACTCGCAGGTGGCGAGGTGGGCCTCAAAGGCCGTCGCCTCGGCGTCGTCGAGGATCCCGAGGGCATAGGCGCCGACGGTCTCGTGCTCGTTCGGCGCCGGTGTTCCCTGCATGGGGACAGAGTTACCCGTGTCCCCCGGGCCGAATCCCTGAACGCCCCCGTACCCGCTCATCACGCCGTCACCCCCCGCTCCTCCAGAGCCAGCTTCATCGAACGCAGGGCGTAGAACACCCGGGAGCGAACGGTGCCGCTGGGTATGCCCAGTGTCTGCGCCGCCTCATTGACGGTACGCCCCTTGAAGTACGTCTCGACGAGGACCTCCCGGTGGGCCGGGGTCAGGTCGTCGAGCGCGTCCGACAGCGTCATCAGCCACAGCGCCTTGTCGATCTCGTCCTCCGCGGGGATGACCTCCAGCGGCGACGGATCGACCTCCTGCGGCCGGGCCTGCCGGCTGCGGTGGCCGTCGATGACGATGCGACGTGCGACCGTCACCAGCCAGGGGCGTACCGATCCGGTCGCACGGTTGAGCTGACCGGCGTTCTTCCAGGCACGGATGAGCGTCTCCTGGACGACGTCCTCGGCGCGCTGGCGGTCCCCCGCGACCAGCCGCAGCACGTAGGCCAGCAAGGGGCCGGCGTGCTCGCGGTACAGCGCGCGCATCAGCTCCTCGTCGGGTTCCGAGGACGACTGCGACATGCGATGTCGGGCCCTCGCACCACGTTCATTGGCCACGACGGAATCCTTGCGCACGCCCACCTCCGATGTCCGGGGGTTCCCCCAGTCGGTCGCTCGCCCATTCGGTACGGACGCCAAGTGCGGCGTGTTCAAAACGAGATGAGGGATTTCTCGAAGGCGCCGTACGAAGGGGACGCGGGCGGACTTACCGGGACAGCGCGACGCGGCGGCGGTGCCGGGCGACGCGCTCGCGGTTGCCGCAGATCTCACTGGAGCACCAGCGCCGGCGGCGGCCGCGGGAGGTGTCCACGTACACGATGGGGCAGTTGTCTCCCGCGCACTGCCTGAGGCTCGCCCGCGCGACGGGGTCGGTGAGCAGCTCCACGACGTCCCGGGCCAGGGCCCCGAGCAGCGCGGCGCACCGCGGCGGCCCGGTCAGCTCCCGCACCAGTGTGCCGTCCTCGCCGGGCACCGCACGGGGTGCGGGGGGTGCGGCGAGGGCGAGTTCGTTGACGCGGGCGAGGGCGAGTTCGTAGCGGCGGTCGCGGGGTACCGGGCGGCCTCGCACCAAGCGGGCGGTCTCGCCGCGCAGTTCGCGGAAGCCGGTCAGCCAGGAGGGATCGGCGTGGGCCAGCGGGGTGCCGGGCGGGACGAGTCCGGAGCCGGTGATCCAGGCGCGCAGGGCGTCGACGGAGTCGAGGCGTTCCGCGGGGTGGGTGGTGGCGATGAGGTCCAGACTGATCCGCCCGGTGTCGAACCGCAGCTCGTACGGGTCGGTGGCCGTACCCAGTGCCATGTTCCTGTCACCGCCTAGGGCTTGCCCGCCAAGGCACGGGCCCGGAAAGGGGAGCAGGGAGACCGCGCGCGGACCGCATGCGGAGCGCTCCCCTCTACAGTGCCTGCCCGCACCCGCGCCCGGAACCCCTCGTACCGCCCCCTCGTGGACGCTCGCGTATGCGCCCGCGCGCCCGGGCCATGTCCGGCGCGCCGCGGTGCCCGTTGACTGGACGCATGACAGACATCAACGGGGAACGGCGGACCCGTGCCGCCGGTGGGGTACTGGTCGCGGCCACGGTCGCCGCGGGACTGATGGCCGGGACCTTCTACGTCTTCGCCTGCGCCGTGATGCCGGCGCTGGCGCGCAGCGAGGACCGGGTGTACGTCGACGTGATGCGCGACATCAACGACGTGATCCAGAACCCGGTGTTCCTGCTGGTCTTCATGGGCGCACTCGCCCTCGCGGGCCTCGCGGGGTGGCAGTCGCGCGGGACGCCGGGCAACTGGTGGATCCGGGCGGGCGCCGCGGCGTACGCGCTCGCGTTCCTGGTCACCGTGGTCGGCAACGTCCCCCTCAACGACGCCCTGGCCCGCCCGGGCGACCCGGCGGCACTGCGCGAGCGGTTCGAGGACCCGTGGGTGATCTGGAACGTCGTACGCGCCGTGCTCTCGACGCTGGCGACGGCCTGCCTGGCCACGGGCCTGGCGACACGCGGACGCCGACCGGCGCGGTCCGCGCCCCGGACGCCGCGGCAGCCCACGGCGACCCAGGGGACACCCCACGCGACCGGCCACTGAGCACCGGGCACCACGGGTGCCTCGCCGTTGGGCGGCCGGTCCGCGGACGGTCGGCCGCGTCGGCCGTGGCCCGGCGCCGTGCGTCGCCGCCCGCGCCCACGTCCACGCCACCGGGACCGGCGCACGTGCCGCCGCACCGCATCCGGCCTGGGACGACCGTGCCGCTCGGGGCTCAGTCGGTCGTGTACTTGGCGTCCGTGGCCGGGTCCAGGGCGAGGCGGTAGCCGCGTTTGACCACCGTCTGGATGAGCTTCGGGGTGCCGAGGGACGTGCGCAGGCGGGCCATGGCCGTCTCGACGGCGTGTTCGTCGCGGCCGGTGCCCGGCAGGGCCCGCAGCAGCTCCGCGCGGGGCACGACCCAGCCGGGCCGCCGGGCGAGGGCGCGCAGCAGGGACATGCCGGCGGGCGGCACGGTCCGCAGCTCCCCGTCGACGAGCGCCGCGTGTCCGCGGATCTCCAGCCGGTGCCCGGCGACGGGCAGGGCACGGGCGCGGGCCGGGAGTTCCTGGCACAGCAGCTGGACGAGGGGCCCGAGCCGGAAGCGCTCGGGCTGGACCGTGTCCACGCCGTGCGCCTGGAGCGGCACCGCGGTGACCGGCCCGACGCAGGCGGGCAGCACGCCGTGGCCGAACGCGGCGAGCAGCTCCGGCAGCAGGCCCCGTTCCTCGGCCCGGCCCAGCAGGGACACCGCGGCGGGCGCGCTGGTGAAGGTCACGGCGTCCACGCCCCGCGACACCGCGGCGTCCAGCAGCCGGTCCACCGGACCGAGGTCCTCCGGGGGCAGCCACCGGTACACGGGCACGCCCACCACCTCGGCGCCGCCCTCCCGCAGCGCCTCCACGAACCCCGGCAGCGGCTCGCCGTGCAGTTGTACGGCGATCCGGCGGCCCGCCACGCCCTGCTCCAGGAGCCGGTCCAGGACCTCGGCCATGGACTCCGAGGCGGGCGACCACTCCTCGGTCAGTCCCGCGGCCCGTACCGCGCCCTTGACCTTGGGCCCGCGGGCCAGCAGTTCCACCGTGCGCAGCCGCTCCAGCAGGGCGTCGCCGAGCCCCCAGCCGTCGGCGGCCTCGACCCAGCCCCGGAACCCGATGGCGGTGGTGGCGACGACGACGTCCGGCGCCCGGTCGACGATCCGCTTGGTCGCGGCCATCAGCTCGCCGTCGTCGGCCAGCGGCACGATCCGCAGCGCCGGTGCGTGCAGGACGGTGGCCCCGCGCCGCCCGAGCAGCGCGCCCAGTTCGTCGGCCCGGCGGGCGGCGGTCACGCCCACGGTGAACCCGGCCAGCGGGCCGTGGCCGGGCCGCCGCGGTCCGTCGCCCACGCCACCCGCGCCACTCACGTCGCTTACGTCGTCCATCCTCGCCGCGCTCCGATCCGTTCACACCCACGTGCACAGTCACGTGGCGACCGAGCCTGTCAACCGTGCGTGACGGGCTCGGTTCCGCCTCATGTCACCAGTGTTACGTCACACCTCGGCGTAGCTGCGCCGCGTCTCCGCCTCCGCCGGTCCGACCCTCGTCCCGCCGCGCACGGTGGGACGTCGGAGGTATACCGACCAGGTCACCAGGATGCACACGGCGTAGAAGGCCAGGAAGGCGACGAAGGCACCGGTGCCCGAGCCCGAGGAGAGGAAGGACTGACGGAAGGCGAGGTTGATCCCGACGCCTCCCAGGCCGCCCACCGCGCCGATCAGCCCCATCGACGCACCCGACAGCCGCCGCCCGTGCAGCACCGCCTCCTCTCCCGTCAGTCCCCGGGCCAGCGCCTTGGAGTGGAAGATGTGCGGGATCATCTTGAACGTCGAGCCGTTGCCGAGCCCACTGAGCACGAACAGCGCCACGAACACGGTCACGAACAGTGCCAGCGACTTCTCCATGCCGGCCACGACGAGGACCGCGGTGGCCGCGGCCATGGCGACGAAGTTCCACAGGGTGATCCTCGAACCGCCGTACCGGTCGGCGAGCCTGCCGCCCAGCGGGCGGACGAGCGAACCGAGCAGCGGTCCGATGAACGTGAGAGAGGCCGCCTGGAGCGGTGTCCGCCCGAACTGGGTCGTCAGCACCTGCCCGAAGGCGAAGCTGTAGCCGATGAAGGAACCGAAGGTGCCGACGTACAGCACCGACATGATCCAGGTGTGGGCTTCCCTGGCCGCGTCCTTGGCCGCTCCGGTGTCGTTCTTCACCGTGGTCAGGTTGTCCATGAAGCGCGCGGCGAGGACGGCGGCCACGAGGATCAGCGGGATGTAGATGCCGAGCAGCAGCCGGGGCCCGCCGCTCGCCCCGATGATCGCGAGCGCGACGAGCTGGATGACGGGCACACCGACATTCCCGCCGCCGGCGTTGAGGCCCAGCGCCCAGCCCTTCTCCCTGAGCGGGAAGAAGGCGTTGATGTTGGTCATGGAGGAGGCGAAGTTGCCGCCTCCGATCCCGGCCAGCAGCCCGACCAGCAGGAACGTCGAGAAGGACGTCCCGGGCTCCATCACGACGAAGGCCGCGAGCGTCGGGACGAGCAGCATGCTCGCCGAGACGACCGTCCAGTTCCGTCCGCCGAAGACGGCCACGGCGAAGGTGTACGGCACCCGCACCACGGCCCCGACGAGCGTCACCACGGACGTGAGCAGGAACTTGTCGGCCGGGCTCAGCCCGTACTCCGGGCCCATGAAGAGCACCAGCACGGACCACAGGGTCCAGACGGAGAACCCGATGTGCTCGGAGAGCACGGAGAAGAACAGGTTCCGTCGGGCCGTACGCCGTCCCGTCTCCTTCCAGAAGGTCTCGTTCTCGGGATCCCAGTACTCGATCCAGCGTCCGCCACGGGCTTTCATCGCGCCTCCACGGTGCTCCACAGCTCGGTGGCACCGACGCTAGGCAGGACGCGTTTCGGGCCGGTGGGGCTGTGGATGACCGGGAGGGAACGTCGCTCTCACCCGGCACGGGCGCGGGGTGAGAGATCGCGGTCAGCCCTGCGGGGGCCGGGGCTGCCAGTGCGGATTCTGCTGCGGGTGGTCCTGCGGCGGGTACGGCTGCTGCGGCTGCGGCTGGGCGTACGGCTGCTGCTGAGGCTGCGCGTACGGCTGCTGCTGAGGCTGGGCGTACGGCTGCGGGGGCTGCTGCGGCGGGTACGGCTGCTGGGCCTGCGGAGCCGCGTAGGGCTGCTGAGCCTGCGGAACCGGCTGCGGGGCGTAGGGCTGCTGGACCTGCTGCGGCCCGCCGTACGGCTGCTGCTGCGGCGGCTGGGCGGCGTACTGGCCGGGGGCCGGCTGTCCGTAGCCCCCGGGCACGCCACCGAACGGGTTCCCGTGCCCCGGCAGCTGCCCGCCGGGCGGCAGGTACCGCACCCGTCCCGTCTCGTCGGCCATCGGCACGAACCCGGCGGCCTGCAGCCGGGCCGCGAACTTGGCGTTGCGTTTGCGGGTGACGAGGAAGCCGATGCCGAGGGCCGCCATGAGGACCAGCCAGATGATCCCGGAGAGGACGAAGTCGTCGGACGAACCGCCCTCGCGGAAGGCGATGACCACACAGGCGACGGTGCCGCCGAGCGCGCCGTAGCCCATGTTCTTCTGGGCGTTCTTGCCGGTGAGGTCGAAGTTGATCCGCGCCTTGAGGAGTTCGAAGGCGTCCGGCACGAGCGGCGGCAGCGACACGCCGTCACCGGCGTTCGGGTACTGCGCCCAGTTCTGCGCGGCCCTGGTGCGGGCCTGCGGGCTCGGGTCGGGGACGAGCAGCATGGTGAGCGCGGCGTTGTTCCCCCCGCTCTGGCGCACGTCGGCGTATTCGTACCCGAACTGCTGGGCGACGAAGGCGAGCTTGGCGAGTTTCTTCACCGAGGACATCCGGCTGGTGAGCTGGACCGGCTCCCCGCTCGCCATCAACTCCAGCATCTTCTGCGTCTGCCGCTTGCTCATCCCGCTGCTCCCCCTGACCGGCTCACGCCACCCTGTTCACTCGCGCAACCGGGGCAGTCTCGCACGGGAGGCCGACACGCGTCAGCCCGGTGTGCGTCAGCCCCGGTGCGCGGCGCGGGCCCTGGGCCGCTTCGGCGCCGTGCGCTTCCCCCCGTCCGGCCACAGCTGGGGACTGCGCTTGGCGGCCACGTCCTCCATCCAGCCGAACCAGACGATGCAGCTCCCGATGAGCAGCCAGGCGATGGCCAGGACCGGCCAGGGGCTCTCCAGCAGCCACGGGACGTTCTCGTACATGACCTCGAAGCCCCACAGCTGGTCCCACAGCGTGGCCGCGATCAGGATGCAGACGTTGTGCCACAGGTAGATCGTCACCGCGCGGGAGTTGAGCAGGGTGATCAGCCGGTCCCAGCGGCGCAGCCGGCGCGGCCACTCGGTCCACGACGGGCTGACGTGCAGGAGCAGCAGCACCGTGGCGAAGGACCAGACCGCCTGCGCGAAGGGGATGGAGTCCAGGTCGTACCCGGTCTTGAAGCCCTCCCGGAAGGCGTACCACAGGCCCAGTGCGGCGATCACCGGGGCCACCGAGGGCACGACGTAGCGCGGCAGCCGTTTCAGGACGCCTTCCTGGTGGGCCATGCCGAGGATCCAGCAGGCCCCGAAGGTGCTGAAGTCCGTGAGCGCGGACGGGAAGCGCTCGCCCGGCAGGTTCAGGTAGCCGAACTGGAAGGCGGCCGACAGGGCGAGGGGCGCGAGGATCGTCAGCCACGGCAGGGCGCGCAGCGCGCGCAGCAGGACCGGGGAGAGCAGGACGTACCAGAGGTAGGCGCGGATGTACCACAGCGGCCCGCCGAGTTCCGCGGCCCAGTCCTCGCCCAGGATGCCGTGGAGGCCCGGCACGCTCTCGGCGAAGGGCGGGTCGCTCAGCGGCAGGATCCAGTAGAGCAGGTGGAACCACCACCAGCCCGGGTGCCCGTCCTCGTTCGGCCCCCAGCCCTGCAGCACCATGCCGGTCACGCCCACGGCGCCCAGCAGCCACAGCGGCGGCAGCAGTCGGCGCATGCGGCTGCGGACGACCTGGACGGCCGGCCGCTTGAGGCTGCGGGCCATCAGGTTGCCCGCCAGGGCGAACATGACGCCCATGGACGGGAACACCACCGGCAGCCAGGCCCAGCCCATCAGGTGGTAGAGGACCACCCGGAAGAGCGCCACCGCCCGCAGCAGGTCGAAGTACCGGTCGCGCACGGGAGCGCGCCGGGCCTGCTTCTGCCGGGGCGCCTGCGGCACGTCGGTGTCCGTGCCCACGGGCGGCTGGAGGGGTGGTGCGGTCATGTGCGGGGCGCTCCGGGGCGGGGCAGGCGTGGTGGCCGGGAAGGGCGTGGTCGGGAAGGTGTTGGACGGGAAGGGGCCGGTCGGGCCGGGTGCGGGGGTCGGTCGCGTCGGGTCGTACGGCGGGGTGGTCATCCGACCGGCCTCCCGTCCATGGCGCCGGACCGCCGCTGGGGCGGCACACCGTCGGCGCCGGGCGGCGGCGCGGACACACCGCCGCTGCGCCGCAGCTTCTGCCAGCGCAGCCGGCCGCCGGTGAGCGCCGTGATCCAGGACTGGAGCAGCACCACGTACATGATCTGGCGGTACAGGATCTGCTGGAGAGGCAGGGAGATGAGCGGGGTCAGCTTCTCCCGGTCGAGCCGGAAGGCGTACGCCGCACACACCGCCTGGATGGCCAGGACGCCCAGCCACGCCACGATCGTCTTCTCGGTCGGGCCGAAGACCAGGCCGTAGAGAAGGAAGACGTCGATCAGCGGGGCGAGCAGCGGGGCCAGGACCATGAACAGGGAGACGAAGGGCAGGCCGACCCGGCCGAAGCGGCCCGAGGGGCCCTTCTCGATCACCGCGCGGCGGTGCTTCCAGATGGCCTGCATGGTGCCGTACGACCAGCGGTAGCGCTGGGACCACAGCTGGCCGACGGACTCCGGGGCCTCGGTCCAGGCGCGGGCGTTCTCGGCGTAGACGACCCGCCAGCCGGCGCGGTGCAGCGCCATGGTGACGTCGGTGTCCTCGGCGAGCGTGTCGTCGCTCATGCCGCCGATGGGCTCCAGGGCGGAACGGCGGAAGGCGCCGACCGCACCGGGGATGGTCGGCATGCAGCCGAGGACGTCGTACATCCGGCGGTCCAGGTTGAAGCCCATCACGTACTCGATGTGCTGCCAGGCGCCGATGAGGCTGTCCTTGTTGCCGACCTTCGCGTTGCCCGCCACGGCGCCCACCCGGGGGTCGCCGAAGGGCTGGACGAGTTCGCGGACGGTGGAGGGCTCGAAGACGGTGTCGCCGTCCATCATCACGACGATGTCGTGACGGGCGTTGGCCAGGCCCCGGTTGAGCGCGGCGGGCTTGCCCGCGTTGAGCTGCCGGATCACCCGGACGCCCGGCAGGCCGAGCCCCTCCACGATCCGGGCGGTGCCGTCGCTGGAACCGTCGTCGATGACGATGACCTCGACCGGGTGGTCGCTGGCCACCAGGGAACGCACCGTGTTCTCGATGCACTTGGCCTCGTTGTACGCCGGGACCAGCACCGTGACGGGTTCGGTGACCGCCGGTCCCCAGCGGAAGCGCCGGCGGCGCACCCGGCGGGCGTGGACGCCGGACAGGAGCAGCATCAGCACGAAGCGTCCGATCACCAGCGTGCCGATGACCGCCAGGCCGACCACCAGGACGTCGGTGAGCTTCTCCGAGGCCTGGACCAGGAAGACCCACGCCCGGCCCTTCCAGAGTTCGGCGCCGGTCACCGGGCTCATGGCGCTGGGCACGTCCAGGGCCTCGGTGAGGTTGTCGAACTCGTAGCCCTTCTTCTTCAGGTCGGGAAGGAACCTGTCCAGGGCCTGCACGGTCTGGTGGCGGTCGCCGCCGGAGTCGTGCATCAGGACGATGGCACCCTTGCCGCCGTGCGGGGTGGCCCGGCGGATGATCTCGCCGACGCCGGGCTTCTTCCAGTCCTCGCTGTCGGTGTTGTTGACGACGGTGATGTAGCCGCGGCTGCCGATGTACTCGGTGACCGGCCAGGACTTGTCGTCCATGGCGTCGGCGAAGGAGGAGTACGGCGGCCGGAACAGCGAGGTGCGCACCCCGGCCGCGCCGGTGATCGCCAGCTGGTTCTGCGACAGCTCCCAGTCGATGCGCTTCTTCGACTGGAAGGAGAGGTCGGGGTGGTTGAAGGTGTGCAGGCCCACCTCGTGGCCCTCGTCGACCATCCGCTCGACGAGGTCCGGGTAGCGGGAGGCCATGGTGCCGGTGACGAAGAAGACCGCGTGCGCGTCGTGCTTCTTGAGCACGTCGAGCACGCGCGGCGTCCAGGTCGGGTCCGGGCCGTCGTCGAAGGTGAGGACGAGCCGGTGGTCGGGCACGCTCAGGCTCTCGGTGCGGCCGCCGCGCACGTCGATGACCGGGCCGCCCTCGAGGATCTTCTGCGGCACCTTGTCGGTGGCGGCGGGCGGCTGGACGCGGTGGTCGGCGAGGATCTCGCTGTGCACGTATCCGCGCAGCATGAGCATCGCCACCAGGGCGACCAGGACGAGCAGCGGAAGCAGCAGGCGCAAGGGCAGGCGACGGCGGGAGCCCTCACGGGCGCTGCGCGCGGCCCCGTGACGGCGGGTGCTGGATGCCATCAGAGGGTGTTCTCCGGGGACAGGGAAAGGGAGGGGGACGTGGAGGTGCCGGCGGCCGACTCGGCGACCACGACGGAGGAGCCGGCCGGACCCGCGACGGGGTCCGGGTCGCCCGCGCCGTTGGCGTTGGTGCCACCCGCGCCCGGGTCGGTGTCCGTGGTGGAGCCGCCGGTGGGCTGGGTCGGGGCGCCGGAGGGGTCGCCGCCGCCGGTCGGCGCCGACGGGTCCGTGCCGGTGGACGGCGGCACCTCGGTGGACTGCGTCGGGTCGGGGACGGTCGCGCCGGATCCGCCCGGGTTCTGGCCGCTGCCGGTCGCCGGGGACTCGGGGTCGGCGCTCGTACCGGGCTGCCCCGTGCCGCCGCCCGGCACGCGGGACGTACCGGACGCGGGTGCCTCGACGCCCGGTCCGGTCGTCACGCCGGCGTCGGCCGAGGGGGTGGCCTGCGGGGTGGTGGCGTTGCCGGTGCCGGAGGGCTGCGCCGGCTGCGAGGGCGCCGGGGTGGTGTCGACCTGGCCGGCCGGTGCGCCCTCCTCCTGACCCGGTACGGGCATCCAGGGCGCGTCGGAGTTGCCGGAGAGCAGTGTGGAGACGATGACGACGGCGTAGACCGCGCAGGCGATGCCGACCAGGATGCCGAGGCGGCGGTAGAGACGGCTGCGGCGGCCGGACGCGTCGACGAAGACGGGCCCGTCGGAGGCCTCCGGGCCCCGCTTGCGGTGCCCGCTGTCGGCCCGCAGGAGCACGCCGTCGCCGAGGCGGACGGCGTCGAGCTGGACGGTGACCTCGTGCGGATCGTGGGTGTGCCCGGCGGCGCCGGTACCCGCGTCGCCGTCCGTCTCCGGCGTCTCCTGCCAGGGGTCGCGGAGTGCGGCGGTGGCGGGGCCGGGGGGAGGCGGGGGCACGGGAAGAGGTGCGGGTGCGGGTGCCGGTGCGGGGAAGGCGCGGGTCGGCGTGACCGGGGCGGCGGGACCGGCCGCCGACGGGAGGACATCCGTCCGGTCGGGGTCCGGGCCGGTGCCGGTGCCGGTGCCGGTGCCGGTGCCGCGAGGGTGGCCGGTTCCGGGCGCCGGGGCGGCGTTGTCGTGGTTCGCCCCGGCCTGATCGGTTCTGCCCCAGGTTATCCGCCCCTGGGCCATCGGGTCCGGGCGCTGCTCGCGCGGAGCGCGGCCGCCTATTCGGGAACCCAGGATCTGCGTCCGGTCGGCGTCGGAACTCCCGCGGCCACGCGGGCTCTCACCGGAATCGCCGAACCATCCCGGACCCGACGCGGTCATCGGGGGTCCCCCGGCCGGCGGGACGGCCCGGGTAGGGGGCAGCACCTCGGTGGCGTCAGCATCTCGTCCAGCCTCCGAGAGATCACGAGCCCCGGACTCGACCTCGGGCCACTCCGGTTGGGCGTCTTTTTGCCAATTCTTCACGCGTGCGCACTTCCCCCCACGGAACACTTCCGGGTGCGCATACGACTCCGAGCACTCGTCGGCCGAACCGGCCCCCACCAGGTTCGAGCGCCCCCTGTATCACACCGTGCTCAGGCAAAGAATGTAGCGCACGCGGAGGATGTGTGGTTGCCGCGTGTCACTTGTGGACGGACATCACAGCGGCGTCGGCGGCCGGAATCCATCCCTCACCGGGAGCCTCCAGCCAACCGTTTTCGGTCGCGACCTGCGCAGTTGCCCGGCGCAGCGCGTCGAGCGCGGGATGCACCAGTCCCTTTCGCCAGACGAGCGACACGGGCGACAGCGGCACGGGGTCGACGAGCGGGCGCACCACGGTCGAGGGCATGGCCGGAAAGCTCTCCACGGCGAGGATGGGATTGCGCGTCTTGTCCATGATGCGCCGGAACTCCTCCTCGCCGACCGCCAGCGGCACAGGGGACGCCACGTGGATGCCGCGTCCCTCGAACAGGCGGTGCGCGAGGTCGGTCCACTCCGGCGTGCGCGGGTTGCCCGCCCCGGCGTACACGGTCTCTCCGGCGAGGGCGGCCAGCGGCACCCGCTCCAGCCGGGCCAGCGGGTGGTCCTCGGGCAGGACGACCGCCATGGGCTCGTAGCGCACCGGCTGGTGGCCGAGCCCCGCCCGCAGCGCCGCGGGCAGCCCCGCGAACCGGCCGAAAGAGGCGTCGAGGCGGCCGGCGACCAGTTCACCGGCGGCGTGGGTCAGTCCGCTCTCGTAACGCGCCATCAGTTCCTGCTCGGGCGCGAGCGACCGGGCCCGCTCCAGGACCAGGCGGCCGGTGACCAGGCCCGGGGAGTTGAGGTCGACCAGCAGCGGGCGGGCCTGCCCGAAGGCGGCCAGCAGGTCGTCCTGCGCCTGGAGGACCCGGCGGGCGTACGGCAGCAGCCGCTCGCCGTCGGCCGTCGGCGTCACCTGCCGGGTGGTGCGGACGAACAGTTCGGCGCCCAACTCCCGCTCCAGGCGCCGCACGTCCCGGCTGAGCGCCTGCTGGGCGACGTAGAGGCGGGCGGCGGCGCGGGTGAAGTGCAGTTCCTCGGCGACGGCGACGAAGGCGCGCAGGAGTCGCGGGTCGAGGTGGGCGGGTGCGGGCATCCGGCGAACTTACAACGCCGGTGCGTGAATGGCCACGGAGAAGGTGTTGGACCCTCTGATCGTCGCGGGGCGACGGTGGACCCATGCCGCAGCCGACCCCAGCGCACCCCTCCCGCCCCACTCCGGCCTCCCCCGTCCTGGCCGTCACCGCCGACACCCTGGTCGCGGCCGACTTCCGCCCCCGCACCCGACGCCGGCCACCCGGCCCGTACCGGCGGCTCCTGTCCACTCCCGGCGCCCGGGCGTTCACGGTCGGGAATCTCACCGCCCGGCTGCCCATGGGCATGTTCAGCGTCAGCGCCGTCGTGATGATCGCCGGCACCCGTGGCTCGTACGCCCTCGCCGGCGCCGTCACCGCGACCGGGCTGGCGGCGACGGCACTGGTCGCCCCGTGGACCGCGCGGCTCGTGGACCGGTACGGCCAGGCCCGGGTCGCCGTGCCCGCCACCCTGTTCGCCGCGCTGGGCTCGGTCGCCCTGCTGCTGTGCGTGCGGTACGGGGCACCCGCCTGGACCCTGTTCGTCGCGTACGCCGCCACCGCGACGACGCCCAACACCGGCGGCATGGCCCGCGCCCGCTGGGCCCACCTGCTCGACGGGGACGCCGACGCGCTGCACACCGCCAACTCCTTCGAACAGGCCACGGACGAACTGTGCTACATGTTCGGGCCGGTCCTCGCGGCGTTCCTGTGCACCGCGCTGTTCCCGGAGGCGGGCACGCTGGTGGGCGTGGTGCTGCTGGTGACCGGCATGCTGCTGTTCACCGCCCAGCGCGCGACCGAGCCGCCGGCCCGCCCGCGCCCGACGGCGAAGGCTCCCTTCCGGGCCCCGGGCATCCCGTCCCTGCTGGTGGTGTGCCTGGCGATGGGCGGGGTGTTCGGCGCCATGGAGGTCGTCACCATCGCGTTCGCGGACGCACAGGGACACCGTGCGGCGGCCGGCCTGGTCCTCGCGTTGCAGGCGGCCGGCTCCTGCGCGGCGGGTCTGCTCTACGGCGCGGTCAAGCCCGCCGGGCCGCCGGAGCACCGGCTGCCGTGGTGCGTGGCCGCGATGACGGCCCTGCTGACCCTGCCGCTGCTCGCGGCCTCCCTCAGCGGCTCTCTGCCCCTGCTGGCGCTCACCCTGCTGATCGGCGGGATGGCGACGGCTCCGACGATGGTCACCACGATGACGCTGGTCCAGCACCGCACCCCCGAGGGCCGCCTGAACGAGGGCATGACCCTCGCGGTGACCGGCCTCCTCGGCGGCATCGCCTGCGGCAGCGCGGCGGGCGGCTGGACGGTGGAACACGTCTCCCCGACCGCCGCCTACGGCATCCCGGTCACGGCGGCCGCGACGGCCCTCCTCCTGACCCTGCTGCCGACCAGACGGTCGCTGTGAACGCAGAAACCCCCTGGGTCTCCGACACGTGGCCGGTGACCCAGGGGGTCCCCTGGGAATGTGGAGATGGCGGGAATCGAACCCGCGTCCAACGGTGCGGAATCAGGGCTTCTCCGTGTGCAGTCCGCTTCGATTTTCTCAGCCCCGGAGATCACGCGGACAAGTCTCCGACGGGCTCAGTCACTGTTTGGTTTCCCTCTTCACCCCGTGACCGGGATCAAGGTTTAGTCCCCTAGCTGATGCCAGGATCCGGGTCGGGAACAGCCCCGGGCTGACACTCCCTTAGTAGGAGGCTCGCTTCGCTACCTGAGATCAGGCAGCGAGGGCGAAGGCCTGCTGGGAGGAATCGCGCTTGGTGTTGGCGATTATTTTTTCGGCCTGTGGTTTACGAGATCATGGCCGCTTCCTCGACACGCTTCCCCTGCTTCGACAGCCGCTGTCGAAACCGATCATCCCCATGTTGATTTTTCAAACCCCTCCGGAGAGGGCGCGCACCCGCTCTGAGGTGCAGGTGCCATCGTACGTGAACAACACGCACGCGTGCCAGCCTATTCCGGCGGGCCTCAGGCCCGCTGCTTGCGCCGGATCGCGGAGATCGTCCGCTCCGCCTCGCGCCGGTCCTGCTTCTCCCGGAGGGTCTGGCGCTTGTCGTACTCCTTCTTGCCGCGCGCCAGCGCGATCTCGACCTTGGCCCGCCCGTCCTTGAAGTAGAGCGCCAGGGGCACGATCGTGTGACCGGTCTCCTGGGACTTCGACTCCAGCTTGTCGATCTCCACCCGGTGCAGCAGCAGCTTCCGCTTGCGCCGCGCACTGTGGTTGGTCCAGGTGCCCTGGCTGTACTCCGGCACGTGCACGTTGTGCAGCCACGCTTCGTGACCGTCCAGCTGCACGAAGCCGTCGGCCAGCGAGGCCCGCCCCTGGCGCAGCGACTTCACCTCGGTACCGGACAGCACGAGGCCGGCCTCGTAGGTGTCGAGGATCTGGTAGTCGTGCCGCGCCTTCTTGTTCTGCGCGATCAGCTTGCGCCCTTTTTCCTTAGCCATAGTGCGGTCCATTTTGGCACTACGGAGGGGCCTGGCGGAAAGCCGTTTACGCGGTCGGCCCGAGCCCGCTCAGCACCGTCCGGGCCCGCGCGAGGGCGGCCGGGTCCGCCGGGTCGACCTCCAGGTCGGGCGTGATGCCCGTGCCGTCGACGCCGCGCCCGGAGGGGGTGCGGTAGTGCCCGACGGTCAGCTCGGCCACCGAGCCGCCGGGCAGCCGGCTCGGCATCTGCACCGAGCCCTTGCCGAAGGTGCGGGAGCCCAGGACGACCGCCCGGCCGCGGTCCTGGAGGGCCCCGGTGAGAAGTTCGGCCGCGCTCATCGTGCCGCCGTCGACGAGCGCGACCAGGGGTCTGGTGGTGTCGCCGCCGGCTTCGGCGTGCAGGGCCCGCTGGTCGCCGTCGACGTCGTACGTGGCGACCAGGCCGCCGTCGAGGAAGGCGGAGGCGGCGGTGACGGCCTCGGTGACCAGGCCGCCGGAGTTGCCCCGCAGGTCGAGGACGACCCCGCCCCCGGACGGCAGCCGCGCCACGGACTCGCGCACCTGCTCGCCCACGCCCTTGGTGAAGGAGGCGACCTTGACGACGGTGAGGCCGTCGGCGAGCGTGCGGACGGTCACGGGGTCCGTGGACAGCCGGGCGCGGCGTACGGTCTCGGTCCACGCGCGCGTGCCGCGCTCCAGGCCGAGCCGGACGGCGGTTCCGGCCGGTTCCTGCTCGCCGTCGCCGCGCAGTATGGAGACGACCTCGGTGACGGGCCGTCCGTCGACCCGCTCGCCGTCGACACTGCGCAGCCGGTCGCCCTCCCGGATCCCGGCGTCGGCGGCGGGCGATCCGGAGCGCACCCGGGTCACCTCGATGCGGCCGTCGCGCTCACGGCGCGCGGAGAGCCCGACGCCGGTGTACCGGCCGTCGAGGGCGTCCTCCAACTCCTCGTACTCGCCCTGGGAGTAGACGGCGCCCCAGCGGTCCCCGCTGCGGCTGACCGCGCGTTCGGCGGCCTCCACGGGGGACTTGCCGTCTGCCATGGCCTCGGCCGCCGCGCGGGCGACGTCGTCGTGGCGGGCCTGTTGACCGGCCGGAGCGGCCGAACGGGCGGTGCCGGGCTCGGACTTCCGGTCCGTCCCGGGCAGCGAGCCCGAGGCCGCGCCCGCGACGAGCACGCTCGCGAACACCAAGGTCAGGGCGGCCCCGTGGCGTACGCGGCGGGGCTGACAGAACAGGTCACGACCTGACATGCCGGTGAGTCTAGGACAACGAGTAAGGGCCGCACGGTCCCTTGACCGCGCGGCCCCCTTGGTATGTGTCACACCTTCAGGTACTTGCGCAACGCGAAGAACGCGGCCAACGCGGGCATCAGCAGGCTCGTGGCCAGGATGAGCGGCAGCTTCGTCAGGACGGCGTCCCAGCCGATGAAGTTGATCAGGTTCAACTTCTCGGACAGCGCGAGTCCGTGATCGATGATGAAGTACCTGGCGATCACCAGGAATCCGCAGGCGACACCACCGCCGATCAGACCGGCGACCGCCGCCTCCATGATGAACGGCGCCTGGATGTAGAAGCCCGACGCGCCCACGAGGCGCATGATGCCGGTCTCGCGGCGCCGGCTGAACGCCGAGACGCGCACGGTGTTGACGATCAGCATCAGGGCGACCACGAGCATCAGGGCCATCACCGCGCGGGCGGCCCAGTTCATGCCGTTGAGCAGGCCGAAGAGGTTGTCCAGGATGCCCTTCTGGTCCTGCACGGACTGCACGCCGTCCCGGCCGTCGAAGGCGGTCGCGATGACCTGGTACTTCTCCGGATCCTTCAGCTTGATCCGGTACGACTCCTGCATCTGGTCCGGCGTGAGGGAGCTGGCCAGCGGAGAGTCGCCGAACTGCTCCTTGTAGTGCTTGTACGCCTCGTCCTGCGACTCGTACGTCACCTTCTCGACGACGGCCATCTCGTCGAGGTCGGACATGATCTGCTTCTTCTGGTCCTCGGTCACCGCGCCCTTGGCGCAGTTGGGGTCGGACTCGGCGTCGCTCTTGTTGCAGAGGAAGACCGAGACGTTGACCTTGTCGTACCAGTAGCCCTTCATGTTGTTGACCTGGTCGCTCATCAGCAGCGAACCGCCGAACAGGGCCAGGGACAGGGCGACCGAGACGATGACCGCGAAGGTCATCGTCAGATTGCGGCGAAGACCGACTCCGATCTCCGAGACTACGAACTGGGCGCGCATGGCGTCTCGTTAAGCCTTTCCGTTCCTCGTCGTCTGTGGCTCGTCAGTGCTGGTAGCCGTAGACACCGCGTGCCTGGTCCCGGACGAGGCGGCCCTTCTCCAGCTCGATGACGCGCTTGCGCATCTGGTCCACGATGTTCTGGTCGTGCGTGGCCATCACCACGGTGGTGCCCGTCCGGTTGATCCGGTCGAGCAGCTTCATGATGCCGACCGAGGTCTGCGGGTCGAGGTTGCCCGTGGGCTCGTCGGCGATCAGCAGCTTGGGCCGGTTGACGAAGGCGCGCGCAATGGCGACGCGCTGCTGCTCACCGCCGGACAGCTCGCCGGGCCTGCGGTCCTCCTTGCCGCCGAGTCCGACGAGGTCGAGGACCTGCGGCACGGACTTGCGGATCTCGCCGCGGGACTTGCCGATGACCTCCTGGGCGAAGGCGACGTTCTCGCCGACCGTCTTGTTCGGCAGCAGGCGGAAGTCCTGGAACACCGTCCCCAGCTGGCGCCGCATCTGCGGCACCTTCCAGTTGGACAGGCGGGCGAGGTCCTTCCCGAGGACGTGCACCTGTCCGTGGCTGCACCGCTCCTCGCGGAGGATCAGTCGCAGGAAGGTGGACTTTCCGGAGCCGGAGGACCCGACGAGGAAGACGAACTCGCCCTTCTCGACCTCCAGGGAGACGTCCCTGAGGGCTGGGTGGCTCTGTTTGGGGTAGACCTTGGAGACGTTGTCGAATCGGATCACGGATGCACCACGGGTCGCCGGGGGTAGATGTGCGTGACCATACGCGAACCGGGGAGCGGACCGCAGTCACCGGTCGGGGTTGCGTATCAGTTGCGCGTTTTGTCCCCACGGGAGGGCGCGCGGGGCCCCTCGGAACCTGGCACAGTGGAAGGGGAACGTTCGTGTCGTCGCGGGCGTTGTCCAGACGGAGCCGGCGGCAAGGAGGGTGAGCGCATGACGTACGACCGGTTGGTGTGCGCGAACTGCGCGGCGCCCGTGAGTGAGGGCAGGTGCCCGGTCTGCCGGGCCAACCGCGAGCGGCTGCAGCAGGAGAACAACTTCTTCGCGGGGCTGAATCCGACGACGCTGATCGCGCTGCTGGCGGTGCTGATCGCCGCGGTGGCCCTGCTGGCCCACCAGACCGTCTGACGGCCCTGGAGCGGCCCTGAGGGCCGCCAGGGCACGTACGGGCGTGGACGCGGGCACGGAAAGTGGCGGAAGACACGGGAGGGGCCCGGAGCGATGTCGCTCCGGGCCCCTCCTTCTGCCTGTTCCACGTGCGCGGTGCGTACGCGGACGACTACCGTCAGGCAGCCGCCCCGCGGCCGTTCATCAGGCGCGGCAGGAAGCGGAAGCCGATGCCGCCGGCGATCATCGTCGCGGCGCCGACCAGCAGGAACGTGGTCTCCGCGGCGCCGGTCTCGGCGAGCTCCTCACCGTTGCCCTGGGCGGCGGTGTCGGAGGAGGCCGGGGCCTCCTCGCCGGTGTCGGTCAGCGCGGAGGAACCCTCCTCCTGAGCGACGTTGTCGTTGCCGCCGCCGTCGGGGGTGGTGTTGTCGCCGCCACCGGTGCCGCCGGCGTTGCCGCCGTTGCCGCCGTTGCCACCGTTGCCACCGTTGCCGTTGCCGTTCCCGCCGTTGTCGCCGGAACCGCCGTTGTCACCGTTGCCGCCGTTGTCGCCGGCGCCACCGTTGTTGCCGTTGCCACCGTTGTTGCCGTTGCCGCCGTTGTCACCGCCCTCGGACGTGCCGGTGGAGGTGCCCTCGGAGGTGCCCTCGGACGTACCCACCGAAGTGCCCTCGGAGGTGCCCTCAGAAGTGCCCACCGAAGTGCCCTCGGAGGTGCCTTCCGACGTCCCCTCGGAGGTGCCCTCGGACGTCCCTTCCGAGGTGCCCTCGGAGGTGCCGACCGAAGTGCCTTCGGAGGTGCCTTCCGACGTCCCCTCGGAGGTGCCCTGCGAGGTGCCCTCGGTCACGCCGACACTGGAGCCCTCGGTCAGGCCGCCGTCCTCCTCGCCGCCCTGGACGCTTACGCCGAGGCCGAGACCCTGGTCGTCGGCGCTGGCGCTCACGCCGATGTCGAGCGCCGAGGCGGCACCCGCCGCGGTCAGGGAGGCGCCGGCCGCGATCACGGCGCCGGCCGCTATGCGCGCGACACGGATGCGCGTCTTCTTCGTCATGTAGTTGCTACCCCCAGTAGCCGTTTCAGTCGTCGAGGCCGCACTCGGGGGCCGTGATCGACGGGGGTGGCTGCATGTGTGCTCAAGCCCCCCGGTTCACATGCGCCCCAGAAATACGCATGCCGCGCCTCACCATTCCGAATGTTCAAAGCAACGTCAAGGCCATTGCGTACGCGATGTCCGGGTACGGGACGTATGCCGGACACAATGGGTGTGACTGTGACGCAAAACCCAGACATCACCGGCGAACGGGGGGCAGAGAAAAGGCAACCGCCGCCGGAGGGGCGGCAGTTGCCTTGTCGACAAAGCGGTGGTTCCGCCTCGCGTTACTTCTCCCGCTGCTTGCGCCAGCGAATGCCGGCTTCGAGGAAACCGTCGATCTCGCCGTTGAACACGGCCTCCGGGTTGCCCACTTCGTGCTCCGTGCGCAGGTCCTTGACCATCTGGTACGGGTGCAGCACGTACGAACGCATCTGGTTGCCCCAGGAGTTGCCCCCGTCGCCCTTGAGGGCGTCCATCTTGGCCTGCTCCTCCTGGCGGCGCCGCTCCAGGAGCTTGGCCTGGAGGACGTTCATGGCGGTGGCCTTGTTCTGGATCTGGGAGCGCTCGTTCTGGCAGGAGACGACGATGCCGGTGGGGATGTGGGTCAGGCGCACCGCCGAGTCGGTGGTGTTCACGCCCTGGCCGCCGGGGCCGGAGGAGCGGTAGACGTCCACCCGCAGCTCGGACTCGTCGATCTCGATGTGGTCGGTCTGCTCGACCACGGGGAGGATCTCGACGCCCGCGAAGGAGGTCTGGCGGCGCCCCTGGTTGTCGAAGGGCGAGATGCGCACCAGCCGGTGCGTGCCCTGCTCGACGGAGAGGGTGCCGTAGGCGTACGGCGACTGCACGGCGAAGGTGGTCGACTTGATGCCGGCCTCTTCCGCGTACGACGTCTCGTAGACCTCGGTCTTGTAGCCGTGCTGCTCGGCCCAGCGCAGGTACATGCGCTGGAGCTTCTCGGCGAAGTCGGCGGCGTCCACGCCACCCGCCTCGGCGCGGATGTTGACGAGCGCCTCGCGCGCGTCGTACTCGCCGGAGAGCAGGGTGCGGACCTCCATCTCGTCCAGCGCCTTGCGGACGGCCGCGAGCTCGGACTCGGCCTCGGCGCGGGTGTCCGGGTCGTCCTCCTCCTCGGCCATCTCGAAGAGCACGCCGAGATCGTCGATCCGGCCGCGCAGGGCCTCGGCCTTCCGCACCTCGGCCTGGAGGTGCGAGAGCTTGCTGGTGATCTTCTGCGCCGCCTCCGGGTCGTCCCACAGGGAGGGTGCGGCCGCCTGCTCCTCGAGCACGGCGATGTCTGCCCTCAGCCTGTCGAGGTCCAGGACGGCCTCGATCGACTCCATGGTCGAGGAGAGGGACTTCAGCTCTTCGGATACATCGACGACTGCCACGCATCCAGCGTAACGGCTCCGGCCACCGGTCCACGCCCGGCGGGTGCGGGCGCGGACTCCGGCGGGGGGCCGGGTCTCAGGGAGCGGCCGGTGCCGAGTTCCGCGTGTCCTGGGGTCCGCCGCCGTCCTCGTCACCGCCCGTGGCCACCCACGTACCGACGCCGATCGCCGCCACCAGGGCGACGGCGCCCGCGCCCACCGCGATCCGGCGGCGCCGCGTGGCGGCGCGGTTGCGGGCCGAGCCGGGGCGCGGGGCGCCCGACGCGCGCGGGGCGCGGGCGGTGCCGCGGGCGCCGCCGGCCAGCTCGTCGGGGGCGGGTACGCGCATCGACGTGTGGGTGTCGCGGTTGGAGTCGGCCGGCTTGGCCCCCGGCACCAGGGGCACCGCTCCCCGCCGCCGTACGGGTTCGGCGGTGGACGCGGGGTCGGCCGGGGACTCCCCGGACGCGTCGGGGTCGTCCTCCGGCTGCTCGGCGTCGGGCTCGTCCACGTCCAGCGGGGCCATTCCGGCGAGCATCGGCAGCAGCTCACGCAGCCGGGCGCTCAGCTCGGAGGCGCGCAGCCGGGAGGCCGGGCCCTTGGCGAGGCACTGGACGAGGAGCTGCCACAGCTCGTCCGGGATGCCCGGGAGCGGGACGACGGTCTCGGTCACGTGGCGGCGCAGCACCGCGCCGGGGTGGCCGCCGCCGAACGGCGTGAAGCCGGCCAGCAGCTCGTACAGGACCGTGGCGAGGGCGTAGATGTCGACCGCCGCGCGCGGGGGCAGGCCCTCGACGATCTCCGGGGCCAGGTAGTCGGGCGTGCCGATGATCTTCGTGGCGCGGGTGCGGCGCGGGGTGTCGATGAGCTTGGCCACCCCGAAGTCCGTCAGCAGCGCCGGGTGCGAGCCGCCGGGGCCGAGCGGGCCCTGCATGTCGAGCAGCACGTTCTCCGGCTTGACGTCGCGGTGCACGACCCCGGCGGCGTGCGCGGCGGCCAGCCCGTCGGCGACGTCGGCGACGACGGCCACCGCGGCCTCGGGCGCCAGGCGCCGCTCCCGGTCGAGGCGGGTGCGCAGGTCCGTGCCGCGGACCAGGTCCATGACCAGCGCGAGGTCGTTGCCGTCGACCACCAGGTCGCGCACGGAGACGACGTGCGGGTGGTCCAGGCCGAGCAGGGCGGTGCGCTCCTGCACGAAGCGCGAGACGAGTTCCTGGTCGGACGCCAGGTCCTCGCGCAGCAGCTTGATCGCGACGGGCCCGTCGGGTCCCTCGCCCAGCCACACCGTGCCGGCGCTGCCCCGCCCGAGGATCTGGTGGGCGGTGTACCGGCTGCCGATCTTCCGTGCCAAGACTGCTCCTACCGACGCGTGTTGCGCCTAAAAGTACGCGTCCGAGGAGCCGGCCTTCACCGCGGAGGCGGAAATCACCCTCCGATTGTCGACAAGTCGCCGGACTCAGCCTCCGCCGGAGCCGCCCAGGTCCCCGATCCAGTCGGTCACGGTGGTGAACCAGTCGGTGAGCTGGTCCCAGTAGCCCTTGCCGGTGCCGATCCAGTCCTGCAGCGGGCTCAGCTCCCAGACGAGCCAGCCGGCCACGAACAGGATGACGACGGTGACCAGGCACCCCTTGAGGCAGCCCAGGCCCGGGATGCGCATGGGGTTGGCGCTGCGCTGCCGCGGCGGCCTGGGCTCGCGCCGCGGCTGCTGCGGCTCGGGCGTGGGCGGCGGGGCGTACCGCTGCGGCTGGGGGCGCTGCGGCTGCTGGGGCTGGGGCTGGGGCTGGGGGGTGGCGTACCGCTGCGGCTGTTGCTGCTGCGGGTAGCCGTAGCCGGGCTGCTGGGGCGGCGGGCCCTGCGGGGCCTGGCGCGGCTGCTGCGGCGGGCGGGAGACCTGCCGCTGGGGGCGGCGGCGCAGCGGGTCCTGGTTCGGGTCGAGGTACTGGACCTGCGTCTGCTCGTTGCGGTCGCGGGCGGCGCGCAGCTGGTTCTGCCAGGGGTGCGGGTCCTCGGGTCCGCCCTGTCCCGGGGCGCCGGGCTGTCCCGGCGGCACCGGCGGCATGACGGCGGTCGGGTCGGGGGCCCCGGTGCTCGGGAGTACGGCGGTCGGGTCGGCGGCGCCCGCCGGGCCCGAGGTGTGCGGCAGGACGCTGGTCGCGCCGTTCGGGTCGTAGGCGGCGTCGGGGGCGCCCGGGACCTGCGCGGGCGCCGGGTCGGGGGCGAGGAGCGCGCCCACGTTCTCGGCGGCGCCGATCTGCGCGCTGTTCGCGTGCACGCCGATGCCCTCGGCGACGACGCGCAGGCCGCGGGCGAGGTTCTCGGCGCTGGGACGGTCGTCGGGGTTCTTGCGCAGGCAGCGCTCGATGACCGTCCACAGCGGGTCGGGGACGGTGGAGGGGCGGCGCGGTTCGGCGCTCAGGTGCTGGTGCAGCACCTCCAGGGCGGAGCCGCCGCCGAACGGGGGGCGGCCGGTGACCAGCTCGTAGAGCAGGATGCCGGCGCCGTAGACGTCGACGGCGGAGGTCTGCGGGCGGCCCTCGGCGGACTCCGGCGCCACGTACGCGGGCGTGCCCACGAACTCGTGGGTGCGGGTGAGGCCGGGCGAGTCGGCGAGGCGGGCGATGCCGAAGTCGGTCAGCATCGGGTGCATCTCGCCGCCGGTCTGCTTCAGCAGGACGTTGGCCGGCTTCAGGTCGCGGTGGACCACGCCGTCGGCGTGGCTGGCGGCGAGGGCGTCGGCGATCTGCGCGGTGAGCAGGGCCGCGGCAACCGGGGTGAGCGGCCCGTTTTCGCGCAGGTACCGGTGCAGGTCCGGTCCGTCGACGAGGTCCATGACCAGGGCGAGCAGCTCGCCCTCGACGACCAGGTCGCGGACCCGGACGATGTTGGGGTGGGTGAGCCGGAGCAGCACGGAGCGCTCACGCAGGAAGCGCATCACGATGTCGGCGTCGCTCGCGAGCTCTTCCTTGAGGACCTTGATCGCGACGGTCTCGCCGGGCTGTCCGGCCACGGCCGCCTCGGCGCCCGCGGTCTCGCGCTGGCGGGCACGCCAGACGGTGCCCGTGGCGCCGCGGCCGAGGGGCTCCTCGAGGAGGTACTTGCTGCCGACGGGCCGCACGTCATGCGCTCCTAGTTGCTTGCTGGCTGTTCGGACCCACTGTCGCAGAAGCGGTCGGTCGACGGTGGGTCCCAGTCGGACCCAACTGTAGTGCCGCCTCCGGGCCAGGTTCGAAGGAAAGACGCTCGACCCGGTCCCATGGTTGCCGCTGCCCGCACGTGACCGATCTCAAGCGGACGGCGTTCGATCATCCGCAGGGCACCTGTCAGGCATTTTTGGGGGCAGAGCCGACCAATCAAGATCATTTGACGGCGGGCGGCGGGCGCGTTGTCAGTGGCAGGTGCGAGGATGCGTGCAGTACTGGCCGACGTGCTCGTGTGACGGTGGGGGAAGTCCGCGGTGGGGGGACCGTGGTGACGGCTTCTGTCCCGGCGTGCGGGCGCCCGCGCGAAGGGACCGCTTACGGCGATGCAGATCCGGCTGACCGTCGTAGACCCGCTGGGCCCGCATGCTTCGGCTGCCTCGGCTGTCCCGGCGGGGGACCGCACCGCGCGGTGTGACGTACTCGTGACCGCCCCGGCCGGCACGGCCCTGGCCGCGGTCGCCTCCGCGCTGGCCGCGGCGCTCCCCGGCGAGGGACCGGGCTCCGGCCAGGTGGTGCTGTACGCCGGTGCGCAGCGGCTCGACGCCCAGCGCAGCACCCTGGGCGAGCCCCCGCTGATCGACGGCGCCGTGCTCCGCCTGGGCGCCCCGGGCGAGCCCGACCCGCACACCGAGCCGGCGGACGTCCCCGCCCAGCTCCACGTGGTCGCGGGCCCCGACGCGGGCGGCGTCCACCTTCTGCACGGCGGCCAGATCCGGCTCGGCCGCTCCGCCGACGCCGACGTCGCGCTCGACGACCCGGACGTCTCCCGCATGCACTGCGCCGTGACCGTCGGTCCCGACGCCCGCGTCTTCGTGGCCGACCTCGGCTCCACCAACGGCACCACCCTGGACGGCACCCGCGTGGGCGACCGCCCGGTGCGCTTCCCGCCGGGCGCGCTGCTGCGGATCGGCGAGTCCGCCCTGCGGCTCGTGCCGGTGCCGCCGGCGGCGGAGGTGCGGGTGGCGACGACGCCGGACGGGGAGGGACACGTACGGCTGTCCGGGCCGAGGACACCCTCGTCGGGCGCCGGGGACGGCGACGCGGTGGTCCACGCGCGCGTGGCCGACGGGGCGGAGGGACAGGTACGCGACGCGGGCGGCCGCTCCCGCGCGACGGGCCCGGCCCACGGCCCCGCGAACGGCCCGGGCGGCCAGGCCGGACCGGATGTACCGGACGTATCAGATGTATCAGATGTACCGGACGGATTCAGCCGGATGGCGGATCCGGGCGGGCGTGCAGACGGTCGCGGGTTCGTGGCGGCGGACGGCGCCGCGCCGGACCCCGCACCGCGCGGCACCGGCCCGGACGGGACGGTCCGGCCCCGCGGGCGCACCCACCACGCGTACGGCACGTCGGGGTACGACAGGGGCGGGGCGCCCGTCGAGCCGCCGCAGGTCCCCGGTCAGGGCGGCGCACCCCGCATCGAGAGTCACGGCACCGGCCCCTCGGCGGGCCTGCCCCGCCAGTCCCCCACCGGGGGCGAGACGCACGGCGGCGCGCGGGGCGCGGGGGCGTACGCGACCGGCGGCTCCGGCGCGGGCGGACACGGCGCTCCGGCCCCGCGGACGCCCGGCCGGGGCGCGCCCGGCCGGGACCCGTACGGCGGGGACACGCACGGCAGGGACGCGTACGGCCAGAGCCCCTCCGGGCCGGACTGGACTGGGCTGGACCCGGCCGACGCGGGTGCTCCCCGCGCGGACACGGCCGGCGCCGGGGCTTCCCGCACGGGCGCGACGGGTGCGGCGGCTCACCGCCCCGCCGCCGCCCCCGGTGGTGCGGACGGCGTCGGCCCGGACCCCCGCGCCGGGCATGACGGCGCTGCGGACACCCGCACCGGACGCAAGGGGACTCCCCTGCGGGGTACCGACGTGCCGCAGGAGGTGCGCAGGCGCGGGGGGATAGGGGCGTGGGCACGGCGGCTGACCGGCGGGCGCGGAGGCGCCCCGGAGGCCCCCGCACCCGGCGCGTACGCGTCCGACGGGGCGGCGACCGGGCCGGCCCCGGCGTCCCCGCCCGGCACCTCGGGCGCTCCGGAGACCTGGCCGGACCCCGCGTCGCTGCTGCTGACCGCGCTGGGACCGGGGCCACGGCTGTGGGAGCGCGGCCCGGGCCACCCGGAGGCGCTCACCGTGCGGCTCGGTACGGCCGACCGGGTGGCGCCGGGCGGTGCCGCCCCGCTGCCCGCGGTGCCGGTGACCGCCGGCCTGCGCGAGGTCGGCGCGCTCGGCCTCGCGGGTCCGCGCGAGCGGCTCACCGGGCTGGCCCGCTCGGTGCTGGCCCAGCTCGCCGCGCTGCACTCCGCCGACACCCTGGAGATCGTCCTGATCAGCGCGGACCGCTCCCGCCCGCTCGCCGAGCGGACGGCCGAGTGGTCCTGGCTGGGCTGGCTGCCCCAGGTGCGCCCGGGGCACGGACAGGACTGCCGCCTGCTGCTGGCCCACGACCGCGAACAGGCCACGGCCCGCGCCGCCGAGCTGCTCCGCCGCCTGGACGACCACCTCGGGGACGAAGCCCGGTCCGGCGGCCGCCCCCAGGGCACGGTCAAGGACGCCATCACGCCCGAGGACACCGCGGCCACGGCGGCCGTCCGGCCGCAGCCCACCTGGGCGCGCCCCGACGACGGCACCGGCCCGGCAGGCGGCTTCGCCGGGCCGTACACCGTGGTCGTCGTGGACGGGGATCCCGGCGGTGCGGACGTGCGCGACGCGGTGGCGCGGCTGGCGCTGGAGGGACCGCGGGCCGGTGTCCACGTCGTGTGCCTCGCCGAGACCGCCGCCGCCTCCCCCACCTCCCCGGTGACGCGGACGTACGAGGCGGCCTGCGCGGTGTCGCCGGTGTTCCGGGAGTGCGGCGCCGTGGCGCTGCTCAGCGGCGACGTGGCGACGACCCTGCGTCTGCTGCGCGTCGCCCGTACGGGCACGAACCCCGGCACGGGCGCCCCGGCCGCTCCCGCCGGTCCGGTCGGTCACGGCACCCTCGGCACGGTGGACGCCGTGTCCCTGCCCTGGGCCGAGCGGTTCGCGCGTGCCCTGGCCCCGCTGCGCACGGACGGCGCCGCGGGTGGCGGCGAGCACCACGCGCGCGTGTCCGCACCGCTCCCCCGGACGGCCCGGCTCCTCGACGAGCTGGGCCTGGCCCGCGCCACCCCCGCCTCCCTGATGGCCCGCTGGGCCGCCGCGGCCGATGACACGGAGTCCCTCGGGGGACGCGCGCAGGCCGTGCTGGGCGCCGGTCCGCGCGGCCCCGTCCTGGCCGACCTGGCCGCCGAGGGCCCGCACCTGCTGATCGAGGGGCCCTCCGGGAGCGGCCGCACCGAGCTGCTGCGGGCGTTCGTCGCCTCGCTCGCCTCGGCCGAACGCCCCGACCGGCTCGGTGTCGTCCTCATCGACGGCCGCGACAGCGTGAGTTCGGGGGGCGCCCGCGGCGAGGGCCTGCACGTGTGCACGGACGTACCGCACGTCACCACGCACCTCACCGCCAACGACCCCGTGCGGATGCGGGAGTTCGCCCAGTCCCTGAGCGCCGAGCTGAAGCGGCGCGCCGAGCTGCTCGGGCGGTCGGACTTCGCCGAGTGGCACACCGGGCGCGAGGTGTCGGGCCGGCTCGTCGCCCAGCGCGGCCCGGCGCCCGCGGGGCCCGCGCCGCTCTCCGACTCCGGGGACGTCGAGTCCCCGCCCAGCTCCACCCTGCGGCTGCGCCCGGCCGCCGCCAGGCGCCGCACCGGCCCCGTCCCGCCCCTGCCCCGCCTGGTCGTGGTCGTCGACGACCTCGACGCCCTGGTCACTCCCCCGCTCGGTTCCCCCGGGCGGCCCGCGGCGGGGTCGGTGATGCGGGCGCTGGAGGCCGTCGCGCGGGAGGGCGAGCGGCTCGGCGTCCACCTGGTGGCCGCCACCGCGCCCGACGGCCGTACGGACCGGACGGAGCCCGCCCTGCGCGCGACCCTGCGCGTCACCCTGGACACGCCGGTGCCGGGCCCGGACGAACCGGCTCCCGGACGCGGGTGGTTGGCCCGCCCCGACGGACGCACCACCGCCTTCCAGGGCGGCCGCGTCACGGGCCGCATCCCCCGCACGGCGACGCTGCGCCCCACGGTGGTCCCCCTGGAGTGGCACCGCATGGGCGACCCGCCCACCCGCCGCCCCGTCCGCGAACTGGGCAACGGCCCCACCGACTTGGCACTGCTCGCCAGCGCGCTGGAAAGGGCGGCACGCGAGGTCTCGGCGGCGGAGGTCCCCTCACTGCTCTAGCGACCGCGGCCGGTCAGCGGCTGCGAGCCGGCGGTCATTCGGCGCGCTTCATGAGGCGGTTGAGGGCCAAGGACAGACCGAGGCCCTTCTGGCGCACGGTCACGCGGTAGTTCCGCCGCAGCTCCTCCATGTACAGGAGGCCGGACTTGCGGGAGTACGTCTTCTCCCGCATGCGCCCGAGGTTGGGCCGGTCCAGCAGCAGGTAGTCGTGCGGCCGCATGGCGGCGACCTTCCACTCGGTGTGGGACGTCTCCATCTCCAGGACCGGATAGTGCGGTCCCCCGTCCCGGACCGAGTACGCGACATGGCGCAGCTCCCCGTCCTCCAGGAGGATGATCATGCTGCCGTCGTCCACGCCGGTCCAGTTGATGTGCACGTGCCCGTAGAGGTCCGTGCCGTCCTTCCTGCGGAAGGTCTCGTCGGCGACTCTCCCCAGCTCCCAGTAGCGGAGAGCGGGACCTTGCGCACAGCGTTCCGACACCGTCACGGACTCCTTGGAGAACCATCCTTTGCGCCGCACTTCCCGGCGCTGCCTCACCACGTATTCCTGATGGGTGGCCATGGGCACTTTCGAGTGCGCCGCCTTCGCCACCCTACGCGCGTACCGTTGCAGTTTCGGGACGTCCAGTACCGACTTCTCGTACCCTTCCTCATTCGATCCCACCGCACTCCCCCTCCCGCCGTCGGGCATTGTTTCATTGTGCGATGCGATCGACCCCGTGGCACGTGTTTTCCCGACGGTCGGGGGTGAGAAGCCATACGCCTCCGTCGAGTCGGTGGTACTGCAAAGCAATGACAGGGGGATGTGGGCCCTCCACAAGCGGGTCCCGGGTGCCCGGCCGCATGCCACACTGCCTCATGCTGAGAATCATGCTGTGCGGCGCCGCCGACACGGAGAGGGTGCGGGACACCTTCGTCAAGGTCGTGGAAGATTTCGGCGGAATCCCCCGGCACTTCCTGTCGGGTACGGTGAACTACATCAATTCCGCCACTTCCAGCTGGACCGAGAATTCTCGTGAATCCGTCCAGGACGCAGACATCTGCGTGTTCGTCATAGTCGAGGAAATCGGCCGGATCACCTGGGAGACCGAGGTGAGCGAGGCACTGATGTCCGGTAAACCGTTCCTGGTCCTCTGCCTCGACAAAACACATCAGAGGTACCTTTTCCTGCATTCGACCTTCCCTCCCCCCATAGAGCTGTCGGTCATTCCGACGGAGCAGGACAGAAATCTCGTGATGACGCTGCGCGAGCTTTACCACGAACGCCAGATCACGGTCGCCCCCTTCACCGACGATTCGTTCAGGGACGTCCTGCGGCGTGAGCTTTCCCAGCTCTTCAGAATCGCCGTCGGTCACCTGAGCGAGCGCAACCGCCGCGGGTCCGCCGTGCCCCTCTTCGCCCAGCCCGCCAGGTTGTCCATGACCGATCTGGCGATCGCGAGGCGGATCGCGCTGGACGAGTTCGAGGAGAAGCACAAGCGCAAACAGGCCCTCCGCGCACTCGCGGCGCGCAAAGCCCTGGACGAGGAGCCCCTGTACGCGCTGCTGAGCAGCCCCGAGCAGGGGATCCAGCGGCTCTCCTTCGAGTTGTTGGAGCAGCTGTACACGCCGCGGCCCGCCGACCCCGCGTTCCTGGAGCACCTCGTCGTCATCGCCAACGCGTCCGACGACGTGGGAGTCCCCCGCCGGATGATCCCCATCGTCATGGCCATCGACCTGGCCGGTGCCGTGGCGGCGCTGGCTCTGCTCGACCTGGACGACGCGGGCTGCAAGCGCAGGCTCGCCGCCTGCTTGGAGGCACACGAGGACGCCGTCGCCGAGCTGGGCCTCGGGGACCCCGTGGCCGAGTTGTTGCGCGCCTGCCTGTCCGGTTCGGCTCCGTCCGACTGGAAGTCCCGCTGCCGCGCGTACCTGGAGCGTCTCGGCGGTGCCCCGCCCGAAGGCACCGGCTGAGTACGGGGCGCGGCGCGGCGGTGGAGCCCGGCCGACGACGCCCGTACCCGCGCCCGGTTGCTGATCACGGTCACGACGCGGTCACGATCCCCCTGTTGACAGCGGAGGCGCCCTTGCCGCCCTCACCCCCCTGGCGTACACCAGAGCGCACGGAACAGCGCCGAGCGTTCGACGAGGAACGAAGAACGGGGCAGTGATGCGCACGAGCAGCACCATCCGGACACGCGGAACCGTCAAGAGGACCACCCGGGCCGCAGCCGCCCTGGCCGCGGGAGCGCTCGCGCTCTCGCTCACCGCATGCGGCGCCGACGAGGACGACGGCAGCGGTGACAACGACGACAAGGGCGGCGGCAACAAGCAGCCGGGCGCCTCCGTCGTCCTGCCGAAGCTGGACGGCGAGAGCCTGGAGGTCGCCGCCGTCTGGACCGGCACCGAGCAGGAGAACTTCAAGAAGGTCCTCGCCGAGTTCGAGAAGCGCACCGGCGCCAAGGTGACCTTCGTGCCGGCCCAGGACCCGATCATCAACTTCCTCGGCTCGAAGATCGCGGGCGGCGCCCCGCCAGACGTGGCGCTGCTTCCGCAGCCCGGCGCCATCAAGCAGGCCGTGGACAAGGGCTGGGCCAAGCCGCTGGGCGCCGAGGCGACCAAGGAGCTGGGCGAGAACTACTCGCAGGGCTGGCAGGACATCGGCAAGGTCGGCGGCAAGCAGTACGGCGTGTACTACAAGGCCGCCAACAAGTCGCTGATCTGGTACAACGCGCAGGTCTTCGAGAACGCGGGCGCCGCCGAGCCCAAGACCTGGGACGAGCTGCTCAACACGGCCCAGATGGTCTACGACTCGGGCGTCACCCCGTTCTCGGTGGGCGGCGCGGACGGCTGGACGCTCACCGACTGGTTCGAGAACGTCTACCTCTCGCAGGCGGGTCCGGAGAAGTACGACCAGCTCGCCAAGCACGAGATCAAGTGGACGGATCCGTCCGTGAAGGAGGCCCTCACCACGCTCGCGGAGATCTGGGGCAAGAAGGACTTCGTCGCGGGCGGCGCGTCCGGCGCGCTCCAGACGGAGTTCCCGGCCTCGGTGACGCAGACCTTCACCGGTGGCGACCAGCCCAAGGCGGGCATGGTCTACGAGGGCGACTTCGTCCAGGTCAACATCGGTGAGACGAAGGCGAAGGTCGGCACGGACGCGAAGGTGTTCCCGTTCCCGGCCGTGGGCGACACCGCACCGGTGGTGTCCGGCGGCGACGCGGCCGTGGTCTTCAAGGACTCCAGAGCGGCGCAGGCGCTGGCCACCTGGCTGGCCTCGCCGGACGCGGCGGGGATCCAGGCGAAGCTCGGCGGGTTCCTCTCGCCCAACAAGAGCATCGACTCCTCGGTGTATCCGAACGAGGTGCAGAAGAAGATCGCCGAGGCGCTGGTCGCGGCCGGTGACGACTTCCGCTTCGACATGTCGGACCAGGCCCCGCAGGCCTTCGGCGGCACCCCCGGCAAGGGCGAGTGGAAGGCGCTCCAGGACTTCCTGAAGAACCCGAAGGACGTCGCGGGTGCCCAGGCGAAGCTGGAGGCGGACGCGGCCGCCGCCTACGGCGGCTGAGGCGATGACGTCGGCCACAGCGGCGGGAACCGGCCAGGCCCCCGAGGGCCCGCCGGTCTCCGCCGCTCCCAAGGCACCCAAGTCGCGCGGGAGCGTGACCGGCACCCGCAGGTCCGTGGCGGCACTGTTCCTGCTGCCCGCCCTGGTGCTGCTCGGCGCGCTCGTGGTCTACCCGATCGGGTACTCGCTGGTCCGCAGCTTCTACGACCAGTCCGGCGACTCCTTCGCCGGGTTCGACAACTACGAGACGCTCTTCACCGACGACGGCATCCGCACCGCCCTGAAGAACAACGTCATCTGGGTGGTGTTCGCGCCGACGGTCGCCACCGCGCTGGGCCTGATCTTCGCGGTGCTGACCGAACGCATCCGCTGGGGCACGGCGTTCAAGCTGGTCGTCTTCATGCCGATGGCGATCTCGATGCTGGCGGCCGGCATCATCTTCCGCCTGGTGTACGACCAGGACCCGGACAAGGGCGTCGCCAACGCGGTGTGGGTCGGGGTGCACGACACGTTCGCCGAGTCCTCCGCGTTCCCGAAGGCGCACCCGGGCCGCGACTCGCCGCTGAAGCCCGCCGGCGGCGGCGCGTTCATCACGAAGCAGCCGGTCGGCGCGGGCACCCCGGTCGCCCTGCCCCTGGTGGGCGTGGCCCCCGACCTGATGCCCGACGGCGCGAAGAAGGCCGTGTCCGCCGAGCCCGAGGACGGCAAGGTCACTGGCACCACCTGGCAGGACTTCACCCGCGGCAAGGGCGTCGGCAAGCTCGGCGGCGTCGACGCGGCCGAGCTCGGCTACGCCGGGATGAAGATCGAGGCGGTCAAGGACGGCGAGGTCGTGGCGTCGACCACGGCGTCCGGGGACGGCACCTTCACGCTGCCCGCGGCGGCCGACGGGGCACTGCTCAGACTGCCCGCCGACAACTTCAAGGAGCCGTACAACGGCCTGAACTGGCTCGGTCCCTCCCTCGTCACCCCGGCGATCATCGGATCGTACGTATGGATGTGGGCGGGCTTCGCGATGGTGCTGATCGCGGCGGGCCTCGCGGGCATGCCCAGGGAACTCCTGGAGGCCGCCCGGGTCGACGGCGCCAACGAGTGGCAGGTCTTCAGACGGGTCACGGTCCCGCTCCTGGCACCGGTCCTGGCGGTCGTGGTCGTCACCCTGATGATCAACGTGCTGAAGGTCTTCGACCTGGTCTTCATCATCGCCCCCGGCTCCTCCCAGGACGACGCGAACGTGCTCGCCCTGGAGCTGTACCGCAAGGGCTTCGCCTCGGACCAGCCGGGCGTCGCCAGCGCCATCGCGGTGTTCCTGCTGCTCCTGGTCATCCCGGTGATGTGGTTCAACGTACGGCGACTTCGGCGGGAGGTGCGGCGATGACCGCGGACGCGGGTTCCCTCACCACGGCGGCCGCACCGCCGCCCGGGACGGTCGTCAGGGCGAAGCAGTCCCTCGGCTCCCGTCTCGCCGAAGCCGTCAGCGGTGGCGTGCTGCGGGTGTTCCTGATCGTGGTGGGCCTGTTCTGGCTGGTCCCGACGATCGGCCTGCTGCTGTCCTCGCTGCGCACGCCCGAGGACATGGCGGCGAGCGGCTGGTGGAAGGTCTTCACCGAGCCGTCCCAGCTGACCTTCCAGAGCTACGAGGAGCTGCTGAAGAACGGCGACATCACCTCCTCGCTCCTCAACACCGCGCTGATCACCGTCCCCGCGACCGTCCTGGTGGTGGTCATCGGGGCGCTGGCCGGATACGCCTTCGCGTGGATGGACTTCCCGGGCCGCGACTGGTGGTTCCTGGCCGTGGTCGGGCTGCTCGTCGTGCCCGTGCAGGTGGCCCTGATCCCGATCGCCGAACTCTTCGGGAAGATCGGGCTGTTCGGGTCGATGCTCGGCGTGATCCTCTTCCACGTCGGCTTCGGCCTGCCGTTCGCGGTGTTCCTGCTGCGGAACTTCTTCGCGGAGATCCCGCGGGAGCTGCTGGAGGCGGCCCGCCTGGACGGCGCGGGTGAACTGCGGCTGTTCGTGCGGGTGGTGATGCCGCTCGGCGGTCCCGCGATCGCGAGTCTCGGCATCTTCCAGTTCCTGTGGGTGTGGAACGACATGCTGGTCGCGCTGATCTTCTCGGACTCCGGGAGCCAGCCGATCACGGTCGCCCTGCAGACACAGGTGCGGCAGTTCGGCAACAACATCGACGTGCTGGCGCCGGGCGCGTTCATCTCCATGGTGATCCCGCTGGCCGTGTTCTTCGCGTTCCAGCGGCAGTTCGTCTCCGGCGTGATGGCGGGCGCCGTCAAGTAACCGCCGCGACAACACCCTTGAGGGGGCGGGCCGTTCACCGGCCCGCCCCCTCATCCGTACGGGCACAACGTCCCCCGAATGCCCCGGGGACCGTAACCAAGCGGCTCCACCGGCCGTTGCCGGGCAGAACGCCCGCACCGATCCCGCCGACCGATGGATGTCCCCGTGCCCAGGTTCAGTGTCATCGTTCCCGCGTACCAGGTGCAGGCGTATCTGCACGCGTGCCTGGAGTCGGTGCTGGCCCAGTCGTACCCGGACTTCGAGGTGATCGTGGTCGACGACTGCTCGCCGGACGCCTGCGGCGCGATCGCGGACGAGTTCGCGGCCCTCGACCCGCGCGTCCGCGTCCTCGCCCTGCCGCGCAACGAGGGGCTGGGTCCCGCGCGCAACGCCGGCATGGAACGGGCGGGCGGCGACTACCTGGTCTTCCTCGACGGCGACGACACCCTCACCCCGCACGCGCTGCGGGGCATCGCCGACCGGATCAAGGAGACCGGCGAGCCGGACGTCCTGGTCTACGACTACGCGCGCACGTACTGGACCGGCGAGACGGTCCGCAACCAGGCCGCCGCGCACCTCACCGAGCAGGGCCCGGCGCCGTTCCGGCTCGCCGACCGGCCGGGGCTGCTGAAGCTGCTGATGGTGGCCTGGAACAAGGCGGTGCGGCGGGAGTTCGCCGTGCGCGAGGGCTTCGCCTTCCCGCCGGGCTACTACGAGGACACGCCGTGGACGTACCCGGTCCTGATGACGGCGGGATCCGTCGCCACCCTGGACCGGGTCTGCGTGCACTACCGGCAGCGCCGGCGGGGCAGCATCCTGGGCACGCCGAGCGAGCGGCACCTGGACGTCTTCACGCAGTACGACCGCGTCTTCGCCTTCCTGGAGACGCGCATGCGGACGCATCCCGAGTCGGCCCGGGAACTGGCCCGCTGGCGGCCGGTCCTGTACCGCCGCATGGCCGACCACCTCACGACCGTGTACACCCGCCCCGGCCGCCTCCCGCGCTCCCTGCGCGCCGAGTTCCTGCGCCGGGCCCGTGTCCACTGCCGCCGCTACCGGGTCCCCGGCGCCCCCGCCCCGCTGCCCGTCCGTCTCCGCCACGCCCTGCTCCGCCTGGGCCTGCGCCGCACCTACGGCGCCCTGCGCCTCGCGTCCGCGCTGCGCCGCCGTACGGCGAAGCTCACCCGGGGGCTGCTGCGCGCCGCCCGGGCCGGCGCCCTGCGCCTGCACTACCGCGTCCAGCGCTGCCTCCCGCTCCGCGCCGACCGCGCCGTCTTCGCCGTGGAGGGCCACCGGGGGTACGGCCGCGACCCGGGCGCGTTGGAGGAGGCGTTCCGCCGTCTCGCGCCGCACGTGCGCACGGCGTGGGTGGCCGACCGGGTGCACCACCACACCGTGCCGCCCGGCACCCGCCGTCTGGCCCCGGGCACGGCCGCCCACCGGACGGCCCTGGCCCGATCCCGCTACCTGGTGTGCGACGCGGCCTTCGACCCGGGCCTGTCCAGGCGCCGGGGCCAGGTCCTGGTGCAGACGCAGGCCGGGACTCCCCTCAAGCACATGGGCCTGGACCTCCAGGAGCGCCCGGCCGCCGCCCGGGACACCGACTTCGCCGGGCTGCTGCGCGAGGTCGACTCCTGGGACTACGTGGTCTCCGCCAACCGCCACTCCACCCTGACCTGGGAACGCGTCCACCCCGGCGACTGGACCGCCCTGGAGTACGGCCAGCCGCGCACCGACGTCCTCCAGCGGGCGACGGCCGCGGACGTGGCCCGGCTGCGCGAGACCCTCGGCATCCCCGAGGGCACGGTCGCGATCCTGTACGCGCCCACCCACCGCGACTACCGGCGCACCCAGCGCTCCGCCCTGGACCTGGAGCGCGTCGTGCGCCGCCTCGGCCCGCGCTTCGTGGTGCTGGCCCGCGCCCACCCCCGGCACGGCGGCCCGCTCGCCGCGTCCGCGGGCCGGGTGCTGGACGTCAGCGACCACCCGCACGTGGAGGCGCTGTGCCTGGCCTCGGACGCCCTGGTCACCGACTACTCGTCGCTGATGTTCGACTACGCGGGCCTCGACCGCCCGATCGTGATCCACGCCGCCGAGCCGGAGGCGTACGAGGCGGCCCGCGGCACCTACGTCGACCTGCGTTCCTTCCCGCCGGGCGCGGTCGCGCGGGACGAGGACGAGCTGATCGGCGTGTTCGCGAGCGGCGACTGGCACGGCACCCGGTCGACACGGCTGCGGGCCGCCTTCCGCGAACGGTTCTGCCCCTACGACGACGGCCGCGCCGCCGAACGCGTCGTGCGCCGGGTGGTCCTGGGCGAGACGGACCTGCCGCCGGTCGTCCCGCTCGCCGGGCGCAGCCCGGCGCCCTCAGTTGCCGCGTCTCTCGCGCGGGCACCGCTGACCACGGTGCCGCAACCGGCGGGTCCGCGCACCGTCACCGACAGCCTCTGAACCCGAGAGAAAGAGCAGTATGCCCCGCTTCAGCATCATCGTCCCGTCCCATGGGGTCGCGGGGCGGCTCTCCCAGGCACTGGACTCGGTCCTCGGCCAGTCCTTCGGCGACTTCGAGCTGATCCCGGTCTGCGACGGCCCGGACTGCGCCGCGGCGGACGTCGCCGGGGAGCACGCCGAGCGGGACTCCCGGGTGACGCCCGTGCACTCGCCGCCGTCGGCCGGTCTGGCCGGGGCGCGCAATGCCGGGATGCGGGCGGCGACCGGCGCGTACCTGCTGTTCCTCGACGGCGACGACGCCCTCGTGCCGGGGGCGCTGGCGGCCCTGGACGCACGCCTTGCGGACACCGGCGGCGTCGACGTCCTGTACTTCGAGCACGAGCGGGTGCCCTGGTGGGAGGGCGAGACCACCAACCCGGCCGCGCCGCTGCTGGCGAAGACCCCGGACGGCGCCTTCGCCCCCGACCGCGCCCCGCACCTGACCGGCGTGCACCTGCCCGCGTGGAGCGCGGCCCACCGCCGCACCTTCCTCACCGAGCGCCGGCTGGACTTCCCCGAGGGGCACTTCACGGACGTCGGCTTCGGCGCCCGGGTCGCGGCGCGCGCCGAGCGCGTGGCCGTGCTGCGCGAGGTGGTCGTACGGCACCGGGTGCGGCGCCAGGGCAACCGGCTGAACCTGCCGGGCGAGCATCACGCGGACCTGCTCGACCAGGCCGAACTCGCCCTCACGCACGCCGTCGAGCGGGGCCTGTCGCCCGAGCGGCGCGGCCCGCTCTTCGAGCAGCTCTTCGCGGCGATCCTGAAGACGGCCACCCACCCCCGGCGCCTGACCCGGCGGGGACGCCGCGCCTTCTACCGCCGGGCCGGCCGCCTGTACCGGCGCCACCGCCCCGCGGGCTTCCGGCCGCCGGGCGGACGGCTCGGCGTCCAGCACCGGCTGCTGGCGTCGGGGTCGTACACCGGCTTCCGCGCGCTGCGCGCCGCCAACCGGACCGCGACCGGCGTCCTGCGCCGCCTGCCGTGGCCGCGCGGGCTGCGCACCCGCCTGCGCTACCGCCGCCACCTGCGCCGCCCGCTGGACCCGAACCTCGTCGTGTACTGCGCCTACTGGGGCCGCGGCTACGCCTGCAACCCGGCCGCGATCCACGCCAAGGCCCGCGAACTCGCCCCGCACCTCAGGTCGGTGTTCCTGGTCGAGCCGGACCAGGCGCACACCCTGCCGGAGGGCGTCGACCACGCCGTCATCGGCAGCCACCGGTACTGGGAGGTGCTGGCCCGCGCCACCTACCTGGTGAACAACGCCAACTTCGCCGAGGGCGTGGTCAAGCGCCCCGGCAGCGTGCACGTGCAGACCCAGCACGGCACGCCGCTGAAGACGATGGGCGTGGACCAGTCGACGTACCCGGTGGTGGCGGCGGCCACCGGCAGCTTCACCAAGCTCCTCGGCCGCGTCGACCGCTGGGACTACAACCTCTCCGCCAACCGGCACTCCACCCAGATGTGGGAGCGCGCCTTCCCGGGCTCGTACGAGCACCTGGAGTACGGCTACCCGCGCAACGACGTCTACTGCACGGCCACCGCCGAGGACGTCGCCCGGGTGCGGCGCGAACTGGGCGTTCCGGAGGGGAAGACGGCGGTGCTGTACGCGCCCACGCACCGGGACTGGGAGAGCGGGTACGGCGCGGGCGGCCTGGACCTGGAGGCGTTCTGCGAGGCGGCCGGCGAGGACGTGGTGGTGCTGCTGCGCGCCCACTACTTCTACGACCGGGGCGGGAGCCGGGCACGCACCGGCCGGGTCGTCGACGTGACCGGGCACCGTTCCTCGGAGGACGTGTGCCTGGCCGCCGACGCGCTGGTCACCGACTACTCCTCCATCATGTTCGACTACGCCAACCTGGACCGCCCGATCGTCGTGTACGCCGACGACTGGGACGTGTACCGGGAGACCCGCGGCGTCTACTTCGACCTGATGGCGGCGCCCCCGGGACCGGTGGCGCGCACGCCGGAGGAGCTGGCCCGCGTCTTCGCCGACGGCACCTGGGCGGGCCCGGAGTCGACGGCGCTGCGGGCGGCCTTCCGGGAGCGGTTCTGCGAGTTCGACGACGGCCGGGCCGCCGAGCGCGTCGTGCGCCGGGTGCTGCTCGGCGAGCCGCCCGAGGCGCTGCCGCCGGTGATCCCGCTCGCGGAGCGCGTCCCGGCCCCCGCCGCCGCCACCCTCGTGAGGAGCTGACCCGCCGTGCCCCGCTTCAGCGTCATCGTTCCCTGCTTCAAGGTGCAGGGCTTCCTGCGCGAGTGCCTCGACTCGGTCCTGGACCAGTCCTTCCGGGACATCGAGGTGATCGCCGTCGACGACTGCTCCCCGGACGGCTCGGGGGCGATCCTGGACGAGTACGCGGCCCGCGACGACCGGGTGCGCGTGCTGCACCTGGAGGAGAACGCCGGCCTCGGCCGGGCCCGCAACGCCGGGCTGCCGCACGCCAGCGGCGACTACCTGTTCTTCCTCGACAGCGACGACACCCTCACCCCGGGCGCCCTGCGTGCCATGGCCGACCGGCTCGCGGAGACGGACGATCCGGACGTGCTGGTCTTCGACTACGCGCGCACCTACTGGTGGGGCGGCACCCGGCGCAACGTCCTGGCCCGGGTGCTCGCTCAGGCGGGCGACGGCACGTTCACGGCGGCCGGGCACCCGGAGATCCTCGACCTGCTGATGGTGGTGTGGAACAAGGTCTACCGGCGCGACTTCGTCGAGCGGGAGGGCTTCACCTTCCCGCCCGGCTACTACGAGGACACGCCCTGGACCTTCCCGGTCATGTTCAGCGCGGAGCGGATCGCCGCGCTGGACCGCATCTGCCTGAACTACCGCCAGCGCCGCCAGGGCAACATCCTGTCCACCACCAGCCGCAAGCACTTCGACGTCCACGCGCAGTACGAGCGGGTCTTCGCCTTCCTCGACGGCCGTCCGGAACTGGGGGCCAGGTGGCGGCCGTTCCTGCACGCCAAGATGGGCGAGCACTGTCTGGACATCCTGTCCAAGCCGGACCGGCTGCCGCCCTCCGACCGGGCCGAGTTCTTCCACCGCACCGCCGAGATGTTCCGCGCCCACCGGCCCGAGGGCACGGCGGTCCCGGCCGAACTCCGGGTGCTGGAGGGGTCGTACACCGCCTACCGGGTGCGCCGGCAGGCCGGGCGGGCGGCGCGGGAGCTGGAGCGCCGGGCAGGGCAGGCGCGTGGCACGGCCGCCGGGCGGCTGCGCCGGACGGCGAGCGCCGTGCACGTGCGCCGCCCCCTCGACCCGGACCTCGTCGTGTACTCGGCGTTCTCCCACCGGGGCGTGCTCGGCGACCCCGCCGCGATCCACCGCGCGGCCCGCGAACTCGCCCCGCACCTGCGCGGGGTGTGGGTGGTGCGGGACGAGGAGTGCGCGGCGGACCCCGCGCTGCTGCCGCCGGGCACCGAGCACGTGGTCCTGGGCAGTGCCGCCTACCGCCGGGTGACCGAGCGGGCGGCGTTCCTCGTCAACAACGTCAACTGGCCCGGCACGGTCGCCAAGCGGGCGGGCAGCGTCCACCTCCACACCCACCAGGGGACGCCGCTCAAGCACATGGGCGTCGACCTGCTCGACCGGCCCGGCGCCCGGCACGGTCTGGACGTGCCGCAGATGCTGCGCCGGGCGGACCGCTGGGACCACAGCCTGGTGGCGAGCCGGTACGCGGAGCGGGTCTGGGAGCGGGCCTACCCCTGCCACTTCGCGTCCGCGCGTACCGGCAGCCCGCGCAACGACGCCCTGGTCAACGCCGGTCCCGAGGACGGGCGTCGGGTCCGCGAGCGGCTCGGTGTCCCCGACGGCCACACCGTCGTGCTGTACGCGCCGACCCGCCGCGAGTACCGGCGCGGGGGGCTCGTCGAGTGCCTCGACGTGGCCCGGCTCGCCGCCGACCTGGGTGAGGGCCACACCCTGCTCGTCCGCCTGCACCCGTCCCTCGCCACCGGTCCGGCGCGCGGCCTGGGCCTCGCGGAGCTGCACCGGCGGGGCGTGGTGGTCGACGCGACGGACGAACCGCACGTGGAGGACCTGATGCTCGCCTCGGACCTGCTGATCACCGACTACTCCGCCCTGATGTTCGACTACGCCCTCCTGGACCGCCCGATCGTGATCCACGCCGAGGACTGGGGCCCGTACGCGGCGGCCCGCGGCACGTACTTCGACATCACCGAGGAGGCACCCGGACACGTCTCCCGCTCCTACCGGGAGCTGGCGTGGCTGCTGGCGTCGGGGGCGTGGCGGGACGAGGAGGCGGCGCGGCTGCGGGCGTCCTTCCGCGCCCGGTACTGCGAGTACGAGGACGGGAGGGCCGCCGAACGGGTGGTGCGGACGCTGCTCCTGGGCGAGCCGATGCCCGCGCCGGAGCCCTCCGGCGTCCCCGGCGCCCGAGCCGTCCCGTCCGGACGCGACCTGCTGCCCTCCACATGAGACCCGCCAGCCGGGTGAGCGGCCGGGGCGCCGTCGTCGGGGTGCTGCTCCTGGCCGCCGTGTTCGCAGCCCTCCAGCTGGCGAACGTCACCGGCCGGGACACCCCCGACACCAGGAACTACCTGTCGTACGCCCTGAGTCTGACCGGTGAGAGCAAGCGCGCGGCGGCGACGGCCACCATCGACTACGTGTGCGCGAGCCGGGCGGAGCGGGCCCGCCGGGACCAGAGCGTGCACGTGGTCCGCTTCCACCGCGCCGACCCCACCGCCGGGGTGCTGGCCGAGTGCCGCAAGCAGGAGTGGGCGGTGGTCCGGCCGCGGCTGGCGGCCGGGCAGACCGGCGGGCACACCGTGCCGTACATGCCGGAGCGCTTCATGGCGATCTTCGAGGCGCGGCCGGGCTATCCGGCGTTCCTGGTGCCGTTCGTCCTGGCCTTCGGGGTGACGTGGGGCCTGTGGACGGCGGGCGTCGTCGTCGCGTGCGCGGGCGGGGTCCTGGTCTTCCTGATCCTGCGGACCCTGTCGGTGGCGGTGCCGCTCGCGCTGGCCGGGCAGGCGCTGTACTACGTGCTGCCGTGCGGGACGACGGCGATGCGCCCGATGACCGAGGGCCTGCTGATGGCGCTGACCCTGGCGGCGGTGTGGGGCTGCGCGCTGGTGCTGCGGGCGGGGCGGAACCGGACCGGACTGGCGGTGGTCGCCGGTTCGCTGATCGCCCTGTTCACGGTCAAGCACTCCCAGGCGCTGTTCCTCGGCCTGTGCCTGGCGGCGGCCGGTGGGGTGATCGCCGTGCGGCGGTACCGGCGGCGGGCCCGGCGGCTGCGGGGGCGGGGCGGTCCGGCGTCCCGGGACGTGCTGGCGCTCGCGGCCGTCGGCCTGGCCGGCGCGGCCGCGACCCTGCTGCTGGCGCGGCTGCTGCACTACCCGTCCGAGGCGGACAGCCTCCAGGACCTGCTGACCGACCACTTCAACCGCCCCGACCGCAAGCACCCGTGGCCGGAGTTCTGGCAGTTGCAGGGAAACTTCTGGGTGGAGTGGCTGCGCCGGCAGGCGTGGCAGCCGCTGTTCGTGGCGGCGCTGGCCGCCGGGGCGTGGGGCGCGCTCCGGCGCGGGGGCGCGGTCGGCGGCTTCCTGGTGGCGGCGGCGTGCACCGGGCTCCTCACCCAGGCCGGGCACCCGGACATCAACATCTGGGGCGAGCGGCTGATCGTGCTGGCGTGGCTGCTGCCGGTGGTGGGGGTGCCGCTGCTGCTGGCGCCGGTGGTGCGCGGCGGACGGGTGCCGCTGCCTGCGCAGGGGCAGCCGAAGCGCGCGGGCGCGATCGGCTGAGCGTCCTGGGCGTCCTGGGCGTCCGCCGCCCGGGTGACTTGGACCGGTGAGCGATTGGCGGGGGTGACCCCACCGGGAACATACGCCAAATGTCCCGAATGCCCCACACCTCCTCTGCTTCGTGAGCGCCGACGTCCTCGTCCGGCGGCCCGTGCGCGGTGCGACGGCACTGCGCGGCGGACGCGCCTGGCGCCCCACCCCCTACCAGGTCGCCGGATTCCTGTTCTTCCTTGTGATGACGCTGGCGTACTGGGCGGTGCCGCTGTGCTGCGACGCGGGCCAGCACGCGGCCGTCGTGGAGCGCCTGAAGGCGGACCTGCTCCACCCCCGCCACCCGATGGCCGACCTGCCGGGCGCGGGCAGCGCGTACTACTCGCCGTACGCGGTGGCGCAGGGCGCGTTCGCCCGGCTGACGGGGCTGGGCGGCTGGGAGGTGGTGCGGCTCGCCGGGCCGCTGAACCTGCTGGTGCTGCTGACCGGCCTGAACCGCTTCGTCCGGGTGCTGACCCCGCGTCCGTGGGCGCCGGTGCTGGCGCTGGGCGCCATGACCCTGCTGTGGGGCACCGAGCGGGCCTGGTGGAGCGGCTACCTCGGGCTGATGTCGATGACGGGCAACCTCGGCTACCCGTCGACCTTCGCGATCGGGCTGACCTTCTGGGCCTGGGCGCTGACCGGGGCGCGGGCGCGGGACGGGCGCCGGGTGCGGTACGTGGGGCCGAGCGGACTGCGCGGCCTGCCCGGATACGGGGCGCTGGGCGTCCTGTACGGCCTGATCCTCCTCGTCCACCCGATCACCTCGGTGGCGGCGGCGCTCGGCGCGGTGGCACTGGTGACCGGATGGCAGCGCGGGTGGCGCGGGCCGGTCGTGGGGCGGTGGGCGCTGACGGGCGGCGTGGCGGTGGGAGCGGCGGCCGGCTGGCCGTACTTCGACGTGTTCGCGCTGGCCGGCGACGACAGCGTGGACGCCATGCACCGGGTCCTCTACCTCGACCTGCCCGGTCAGTTCTGGCTGGCCCTGCTCGGCCTGCCGGCCCTGTGGGCGCGCGGGCGCCGCTCGGGCCGGGACCCGCTGGTGCTGATGTTCGCGCTGGACTGCGCGGTGGTGGCGTACGGCTGGCTGAGCGGGCACTACACCTACGGCCGGATCCTGGGGCTCACGCTGGTGCCGCTGCAGTTCGCCCTGGCGGTGGAACTGGCGGCGCCCCGGCCGTGGGGGCGATGGCGGGCGGTGCTGGGCTGGGCCGCGACCGCGGGCGCCCTGCTGGGGTTCCTCGCGGTCCACGCGGGGGCGGTGGTGCCGCGGGCACTGGACCCGGTCGGCTTCGAGCAGCCGCCGGACTGGCCGGCGTACACGTGGGCGGCCCGGCACATCGGCCCCGGCGAGGTCGTGATCACCGACGGCTACTACGCCGGGCACGCCATCGCCGGGTACGGGCCGAACCTCGCGGCGCCCGCCTGGCCGGACCCGGCGCTGGACGAGCGGGAGCGCGGGCGGCGGGTGGCCGACGTGAAGGCGTACCTGGCGCCCGGCTCGACCCGCGCCGAGCGCGCCGCCGTCGTCCGCCGCTACCACGTCCGCTGGCTGCTGCTGACGCGCTGGCACCCGGTGCCCGAGGAGGCGGTGGTGGTGGCGTGGAGCGAGCGGACGGGGGAGGTGCTGGCGCGGGTCGGCCGAGCCGCCGGGCCGTCGTGACTACTCGATAACGAGGTCGACCGGGATGTTGCCGCGGGTGGCGTTGGAGTAGGGGCAGACCTGGTGGGCCTGCTCGACCAGCTTGCGGCCGGTCTCCTCGTCGAGGCCCTCGGGCAGCTCGACCCGGAGGGTGACGGCGAGCGCGAAGCCCTCGCCCTGCTTGCCGATGCCGACCTCCGCGGTCACCGCGGCGTCGCTGACGTCGACCTTGGCCGCCCGGCCGACCACGCCGAGGGCGCTGCCGAAACAGGCCGCGTACCCGGCGGCGAAGAGCTGCTCGGGGTTGGTGCCCTGCCCGTTGCCGCCCATCTCGACGGGGATGCCGAGGGCGAGGTCGAGCGTGCCGTCGGAGCTGACGGCACGGCCGTCACGGCCGTGGGTGGCGGTGGCGGCGGCGGTGTAGAGCGCGTCCATGGGAGAACCGTCCTTCTCAGGAGTTCGGGGGGCTGCCTGCCTGACAGCCACAAGTAGAGCACGCCATTTGATTGTACGCAACTAGATTGCACACAACTAAATAGCGGGCAAGGCCGGTCGGTTACGCTGGACCGCATGAGCACGCCCGCGACCGAGCCCGCAACGGAGCCCGTGACGGAGCCCGCGACCGACTGGCTCCGCCTGGACCAGCAGATCTGTTTCTCCCTGAGCGCCGCGTCGCGCGCCTTCGGCAGCGTCTACCGCGTGGTCCTCAAGGACCTGGGGCTCACCTACTCCCAGTACCTGGTACTGCTGGTGCTGTGGGAGCACGGCGAGCTGCCCGTGAAGCGGCTCGGCGAGCACCTCCGTCTCGACTCCGGCACGCTGTCGCCCCTGCTCAAGCGGCTGGAGGCGGCCGGCCTGGTCCGGCGCGAGCGCAGCACGCGCGACGAGCGGTCGGTGGAGGTGCGGCTGACCGCGGAGGGCACGGCGCTGCGCGAGCGGGCCGTCGAGGTGCCCCGCCGGATCGCCGCGGCGACCGGCCTCGACCTGACCGAGGTGCAGGACCTGCGCGCCCGCCTCGACCGGCTCACGGCGGCGCTGGACGCGTACGGCACCGGTCCGGCACCCGAACCGTCCTGACGGGTGCGGGCGCCCGGCGGGTGCCGCGATGACGGATCATGGCTACCAAGGACCACCGAACGAAGGGGACAGCCGCAATGACCTGGCTGATCACCGGCGGCGCCGGATACATCGGGGCGCACGTCGTACGGGCGATGACCGAAGCGGGCGAGAAGGCCGTGGTGTACGACGACCTGTCCACGGGGATCGCCGAGCGCGTGCCCGACGGCGTGCCCCTGGTGGTGGGCTCGGTCCTGGACGGCGAGCGGGTCGCCCGCGCCCTGGCCGACCACTCCGTCACCGGCGTGGTGCACCTGGCCGCCAAGAAGCAGGTCGGCGAGTCGGTGGACCTGCCGCTGCACTACTACCGGCAGAACGTGGAGGGCCTGCGCGTCCTGCTGGACGCGGTCACCGCGGCCGGGGTCCCGTCCTTCGTCTTCTCCTCCTCCGCCGCGGTGTACGGCATGCCCGACGTCGACCTCGTGACCGAGGAGACGCCCTGCGTGCCGATGTCGCCGTACGGCGAGACCAAGCTGGCCGGCGAGTGGCTGGTCCGGGCCACGGGCAAGGCCGCGGGGCTGGCCACGGCGTCCCTGCGCTACTTCAACGTGGCGGGCGCGGCGAGCCCGGACCTGGCCGACACCGGCGTCTACAACCTCGTCCCGATGGTCTTCGAGAAGCTCACGGAGTCCGCGGCCCCCCGGATCTTCGGCGACGACTACGCGACGCCGGACGGCACCTGTGTGCGCGACTACATCCACGTCGTCGACCTGGCCGAGGCCCACGTGGCCGCGGCCCGCGTTCTCCAGTCCTCCCCCGGCACCTCCCTCACGCTGAACATCGGCCGCGGCGAGGGCGTCTCCGTCCGCGAGATGATCGACCGCATCAACGCCCTCACCGGCTACGGCCAGCCGCCGACGGTCACCCCCCGCCGCCCCGGCGACCCGGCGCGCGTCGTCGCCTCGGCCGACCGCGCCGCCGTCGAACTGGACTGGAAGGCCAAGTACGACGTCGAGGACATGATCGCGTCGGCATGGGCGGGCTGGGTACGGCTCCACCCGGAGGCGGCGCGGGACTGACGCCCCGGGGGGCGCCGGGTCAGCGGGGCGACGAGACCTGCTCGCGCACCCATGCCGGGTCGGGATTGGTGTGGGCCCGGCCCGCCACGAGCAGCGTGGGCACGGTCTCGTTGCCGTCGTTGACCTCGCGCACCGCTGCCGCGCCGGCCTCGTCCCGCCAGATGTCGACCCAGTGCAACCGCCGGGCCTTGCGCCCCAGCCGGAGGCGCAGCCGCAGGCAGTAGGCGCAGCCCGGCCGCCAGAACACCACCGGCCGCCCGTCTGCGGCACTGCGCCGCCACGCCTCCGCCGCGCCGACCGACCTCGGGAACACCAGGGGCGAGGTCAGCCCGGCCAGCAGCACGAACACCAGCAGCAGCACGGCACACGTCCCGGTGCGCCCCTGGACGAACGGCCCGGTCACGGCCCCCGCTCCAGCGATCAGCAGCAGCACCGGGCCCGTCCACGCCCGCCTCATCGGGTCCGGTCCGACGTCCCCCGGCGCCCGGCTTCCCGAGCCGCGTGCTCGATCCGGTCCCGGTACGCCGCCCACCACGCGGCGTCCCCTTCCGGCACCCCGACGTTGTCCTCGCGCATCCCCACGGCGCCGTCGGTCAGCTCCCGGACGATGTCGGCGTGACCGGCGTGCCGCTGGGTGTCCGCGATCACGCGGATCACGGCATGGTGCAACGTCACCTCGTCCTTGCCCGCCGACCACCAGGGCACCTTGCCGACCGTGTCCAACGCCAGCGCCTCGATCGTCGCGTCCGCGTGGGCCCACGCCCGGCGGTACACCCCGACGACGTACTCGCGCGACTCGTCGGCGGTGACCCACATGTCCGCCTCGGCCTCGGTGCCCTCCCCCATCCAGGGCAACGGCTCGGCCGACGGCCGCCCGAAGACCTCGCCGAGATAGCCCAGTTCCACGGTGGCGGCATGCTTCACCAGCCCGAGGAGGTTGGTACCGGTCGGCGTCGCCGGGCGCCGTATGTCGTACTCGGAGAGCCCTTCGAGCTTCCAGAGCAGGGCGTCGCGGGCGGACTGGAGGTAGAAGCGGAGGTCGGCCTTGGGATCTGTCGGGGTCATGGGCCCAGTCTCCCCCTCCAGCCCGGTCAAGGGGCGTCGGGTCACAGGGCGATGAGCCCGGCCGACGTCTCCCTGAAGCCGCAGGCGTCGAGGTAGAACGGGCGCAGGTGGTCCTCGAAGTCGACGTGCAGCCACTCGCACGCCGCTGCCCGGGCCTGTTCGGCGGCGACCGCGACCAGTTGGGCGCCGACTCCGCGTGACCGGCAGTGCCGGGCGACCACCGTGTCCAGGAGGAAGGCGTGTGCTCCGCCGTCCCAGGCGACGTTGACGAAGCCGACCAGCGAGCCGTTCTCCCAGGCGCAGACCCAGCCGAGGCTGTGCCGCTCCAGCCGTGTCCGCCAGTCGGTCCCGTCGGCCGGGTGGCCGAAGCCGTCGGCGTGCAGCGCGCCGAGGAGCGCGTTGTCGACGTCGCCCCGCCACCGGTAGGTGATCGTCACGGTCCGATCGTATGCCGACCGGTCATGACGCACACTGCCCACATGGACCAAGAAGCCGGCACCTACGACCTGTTACTCCTCGGCGGCGGCTCCGGCGTCGGCAAGAGCACCGTCGGCTGGGAGGTGTCCGCGCTGCTGCGGGCGGCCGGAACCGCGCACTGCCTGATCGAGGGGGACGGCATGGACCAGATCCATCCCGCACCCGACGGCGACCCGCACCGCACGGCGATCACCGAGCGGAACATCGCCGCGGTGTGGGCGAACTACGCGGCGCTCGGTCAGCGCCGGCTGCTCTACACCAACACGGTGAGCATCCTCGAGGCGCCGATGATCGGGCGGGCCATGGGCGGGGACGAGGTCAGGGTCACCTGCGTCCTGCTGACCGCCGACGAGGCCACCGTGCGGCAACGGCTCGCCGTGCGCGAGACGGGATCGCAGCTCGGCGTCCACATCGAGCGGAGTCTGCGCATGGCGCGGCGGCTGGCCGAGGAGGCCCCGGTGGGCACGGTGCGGGTACCGACCGACGGCCGGGCGGTGCCGGACATCGCGGCGCAGGTCGTCCGGCTCGCCGGCTGGTGAGGGTGGGGCGAGCCGGCTACAGCGGTCGCACGAAGGACGCCCGCCACTGCGGGGACGGGTCCGAGCCCGGCTCCGTCCAGTACTCACGGCCCCCGGTGATGCGCCCGTCCCGTACGGTCCACAGCGACAGGGCCCGGTGGACGCCCATCGTCTCGTGCGGGACCTCCACCTCGGAGACCACGGTCGCGCCCTCGGCCACGATGCGTATCACCTCGATCGACCAGCCCTCCGGATACTCCGCGTTGACGCCCACGAAGTTCGCCCGGCCCTCGATCCGCTCGGCGCTGACCGGCCACTCCACCACCAGGTCGTCGGCGAGCAGCGCACCGAGGCCCTCCCAGTCCCGGGCCTGCATCCGGACCCAGAACTCCCGCACGACCGCCGCGGGTTCCGTCGGTCCGACCACGGCCACGGGCTCCGTCGGTCCGACCACGTCCACGAGCTCCGTCAGTCCGGACACGTCCACGGGCTCCGTCGGTTCCACTCGTTCCATGGGGGCATGGTGACAGGACCCACTGACAACCGCCGCGGGGCTCAGAGCGCCTTGAGCCCCTCCGCCGTGGCCCGTGCCAGCGATCCCAGGTAGCCCTTCGGCGGCTTCGCCCCGCGGACGACCACCGAGCGCCAGTACAGCGGGCCCGAGATCAGGTCGAGGGCCAGGTCGGTGTCGAGGCCGGGGTCCAGCTCGCCGCGTTCGGCCGCCGCCGCGAGGATCTTGCTGGCGACGCCGTCCTGGCCCTCCCGCAGGGTCTTCTGCAACGCCTCGGCGATGTCGGCGTTGCGGGCCGCCTCCGCCTGGAGGTCGGGGATGATCTGCGAGGCCACCGGGTGGCGCAGGGCACGGGACGTCACCTCGTACAGCAGCCGCAGGTCCCCCTCCAGGGAGCCGGTGTCCGGCGCGGGCAGCCCCTGCACGGCGAGCGCGGAGACGATGTCGAGCACCAGGTGCAGCTTGGAGCGCCAGCGCCGGTAGACGGCGGTCTTGCCGACCCCCGCGCGGCGCGCGATGCCCTCGATGGACATGCGGGCGTAGCCCACCGCCGCCAGCTCCTCGAAGACCGCCGCGCGAATGGCCTCGGTCACGTCCTCGCGGAGCACCGCCGCCCCGGCGGGGGCCCGGCGGCGCGGGCGCGGCGTCGGCTCGTCGGCGGCGGCGTTGGTCGTCATGCGAGTCAAGCATAGGGCGTAACGACGAAACGGTTGCGTTCCGGCGTCGTCACGGCCTACGCTCACGTCACGACGATACGGTGCCGTCCCGACGTAGATGAACCCACACGGTCACCCAGGTGAACGACGGGCGTCGCCCTCTCGCCCCCTCCCCCGAGCGAAAGCACCGGATGTGAGCCAGGTCCTCGACCCCCCTCCCCCGACCCGGGCATCGGCCCAGGCCGCCCCCCTCACCACCGAGTCCGGCCCCGCCGCCGAGACCGACCTCGCCGCGCTCGCCGCCCGGCACGGACTGACGGTCAGCGGCGCCCGCCCCTCCCTGCCCCAGTACGTCCGCGAGCTGTGGGCGCGCCGGCACTTCATCGGCGCCTTCTCCACCGCCAAGCTCACCGCCCAGTACAGCCAGGCCAAGCTGGGCCAGCTCTGGCAGGTGATGACGCCCCTGCTCAACGCGGCGGTGTACTACTTCATCTTCGGCCTGCTGATGGACACCAAGCGCGGCGTGGAGGACTTCGTCCCGTTCCTGGTCACCGGCGTGTTCGTGTGGACGTTCACGCAGAGCTCGATCATGGCGGGCACCCGCGCCATCTCCGGCAACCTCGGCCTCGTCCGCGCCCTGCACTTCCCCCGCGCCGCGCTGCCGGTGTCGTTCTGCCTCCAGCAGCTCCAGCAGCTGCTGTTCTCGATGGCCGCGCTCCTCGTGATCCTGCTGGCCTTCGGCGTGCCGCCCGCCCCGTCCTGGCTGCTCGCCCTCCCGGCACTGGTGCTCCAGTTCCTGTTCAACGCGGGCGTGGCGATGGTCATGGCCCGGGTGGGCTCGAAGATCCCCGACATGGCCCAGCTGATGCCGTTCCTGCTGCGCACCTGGATGTACGCCTCGGGCGTCATGTTCAGCATCGAGCACATGACCGGCCCGGACAGCGGCCTGCCGTCCTGGGTCGGCACCGCCCTTCAGCTCAACCCCGCCGTCGTCTACATCGACCTGATGCGCTTCGCCCTGATCGACACCTTCGGCGGAAGCCAGCTGCCGCCCCATGTGTGGGCGCTGGCGGTGGGCTGGGCCCTGGTCGCCGGGATCGGCGGCTTCATCTACTTCTGGAAGGCCGAGGAGACCTACGGTCGTGGCTGACAACAACAGCACTGCCACCGAGCAGGCGGGCGAGCGCGTGCCCACCGTCGTCGTCGACGGCGTCGACATCGTCTACCGGGTCAACGGCACCGGCGCCGGCCGCGGCTCCGCGACCGCCGCCCTCAACCGCATCCTGCGCCGCAAGAAGACCGAGAAGGCCGCGGGCGTGCGCCGGGTGCACGCCGTGAAGAACGTGTCCTTCGTGGCGTACCGGGGCGAGGCCATCGGCCTGATCGGCACCAACGGTTCGGGCAAGTCGACGCTGCTCAAGGCGGTCGCGGGCCTGCTTCCCGTGGAGAACGGCCGCATCTGCACCGACGGGCAGCCCTCCCTGCTCGGCGTCAACGCCGCCCTGATGAACGACCTCACCGGCGAGCGCAACGTGTACCTCGGCGGCCTGGCGATGGGCATGTCCCGCGCCCAGGTCAAGGAGCGGTACCAGGAGATCGTCGACTTCTCCGGGATCAACGACAAGGGCGACTTCATCACCCTGCCGATGCGCACGTACTCCTCCGGCATGGCGGCCCGCCTGCGGTTCTCCATCGCCGCCGCCAAGGACCACGACGTCCTCCTCGTCGACGAGGCCCTGGCCACCGGCGACCGCTCCTTCCAGCAGCGGTCCGAGCGGCGCATCCGGGAGCTGCGCAAGCACGCCGGCACGGTGTTCCTGGTCAGCCACAGCAACAAGTCCATCCGCGACACCTGCGACCGGGTGCTGTGGCTGGAGCGCGGCGAACTGCGGATGGACGGGCCGACGGAGGACGTCCTCAAGGAGTACGAGAAGTTCACCGCAGGCCCGGGCCCGGCGGCGAAACCCAAGGCCGCGCCCGACCCCGCCCCCAAGGCCAAGGCGGTCGCGTGAGCGCCCTGTCCCCCGGGAGGCGTACGCACGGCAGCCACGATTAATCCTTTTGCCTGATTGATGTCACTATGTCCGAATAGAAGCCGACCCAGAGGAGTGCTCCGGGAGCGACGCAGCGAAGGAGTCCCGCGATGTCCGAGACGACCCCCGACCTCAGCGTCATCGTCCACGGCCCCAACGTCCAGGACCACCTGCCCGCCCTCCTCGACTCCCTGGACGCCCATCCCCTCACCGGCGTGGAGGTGATCGTCGCCGCCGTCGGGGACTGGGCGCGGGAGGTCGCCGAGCGGCACGCCCCGGCCTTCACCGTGCTGCCCCTGCCGGACGGGGCCGGTGACGCCGCGGCCCGCTCGGCGGGGGCGGCCCGGGCGCGGGGCCGGTGGCTGCACTTCGTGCACGCCAAGGACGGGCTGCCCGTCGGCGCCCCGCACGCCGTCGCCGAACGCGCCGGCGCCCTCCCCGACGCCGTGGAGGTCCTGCTCCTCGACCACGTCCGCGGCTCCTGGCGGGCCTCGGGCCTCCCCTCCCCCGACGGCCCCCGCCTCGCCCGCGCGGGCCGCGCCGATCTCGCCCTGGACGACCGCGCGGGGCTGCTCCGCCTGACCCCGCTGCTCGGCAACCGTGCCGTACGCGCCGCCTTCTGGCGGGCCCGTGAACGGCTCCTGACCACCGAGGACGAGCCGTTCGCCGCGTACGCCGCGCTGCTGCTCGCCGACCGTGTCGCCTGCCTGCCGCACCCGGCGTACGAGGACCGCCGGCTGCGCCCCGAGAGCCTGCCGCCGCCCACACCCGCCGAGCGGTACGCGCTGGTCGACCGCTACGAGGCGCTCCTCGGCCTCACCGCCGACCGGCCCGCCGTCCACGGCGTCCTGTACGACCTGATGATCCGCGACTGCCTGCACACCTTCGCCCGGGCCGGGATGCCGGACGACGTGGCGCGGGAGTTCTTCCACCGGGCGTCGGTGACCGCCCGGCGCCACCGCCCCGAGGGACTGAGGCGCCCGGCCGGACTGGAGGGCGTACGCCGCTCGCTCCTGGAGGAGGGCGCCTACGGCAGGTACCGCGCCCTCCAGACCGCCAGCCACGCCCGCCGCGGGGTGCGCTCCGCCGCGCGCACCGGCAGACGCCGGGCCGGCACCCGGCTGCGCACCCTCCAGTACCGCGCCGCCCTGGCCCGCCCCCTCGACCCGCACCTCGCGGTCTTCTCGGCGTACTGGAACCGCGGGGTGGCCTGCAACCCGGCCGCGATCGCCGCCAAACTCGCCGAACTCGCCCCGGGCGTCCACCCGGTGTGGGTGGTCACGGCGCAGGGCGCGGCGCTGCTGCCGCCCGGCACCGACCACGTCGTGCCCGGCACCCGCCGCTACTGGGAGGTGCTGGCCCGCGCCAAGTACCTGGTCAACAACGTCAACTTCCCGGACGCGGTGGTCAAACGCCCCGGCACCGTCCACCTCCAGACCCACCACGGAACCCCGCTCAAACGCATGGGCGTGGACCAGCTGCCGTACCCCGCCGCCGCCCACGGCCTGGACTTCCAGGCGCTGCTGGAGCGCGTCGACAAGTGGGACTACAGCGTCTCCGCCAACAGCCACTCCACCCGCATGTGGCAGCGGGCCTACCCGTCCCGCCACCTCTCCCTCGACCACGGCTATCCGCGCAACGACGTGTACTACACCGCCGGTCCCGCCGAGGTCCGCGCGGCCCGCGAACGCCTCGGCATCGCGCCCGGCCGCCGCGCGGTCCTCTACGCGCCCACCCACCGCGACTACGAGGCCGGTTGGACGCCGCGCCTGGACCTCGCGGCCCTCGCCGACCGACTCGGTGAAGAAACGGTTCTGCTGGTGCGCGCCCACTACTTCTACGACAGTGCCGCCGCCCCCTCGGCCCCGCTGGCGGGCCTGCGCCGCACCGGCCGCCTCGTCGACGTCTCGTCCTACGAACCCGTCGAGGAGCTGTGCCTGACCGCCGACGCGCTGGTCACCGACTACTCGTCGATCATGTTCGACTACGCCAACCTCGACCGCCCGATCGTCATCCACGCCGACGACTGGGAGACCTACCGCACCACCCGCGGCGTCTACTTCGACCTGATGGCCGAGGCCCCCGGGCCGGTCGCCCGCACCCAGGCGGAGCTGACGGAGATCCTCACCTCCGACGCCTGGCACGACGAGCGCGCGACGAAGGCCCGGACCGCCTTCCGGCGCCGGTTCTGCGAGTACGACGACGGCCGCGCCGCCGAACGCGTCGTGCGCCGGGTCTTCCTCGGCGAGGACGAGCGGACGCTGCCCCCGGTCCTGCCGGTCGAGGACCGCACCCCGGCCCCGAGCCCCGAGGAGGCCTGCGCGTCATGAGGACAGCCGCCACGAGCCCGGCCACCGCCATCCTCCCGCCCATGAGGATCCCGGACGTCACCGTCACGGTCATCGTCTACAACGACGCGGAGCGCCTGCCCCGCGCCGTCGCCTCCGTGCTGCGCCAGACCCACGCGAACATCGAGGTCGTCATCAGCGACGACCACTCGACCGACGCGACCGAGGAGGTGGCCCGCGAACTGGCGGCCCACGACCCGCGGATCGTGTACCTCCGGCTGCCCGAGAACAGCGGCGGGTGCAGCGCCCCGCGCAACCGCGCCCTGGAGATCGCGCGGGCGCCGTACCTGATGTTCCTGGACAGCGACGACGAACTCCCCGAGCGTGCCGTCGAGGTCCTGCTCGCCGCCCACCGCGAACGCGACCTGGACTTCGCCATGGGCGCCGTGCACCGCATCCGCGTGGACGGCGGACGCCGCACGACCTGGATGCCGCACCTGGTCGCCGAACGCCGCACCCTCGACGGCATCGAGGCCGACCCGCGGCTGTTCTTCGAGCACCTCTCCACCAGCAAGATGTACTCCCGCGCCTTCCTCGACCGGCACGGCCTGCGCTTCCCCGAGGGCATCCACTACGAGGACCAGCTCTTCTCGGCCCAGGCGTACTGCCTGGCCAAGACCTTCACCGTCGTCCCCGACCCGGTCTACCGCTGGTACATCGCCCCCTACGCCGCCTCCGACGCCGCCTCCATCTCCAACCAGCGGCACAAGCTCACCAACGTCCGCGACCGCGTCCACGTGCAGCGCCTCATCGACGCGTTCCTGGCCGAGAGCGGGCACGAGGCGCTGCGCGAGGACAAGGACTTCAAGTTCCTCAAGCACGACTTCCGGATGTACGCCGGTGACCTCCCCTACCGCGACGACACCTGGCTGGCCTCCTTCGCGGACCTCATGAACCCCTACCTCGACACGCTCGCCGAGGGCGCCTACGCCCGGCTGCCCCGCGCCGAACGGATCGTCCTGCGGCTGCTGCGCGACCGGCGCCTGTCCGACGTCCGCACGGCGGCCCGGGGGCTCGGCCACGACGTGGCACCGCGCCGGGTGACACCGGACGAGGAGAGCGGCCGCGTGTACTGGGGCGAGGAGGTCCCGGCTTCTCCCGAGGCCCGGCGCGAGCTGGACCTGACCGACCTCGAACTGGACACCCGCCCGTTCTTCACCGCCCTGCTCCGGCACGAGATCACGGAGATCACGCGCGGCCCCGGTGCGTCGGTCGACCTCACCGTCCGCACCTACGACCCGGCCCTGCGCCTCCCCGTCGGGCCCCAGCGCGCGGTGCTCCACCTCTCCCCCGGCCGCCGCCGTCTCACGGTGCCCTTCCGCCTGTCACCCGTCCGCCCCGGCCTCTTCGAGGGCCGCGTCCGCCTGGACCTGGCGGCGGCCCGACTCCCCCTGCACGGCTTCGCGGGTACCCGCCATCCCGTGCTCCGCCTCCGCCATCGCGGCCGCACCCACACGGGCATCCTCCTGGCGCCGCTGGCCTTCCCGCCCCTCACGGCGCGCGTCCCCTACCGCACCGGTCTCACGCCCCACCGGATCACGCTCCGCCCGGAGGGCCACAACCCGGGCCGCCTCCAGATCACCTGGCAGCCGGTGGGCGCCACCGCCACGGTCCTCCGCCCAGCCGCCCGCCGCCTGTCCACACCCAGGACACGGAGAGCGGCCCGCCTGCTGGCCAACGTCCTGCGCTGACTTTCCTGCGGGCAATCGTGCCGCTGGGGCGGCACGGGTGGGCGCGCGGCACCCCGCAACGCCGGGCTGCGCACCCACCTCCGCCCAGCTCCCACCCCGCCGCACACGCCAAGGCGCCCCGGACCGAACCCGGCCCGGGGCGCCTCACACGGCAAGCGGCGCAACCACCGCAACCGCCGACCTACGAATGCGTACGCAGCAGCGTCCGCATCGTCCGCATGGCCACCGAAAGGTTGGACAGATCAAACGCGTCCGACTGCCGGATCTCCTCCAGCGTCGTCCGCGCCCGCCCGAGAATCGCCGCGTTCTTCTCCTCCCACGCCTTGAACCGCTGCTCCGGCGTAGACGACCCGTTGCCCACCGCCAGGACGTCCGCGGTCAGCGCCGCGTGCGCCGCGTACAGGTCCTCGCGGATCGCCGCGCGGGCCATGGACTGCCAGCGGTCGTCCCGCGGCAGGTCACTGATCCGGTCCATCAGCTGGGTGACACCCAGCCGGTCGGCGAGGTCGTAGTACACCTCCGCGACGTCCAGCGGCTCCTTGCCCATGCGGTCGGCCACCGACACGATGTCCAGCGTCGCGAAGGCCGAGGAGAACCCGGCCACCCGCGTGGCCGGCTCGTCCGGCACCCCGGCGGCGGTCAGCTCGTCATGGATGTGCTGGTACCACTCCGCGTCCGCGCCGCGCAGCAGCTTCGGCAGCTGCGACCACACCTGCTCGACCCGCTCGGCGAAGAACTCCACCGTCTCGGCCAGCTCCAGCGGCTGCGGCCGGTTGTTGAGCAGCCAGCGCGTGCCGCGCTCGACCAGGCGGCGCGAGTGCAGCCGGATCCGGGTCTGGACGGCGGCGTCGACCTTGGTGTCCAGGGCCTCCACCGCGTCCCACACCGGGGAGGAGCTGAAGATCGCCCGGGCCACGGTCTGGGCCCGCACGATCTCCTCGAGCGACGCGCCGGTCTCCTCGCGCATCCGGTGCAGATACGTCGTACCGCCCGTGTTGACCGTGTCGTTGACCAGGACGGTCGTCGTGATCTCGCGGCGCAGCGGGTGGCTGTCGACCTGCTCGGCGAACTGCTCGCGCAGCGCCGTCGGGAAGTAGGCGTGCAGCAGACCCTTGAGGTACGGGTCGTCCGGCAGCGAGGTGTGCAGCAGCTCCTCGGCGACGGTGATCTTCGTGTACGCCAGCAGCACGGCCGTCTCCGGGCCGGTCAGCCCGTGTCCGCTGCTCAGCCGCTCGCGGATCTGGCGGTCGGTGGGCAGGAACTCCAGGGCCCGGTTGAGGTGGCCCTCCCTGACCAGGTGCCGCATGAAGCGCTGCTGGGCGTGGAGCATGTCCCTGGACTGGGCGAGCGCGTTGGCGATCGCGGTGTTCTGCGCGTAGTTGTTGCGCAGGACCAGCGCGCCGACCTCGTCGGTCATCTGGGCGAGCAGCTTGTTGCGCTGCTTGACGGTCATGTCGCCGTCCTTGACGAGACCGTTGAGCAGGATCTTGATGTTCACCTCGTGGTCGGAGGTGTCCACGCCCGCGCTGTTGTCGATGGCGTCGGTGTTGATCCGGCCGCCCCGCAGCGCGAACTCGATCCGGCCCAGCTGGGTCAGGCCGAGGTTGCCGCCCTCGCCGACGACCTGGACCCGCAGATCCTTGCCGTCGACGCGGATGGCGTCGTTGCCCTTGTCGCCGACGTCCGCGTTGGACTCGGTGGACGCCTTGACGTACGTGCCGATGCCGCCGTTCCACAGCAGGTCCACCGGGGAGCTGAGGATCGCCTTCATCAGCTCGGCCGGGGTCACCTTGGTGATGCCCGGCTCGATACCGAGGGCCTCGCGGACGTGCGCGTTGACCGGGATGGACTTGGCCGTGCGCGGGAAGATCCCGCCGCCCGCCGAGAGCAGCTCGGTGTTGTAGTCCTCCCAGGACGAGCGGGGCAGCTCGAACAGCCGGCGGCGCTCGGCGTAGGAGGTGGCGGCGTCCGGCGTCGGGTCGATGAAGATGTGCCGGTGGTCGAAGGCGGCGACCAGGCGGATGTGCTCGCTGAGCAGCATGCCGTTGCCGAAGACGTCACCGGACATGTCGCCGATGCCGACGACCGTGAAGTCCTGGGTCTGGGTGTCCACGCCCAGCTCCCGGAAGTGCCGCTTGACGGACTCCCAGGCGCCGCGGGCGGTGATGCCCATGCCCTTGTGGTCGTAGCCCGCGCTGCCGCCGGAGGCGAAGGCGTCGCCGAGCCAGAAGTTGTAGGACTCGGCGACCTCGTTGGCGATGTCGGAGAACTTCGCGGTGCCCTTGTCGGCGGCGACGACGAGGTAGGTGTCGTCCTCGTCGTGCCGGACGACGTCGGCGGGGTGCACGACCTCGCCGGCCACCATGTTGTCGGTGATGTCGAGCAGCGCCGAGATGAACGTCCTGTAGCTGGCGATGCCCTCCGCCATCCAGGCGTCGCGGTCGACGCTCGGGTCGGGCAGCTGCTTGGCGACGAAGCCGCCCTTGGCGCCGACCGGCACGATGACGGTGTTCTTCACCATCTGCGCCTTGACCAGGCCGAGGATCTCGGTCCGGAAGTCCTCCCTCCGGTCCGACCAGCGCAGACCACCGCGCGCGACCTTGCCGAAGCGCAGGTGCACGCCCTCGACGCGCGGCGAGTACACCCAGATCTCGAACGCCGGGCGCGGCGCGGGCAGGTCGGGGATGGCCTGCGGGTCGAACTTCATGGAGACGTAGTCGTGCGGCACGCCGCCGCTCGCCTCCTGGAAGAAGTTGGTCCGCAGCGTCGCCTTGATGACGGTGAGGAAGGACCGCAGGATCCGGTCCTCGTCGAGACTCGCCACCTGGTCGAGGGCCGCGTCGACCTCTTCGAGCAGGGCGTCGACGATCTCCCGCCCGGCGCGCTGCCGCTCGGGCGCCATCCGCGCCTCGAACAGGTTGATGAGCAGGCGCGTGGTGTGGACGTTGTTGCGGAGGGTGTCCTCCATGTAGTCCTGGCTGAACGTCGAACCGGCCTGCCGCAGGTACTTGGCGTACGCGCGCAGCACCATCGCCTCGCGCCAGGTCAGTCCGGCGCTGAGCACGAGGGCGTTGAAGCCGTCGTTCTCCGCCTTGCCGGTCCAGGTGGCGGCGAAGGCGTCCTGGACGCGCTCGCGGGCGTCGTCGCCGAGGTAGTCGGCGCCACCGGACGGGGCCTTGGGCATCCGCAGACCGAAGTCGTAGATCCAGGCCGTGGTGCGGTCCGCGCAGCGCAGCTCGTAGGGGCGCTCGTCGGTGACCTCGACGCCGAGCCGGCTGAGCACCGGCAGCACGGCGGACAGGGAGACCGAGCCGCCCTTCTGGTAGATCTTGAAGCGCCGCTCCTCGGGCGCGGCGCCGACCGGCTCGTACAGGCTCAGCGCGAAGGTCTTCTCCTCGTCGAGCTGCTCCAGGTGGCCGAGGTCGGCGACGGCGGAGCGCGGACCGTGGTCGGCCTTGTAGCCCTCGGGGAAGGCGGACCCGTAGTGGCGCAGCAGCTCCGCGGCGCGTTCCTCGCCGAACTCGGCGGTCAGCGCCTCGCCGAATCCGTCGGCCCAGGAGCGGGCGGCCTCGACGAGACGGGCCTCGACGCGCTCCTTGTCGGCGTCGGACAGATGCGGCAGCTCGGTGCCCTGCGGGACGCGGACCACGAAGTGCAGCCGGGACAGGATCGACTCGGTGTTCCAGGCCGTGAAGTCGACGCTGGTGCCGCCGAGCTCCTCCTTGAGGATGTCGATGATCCGCAGCCGGACACCGGTGGTGTAGCGGTCGCGGGGGAGGTAGACGAGGGCCGAGTAGTAGCGGCCGTACTCGTCCTGGCGCAGGTAGAGCCGCAGGCGGCGCCGCTCCTGGAGGTAGAGCACGGAGGTGACGATCGGCTCCAGCTCCTCGACCGAGGTCTGGAACATCTCGTCGCGCGGGTAGGTCTCCAGGATCTGCAGCAGGTCCCGCCCGTCGTGGCTGTTGGGCGAGAAGCCGGCCCGCTCCAGCACTTCCTCCACCTTGCGCCGCACCACCGGCACCCGGCGGACGGACTCGGTGTAGGCGGCGGAGGAGAACAGGCCGAGGAAGCGGCGCTCGCCGACGACGTTGCCGTTCTCGTCGAACTTCTTGACGCCGACGTAGTCGAGGTACGAGGGGCGGTGCACGGTGGCCCGGCTGTTCGCCTTGGTCAGCACCAGCAGCCGGTGCTCGCGGGCCTTGGCCCGGGCGTCGGCGGGCAGCCGCTCGAAGGACGGGCTGACGGGGTGGCTCTCGTCGGCCGCGTGGTGCGGGTCGGAGCGCAGGATGCCGAGGCCGGTACCGGCGACGGCGGCGAGGGAGTCGTCCTCGCGCAGCTGATACTCGCGGTAGCCGAGGAAGGTGAAGTGGTCGTCGGCCAGCCAGCGCAGCAGCTCGCGGGCCTCCTCCAGCTCGCGCGCGGGAAGGTCCTCGGGGGTCGCCTCGGTCGACAGCTGGTCCGCGATGCGCACGGCCGCGTCGCGCATCTTGCCCCAGTCCTCGACGGTCTCGCGGACGTCGTTCAGGACGCGCAGCAGGTCGGCGGTGATCTGCTTCAGGTCGCCGCGGTCGGTCTCGCGGTCGATCTCGACGTGGATCCAGGACTCGACGTGCGCGTCGTGCGGCAGGTCGGCGGCGGGCGGACCGGCGAGCACCTCGACGAGCTTGCCGGCGATGTCGCGCCGCACCACGATCTGCGGGTGGACGACGACGTGGATGCCGCGGCCCTGTCGGGTCAGCTCGTTGGTCACGGAGTCGACGAGGAAGGGCATGTCGTCGGTGACCACCTCGACGACGGAGTGGCTGCACGTCCAGCCGTTCTCCTCGACCGTCGGGGTGTGCACGCGGACGTTCGCCGTGCCCTGCGGGCGGTTCTCGGCCAGCCGGTAGTGCGAGACGGCGGCCCCGAAGATGTCGACCGGGTCGCGGTCGGCGAGGTCCTCCGGGGCGGTGTGCCGGTAGTAGCGCTGGAGGAACGCGAACACGGATGCGTAGTCCGGGGCGCCGTCCGGGCCGTCCGGGGTGCCCGGAGTTCCCTCGCCCGTCGTCCCGGTCGGTAGGTGCCCCCCGACCGGGCTGTTCTCAGCTACCCGCGCAGCCCTTTCGAGCAGCTCGGCCTTGGCTTCGTCCAGCTTGGTCTGCATTGTCCTCTGACTCCTGTCGCGCGCCGTTGCGTGACGTAGAAGGAAGTACGGTCTCCTGCCTTCCGGCATGACGTCGGGACACGGGGTGTCCGGTCTGCTCCGACGCTATGCCGCAAGATGAGAGGAGCGGGGGCATATCAGCCAATGTCGCCGCTCCCACCGGGTGTGACTTCGCTCTCGCCGTCACCGTCCGGGGAGTGCGCGGCGCCGTACCGGGGGTCTTCGATGCCCCGTCCCGCCCGCGAGGATCAGCGACCGCCGCCCGGCCACGGATGTCGTCCGCGGGTGCCGGGCGCAGGGCAGGGGCACCAGTGCCCCCGCGAACTATCGCGCTGATCACGGCACAAGGCTATCGCCCCGCACGGGCTCCTCGTCATGAGCCGCATGTGTACAAAACCGGGCCCTCGACTTGGACGTTCCGCACAGCTACGCCCGGGTAACGGAGTGGTCCGGGGTACCGGACGCCGCCGTCATCCCGCCAGTCGCTCCGCCACCGCCACGGCCTCTCCCAGCGTGTCCACCACCGGCACCCCGACCCCCTCGAGGCTGGCCCGGCTGTGCGACCCCCCGGTGTAGAGCACCGCCCCGGCGCCCACGTGCCTCGCCGCCACCGCGTCGTCGGCGGCGTCCCCGATCACCACCGTGCGGGCGGGCTCCACCCCGGACAGCGCCAGCTGCGCGAGGTGCCGCACCATGTGCTCGGCCTTGCTGCCCCCGGACGGCCCGGTCCGGCCGTCGACGCGTATGAAGTGCGTCTCGATCCCGAGGCCCTTGACCAGCGGCACCAGCTCGTCGTGGCCGTACATGCTGAGGATCGACTGGCTGCGCCCCGCCGACCGCCACCGGGTGAGCAGCTCCGTGACGCCGTCCGCGAGCGTGCACCGGCTCCGGTGCACGCTGTAGTGGCGCTGGAAGGCCGCGTCCATGACCTCCCACTCGGCGTCGGTGGGCAGCCGCCCCATCAGCCGCTCGTAGAACTTCGGCACCGGCACGCAGTACAGCGCCCGGTACCGCTCCAGTGTGATCGGCGCCAGCCCCAGCTCGGCGAACGCCGCGTTCGTCGCTCCGATGATCGCGTCGTTGTCGTGGAACAGCGTGCCGTTCCAGTCCCACACGATGTGTGCGCCCGTCTGCATCCCCATGCCCGAAAACGTACCCGGCACCACTGACAATCGGGACACCGCGATGCGACGTACCTGGTCACACCAGGTTCGGGATCTCCTGCGTCGCGTACCAGAGCAGCTCGTGGTCCTCCGCGCCGTCCACGACGAACTGGGCGTCGTCGTCCCCGCCGTCCGCCGCGGCGAGGGCCTCGGCCGCGGCACGCACGTCCGCCTCGGCGTCGGCGGAGTCGACGTGCACCGCGGCCGCCTTGGCCAGCGGCAGCGGTCCGGAGACCCGGACCTCGCCCAGCGCCGCCGGATCGACTCCCCGGTCGGGGTCGGCCACGGCGGCGCCGTCGGGGACGTCGGCGGCGACCACGACCCGGCGCCGTGCCGCGCCCGGGCCGGCCGCCAGCAGCCGCAGCGAGGCCAGGGCGGCCCGGCCGAGGGCGGCGTACTCCAGCTCCTCGATGTCGTCCGACAGGTACCACTCGCGCAGCGCCGGTGTGACGGCGTACGCGACGAGCGGCCCGGCCCCCAGTTCCCCCGCCCGGTGCGCCTCGGCGAGGCCGGACAGGGTCAGGGGGACGTAGACGCGCATGAGTCTGCCGCTTTCGTGGTCGGGACGCCGGGGACGCCGTCGGAGCACTCGGCGACCCGGGGGAGAGCCTTCAGGATACGTGCGGGTGTCCCCTTTCGAGTCCCCGCCCATGGCGTCCGACGCGTCTACCCCGGTCCCGGAATTCACCCGCCCCGCCCCGCAGTCCCGGCCTCTCCACTCCCCCGCATCACTCTGATAGGTGAACCTCCCGACCCCCGCGACCCGACCGTCCGCGTCCTTGCCGTGCCGCCCGTCCACCCCGTACAAGATCACCGACCGCGAAGTTACCGCCCGGTATCACCCGGGCCGCCGAACGGGGACCCCCATGCGCAAGGTCATGACCCGAACCCAGTCCCGCCCCACCGCCCCCACCTCCCCTCCCACCTCACCGCCACCGCCACCGCCTTACGGCGACCCGGGTGTCACGCCCTCCTATGCCCCGGCGGCCTCGCCGTCGTACCGCCCGGGGGCCACGCCGTCGTACCGCCCGGGGGCCACGCCGCCCGGCGAACCCGGCGGCGCCCCGTCCCGTAGGCCCGGCGACACCGAGCCCCGCGTGTCCGGCGGGCCCGACGACACCCTGTCCGGCGAACCCGGCGGTATCCCGCTCCGTGCGCCGGGGGGTGTGCCGCCTCGCAGGCCGGGGGCGCGCGGGACGCGTGCTGCGGCGTCCGGTGGACGCCCGCCGGGGTCTCCGGGCCGGTCCCAGCGGTCGCGTACGCGGCCGGCGGACACCCGCCCGCCCACGGCCGGACCGGGCCGTGGCGCAGGGCCCGCTCCGGTCACCGGGCCCCCGGGCGCCCCCGCCCCGAAGTCGGCGCCGGACCCGGCCACGGCCTCCGTCCCCGGCCGCCCGACCACGGTCCCGGTCGCCGACCGCCCGACCACCGCCTCCGCCGCCGCCCGCACCGCGAACGCCGCCTCGGCCCCTGTCGCAGCCCTCTCCCAGGGGCGGATCGCACCCGGAAGCCACCGACGGGTCGCCCGGCCCTCCGCGACGCCCGTCGTCCCCGCTCAGACGCCTCGCCGGCCCGTCCCACAGCTGCGCCCCACCGACCACTTCGCCGAGCTCCTGCTCGGCGTCCTCAGCGGTCGGCGCCCCGTCCACTCGATGCTCCGCCACACTGTCGGCCGCGCCTACGACGACCTGGCCCACCTCGCCGAACGCGGACCGCTGCGCACCCGTGGCACCTCCCCCGTCGTCCGCGACATCGGCTACTTCGAGCCCCGGCCGGGCGCGCTGGAGGTCTTCGCGCGCATCGGGGCGGGTGACCGGCTGCGGGCCATGGCGTTCCGCCTGGAGCGGGGTAGGGACCTGCGCTGGCGCTGCACGGCGGTGGAAGTGGGCGGCCCCCGCAGAACCCGCGCGGACGACGACTGACCGTTTCCGGCCGGCCCGCCGGAACAAGGCCGCCAGGAGACACGACCGCCGCCAGGACAGGCCGAAGGGCCGGTCACCCGAGATGACCGGCCCTTCCCACCGTCACGGCGCCCGCGGGCACCGCGCCGTCACTTCTTGCGGCGCCGCCCGCCCTTGGCCTGCTTGCGGCGCTCCGCGCGCGTGAGCCCGTCGGACTGGGCCTGGGCGGGCTCGCCGTCGGTGAACTCGCCCTCGACGACACCGCCCTCGCCGTCCACGGTCGGAGCGGAGAAGTGCAGGTCACGGCGCTGCGGCGCGTCGAGGCCCTTGGCCCGGATCTCCGGACGGGCGCCCGCCTGGGCCGGAACCGCGTCCTGCGCGCCCTTGTCGAGCGACGGGGCCGTGTCCTCGACCGGAACCTCCTCGACCTGCTGCTCGACCTGGACCTCCAGGTTGAACAGGTAGCCGACGGACTCCTCCTTGATGCCGTCCATCATGGCCTGGAACATGTCGAAGCCCTCGCGCTGGTACTCGACCAGCGGGTCCTTCTGCGCCATGGCGCGCAGGCCGATGCCCTCCTGGAGGTAGTCCATCTCGTAGAGGTGCTCACGCCACTTGCGGTCCAGGACCGACAGGACGACCCGGCGCTCCAGCTCGCGCATGATCTCGGAGCCGAGCTGCTTCTCCCGCGCCTCGTACTGCTCCTGGACGTCGTCCTTGATGGACTCCGCGATGTAGTCGGCGGTCAGTCCGGCCCGGTCGCCCGCCGCCTCCTCCAGCTCCTCGACGGTGACCTTCACCGGGTAGAGCTGCTTGAAGGCGCCCCACAGCCGGTCGAGGTCCCAGTCCTCGGGGAAGCCCTCGGCGGTCTCGGCCTGCACGTAGGCGTCGATCGTGTCGTTCGTGAAGTGCTGGATCTGCTCCTGGAGGTCCTCGCCCTCCAGGACACGGCGACGCTCGCCGTAGATGACCTCGCGCTGGCGGTTGAGGACCTCGTCGTACTTCAGGACGTTCTTGCGGGTCTCGAAGTTCTGCGTCTCGACCTGCGACTGGGCGGACGCGATCGCGCGCGTGACCATCTTGTTCTCGATCGGCACGTCGTCCGGCACGTTCGCCATGGACATCACGCGCTCGACCATCTGGGCCTTGAACAGCCGCATCAGGTCGTCGCCCAGGGAGAGGTAGAAGCGGGACTCACCGGGGTCGCCCTGACGGCCGGAACGACCGCGCAGCTGGTTGTCGATGCGCCGCGACTCGTGCCGCTCGGTGCCCAGGACGTAGAGGCCGCCCAGCTCCTTGACCTCTTCGAACTCGGCCTTGACCGCCTGCTCGGCACGCTCCAGCGCGGCGGGCAGGGCCGCGGCCCACTCCTCGATGTGCTCCTCGGGGTCGAGACCGCGCTGGCGCAGCTCGGCCTCGGCGAGGTCCTCCGGGTTGCCGCCGAGCTTGATGTCCGTACCACGGCCGGCCATGTTCGTGGCCACCGTCACGGAGCCCTTGCGGCCCGCCTGGGCGACGATCGTCGCCTCCCGGTCGTGCTGCTTGGCGTTGAGCACCTCGTGCTGGACGCCGCGCTTGCTGAGCTGCTGCGAGAGGTACTCGGACTTCTCGACCGAGGTGGTGCCGACGAGGATCGGCTGGCCCTTGCGGTGCTTCTCCTCGATGTCGTCGACGACGGCCTCGAACTTGGCGACCTCGGTGCGGTAGATCAGGTCCGACTGGTCCTTGCGCACCATCGGCCGGTTGGTCGGGATGGGCACCACGCCGAGCTTGTAGATCTGGTGGAACTCGGCGGCCTCGGTCATCGCCGTACCGGTCATGCCGGACAGGCCGGGCTGTTCCTTGCCGTTGTGGTCGTGGCGCTTGTAGAGGCGGAAGAAGTTCTGGAGGGTGATCGTGGCGAGCGTCTGGTTCTCGTCCTTGATGTCCACCCCTTCCTTCGCCTCGATCGCCTGGTGCATGCCCTCGTTGTAGCGGCGACCGGCGAGGATACGGCCCGTGTGCTCGTCGACGATCATGACTTCGCCGTCGAGGACGACGTAGTCCTTGTCCTTCTTGAACAGTTCCTTGGCCTTGATGGCGTTGTTCAGGTAGCCGACCAGCGGGGTGTTCACCGACTCGTAGAGGTTGTCGATGCCCAGCCAGTCCTCGACCTTGGACACGCCCGACTCGTGGATGGCGACGGTGCGCTTCTTCTCGTCGACCTCGTAGTCGCCGGTCTCCTCGATGCCCTTGAGGGTGTTGCCGGCCTCGCCCTTCTTCAGGCGGGTGACCAGCTTGGCGAAGTCGCCATACCACTTGGTGGCCTGGTCGGCCGGGCCGGAGATGATCAGCGGCGTACGGGCCTCGTCGACGAGGATGGAGTCGACCTCGTCGACGATGGCGAAGTTGTGGCCGCGCTGGACGAGCTCGTCCTTGGACCACGCCATGTTGTCGCGCAGGTAGTCGAAGCCGAACTCGTTGTTCGTGCCGTAGGTGATGTCGCAGCCGTACATCTCACGGCGCTGGGCAGGCGTCTGGTTGGCGAGGATGCACCCGACGTTCAGACCGAGGAACTTGTGGACGCGGCCCATCATCTCGGAGTCGCGCTCGGCCAGGTAGTCGTTGACCGTGACGATGTGCACGCCCTCGCCGGACAGGGCGTTGAGATAGGCGGGCAGCGTGCCGACGAGGGTCTTGCCCTCACCGGTCTTCATCTCGGCCACGTAGCCCATGTGCAGGGCCGCGCCACCCATGATCTGTACGTCGTAGTGCCGCTGGCCCAGGACGCGCTTGGCGGCTTCGCGGACGGTGGCGAAGGCTTCGGGCAGCAGGTCGTCAAGGCTCTCACCGTCGGCGTAGCGCTGCTTGTACTCGTCGGTGAGGGCCCGCAGCTCGGCGTCGGAGAGGTCAGCGAAGTCCTCTTCGATGGAGTTGACCTGGTCCGCGATGCGGTGCAGCTTGCGCAGGATCTTGCCTTCGCCTGCACGCATGAGCTTCGAGAGGACGGACACGGGGGTTGGTCTCCTTGCCGGTCGGGCCTGGGACGGTCGGTTTCCTGTGACGGATCGGGCAACGGCCATCGTATGCGAGGACCCCGCTGCCCCGGGAGGCCTGCTGCGACGGGGACCGTCCGCTCCCTGCAACCAGCATCCCTGTCTGCCGTCACCCCTTTCAACGTCCGGGCCCCGCGGATGGTGCCGCACCTTCCGGCGAATCGCACGAGAGGTGACCGGATGTTCACGCACGGCAAAAATATTGGCGCCTCCACGGGACGCCGCGCAGAATCGGCCGATGGAACCCGTCACGCTCACCACCGACCGCCTCGTCCTGCGCACGGTCGGCCCCCGCGACGCCGAGGCCGTGTACGCCGCCGCGCAGGATCCCGACATCCAGCGCTGGACGACGATCCCCTCGCCCTACCTCCCGGAGCACGCCCGGGGCTTCACGGAGCAGATGGTCCCCGACGGCTGGGCGAACGACTCGATGTTCACCTTCGGCCTCTTCCTCCCGCCCGGGGACCTGGTGGGCATGCTCGCCGTCACGATGATCTCGCTGGGCACCGGCGAGATCGGGTTCTGGGGCACCAAGGAGCACCGCGGCCGGGGCTACATCACCGAGGCCTCCGTCACGGCCGCCCGCTGGGCCTTCACCGAGCGGGCCGTGGACCGCCTGGAGTGGCGCGCCGAGGTCGGCAACACGGCCTCCCGCGCGGTGGCCCAGCGCGCGGGCTTCACCATCGAGGGCACGTTGCGCTCCGCGATCAACAACAAGGGCGTCCGCCGCGACTGCTGGATCGGCTCCCTCCTCCCCTCGGACCTCGCCCTCCCGTCCACGTCCCCGTACCTCCCGACCCCGGCATAACTGCGGACAGTCGCCCCGCACCGCCCCCCCAGCTGCGGGCATGCCGCCCCTCCCCCCTCCCCCTCGCTGCGGGCAGTCGTGCCGCTGGGGCGGCACGGGTGGGCGCAGCGGCACCCCGCAACGCCGGGCCGCGTCCCCACCCAGGCCCAGCCCCCACACCGGGCACCCGTGAACGCTGCCCCTGAACCGACCGCGCCTCACCCCCGTCGTACCGCACCGCACCTCACCGCACCACGCGCGGGCCCCGCTGTCAGACCCACCCCCTATCGTGCGGACGTATGACGACCCTCCCGCCCCCCGCCACGGAACTGTCCGCAGCCGAGGCCCGCCGCCTCGCCCTCCGCGCACAGGGCTTCCTCGGCGCCCCCGACCGCCGCGCGGGCGTCCGCGGCGTCCTCCGTCACCTGGGCGCGGTGCAGCTCGACACGATCTCGGTCCTGGCCCGCTCCCACGAGCTGATCCCCTACGCCCGCCTCGGCGCGGTCGGCCGCCGGACCGTCGACGACGCCTACTGGACGGACACCCACGCCTTCGAGTACTGGTCCCACGCCGCCTGCATCCTCCCGATCGAGGAGTGGCCCCACTTCGCCTTCCGACGCCGTGCGTACCGCAACCGCCCGCACTGGAACCACGACCTCCCCGAGGGCGACTACGACCGCGTCGTCAAGCAGCTCCGCGAGGAGGGCCCCCTCACCGCGACGGACCTGGGCGGCGCGAAGAGGACCAGCGAGTGGTGGGACTGGTCGGGCACGAAGGTCGCCGTCGAGCGCGCGCTCATGTACGGCGAGGTGGTGTGCGTGGAGCGCCGCGGCTGGAAGCGGGTGTACGACCTGGCGGAGCGCGCCGTCCCGGCCGCGCTGCTGCACGACGACCTGGACGACACGGAGTGCCTGCGCCGCCTGGTCCGCCTGGCCGGCCAGTCCCTGGGCGTCGGCACGCGCGCGGACATCGCGGACTACCACCGGCTCAAGGCCGAGCAGGTCGACGCGGTGATCGCCGACTCGGGCCTGGTGCCGGTCACGGTGGCGGGCTGGGGCCGGCCGGCGTGGGCGGACCCCGCGGCTCTGGAGACGACCCCGCGGGGCCGTCACCGCACGACGCTGCTCTCCCCCTTCGACTCGCTGATCTGGGAGCGGTCGCGCACGGAGCGGATCTTCGGTTTCACCCACCGGCTGGAGGCCTACGTACCCCGGCAGAAGCGGGTGCACGGCTACTTCGCGATGCCGGTCCTGGCCGGCGGCCGGCTCGTCGGCCGGGTGGACCCGGCCCGCGAGGGGCGCACCCTGGTCGCCAAGCAGGTCACGCTGGACGGTCCGAAGGCGGCCCCGGCGGTGGCCCAGGCACTCGTCGAGGCGGCAAGCTGGGTGGACTGCACGAACGTACGGGTGGAGCGGGTCGAGACTCCGGATCTGCGTGAGCCCCTCACCCGGGAGCTGGCCCGACTGCTCGACTGACCGGGAACGGGCTCACCGGGTCACCAACTCACCGGATCTCGAGGATCTTCTCCCGCATCGCGTACACCACGGCCTCCATCCTGGAGTGCAGCTGGAGTTTCTCCAGGATGTTGCGCACGTGGTTCTTCACGGTGTTCTCGGAAATGAACAGTTCCTTGGCGATGTCGCGGTTGTTCATTCCCGTGGCGACGAGCTTCAGGACCTCCAGCTCGCGATCCGTGAGCCGCGGCGCGGGCACCAGCCGGCGTTCGTCGGTGCGCTGGATCATCGACTTGAACTCGGTCAGCAGTTTCGAGGCCATGGACGGACTGATCTGGGACTGTCCGTCGGCCACCGCGCGAATGGCGGTGGCCACCTCGTCCGTCGAGATCTCCTTGAGGAGATAACCGGTCGCGCCCGCCTTGATCGCGTCGTAGAGGTCGGCCTCCTCGTCGCTGATCGTCAGCATGATGATCTTGGCACTGGGAGCCACCTCCTTGATGGAGGTGCAGGCTTCGATACCGCCCCGCTTGGGCATCCGCACATCCATCAGGACGATGTCCGGCAGCAGGTCGGCCGCCTTCTCCACGGCCTCGGCGCCGTCACCGGCCTCTCCGACGACCTGGATGTCCTCCTCGGCCGCGAGCACGATCTCCAGACCGCGGCGGAAGAGGGCGTGGTCGTCCACGACCAGCACCCTGATCGGCTCCTCGCGTGCGGAGCCCGCGTCCGGGCCCATGCCGGCGACCGCGTCGTCGATCCCGTGGTCGACGCCCGCGCCCCGCATCGGTCCGAAACTGTCCGCCATCGTTCCTCCCCCTGAAGGCTGTGGCACGTGGTCCTGAGCCATCGCCAACCCAGAGCAACGACCCACCGGTTGGGCCGTTGCCGCCATGATTCCATGCCCGGCCGACAGCGGGGTGACCGAACGGGCAGCTCTGGGGTCGCACACCCTCGCGCACCGTCGCACACCGGTGCCCCTGGGGGCGCACACGCGCTCCAGGGGCACCGAACCGCTGTCACCCGGCGGCGTGTGTCAGCCGCCGAGCGCATCGCCCGCGTCGGGGGCGTGCGCCTGAGTGACCATCGTGTCCGTGGTCAGGTGGATCACGCCGTAGTCGTAGGCGTGCCGCCGGTAGACGACGCTGGGCTCCTTCGTCTCGGAATCGACGAACAGGTAGAAGTCGTGCCCGACCAGCTCCATCTCGTAGAGCGCCTGGTCGAGGGACATGGGTGCGGCCACGTGGGTCTTCTCCCGGACGACGAGCGGACCGTCGCCCTGGACCTCCAGCGAGCCGATCTTCTTGGTGGGTACGCCGTCCTGCTTCTCCGTCGGGACGACGTCGCCGTTCCCGTTGAGTGTCGCCGCGCCGGGTACGTGGTCGGCGACCTCGGCCGCCGAGATCCGGCGGGCGCCGCGGCGCGAGAAGCGCTTGTCGTGCTGCTTGCGCAGCCGTGCGCCGAGCTTCTCCGCCGCCAGGTCGAGCGCCGCGTAGGGGTCGCTCGCCGCCGCCTCCGCCCGGATCACCGGACCGCGGGAGCGGAGTGTGATCTCCACTCGGTCACAGCGGTCGGCCTGCCGGGGGTTCGGCTCCTTGGACACCTCGACGTCGAGGCTGATCACCTTGCCATCGAGCTTCTGGATCTTCTCCAGCTTCAGCTTCTCGGCCACGTGCTTCCGGAACCGCTCGGGCACCTCGGTCTTGCGGCCCTTGACGACGATGTCCACGCAGAACTCCGTTCCCGGATCGCTCCGCTCGACGGCGGAGCATCTCCCTTTTGCACCAGGTTCCGGTCCATCCCGAAACCTCGGACTCGGTGACGTCCACCTCCTCCCCCGTGGGCGGGATCTCCACTCCACCGGTGCGGGTGATGACGGTAAAACCCGCAGCACGGCATTCGGATTTGAGAGGTGTGGCCTGCGGCTTTGCCTCACAACCGAACATATCTCGCCCGGACGGATGTCGTCACCCTCTACCGCGGCGTACCTCCGTTCCGGTGAATTGACTCCCTCATTACCTGCAACGACGTAAGTTCTCAGTCAGTTCCGGTTTATTTCGAAAGAATCTGGTGAAGCCGCGACCACTGCCGCGCAGATCGCTTCACGGATCACGCCACCGCCTCCGTATGGACCCGCCATTCGGGGTCCGGTCTTCCGTTCCTCTCTGCCTTCCCCTGCCGCGGCCGGATACACGGCCGATCTCTCCGTCCCGTACGCAGCCGGCCCCGCCCGCGACTCAACGGCGGCAGCCGTCGCCGCGCGCACCGCGCGGGCAGCCTCGGCAAGCGACGCCCCCGTCGTCATCAGGTCGTCGACCAGGACGACCGCCCCACCGCCGCGCAGCAGCCCGCCGCCGCCCGGAGCCACCGCCAGCGCGCCGGAGAGATTGTCCAGCCGCCGCCGGGCGTCGAGCCCCGACTGGTCCGCCACGGCGTGACGCTGCCGCAGTACGGCGAGCACCCGGGCGGACGTCCCGGTGCGCCGCAGCTCCGCCGCCGCCGCGAGGGCGATCCGCCGCGCCGGATCGTGCCCCCGTGTCCGCACCGCTCTGCGCGCCGACGGCACGGGCACGAGCAGCACCGGTCCCCGTGCCCGGACGGGACCTGCCGCTCCGGCCCCCACCACACCGGCCCCCACGCCACCGGCGTCCGGCCCCGCCGCCCCGAGACCCGCCCGCACCGCTTGTGCCAGCGCCACGCCGAGCGGTGCCGCGAGGGCGAGCACGCCCCGCTCCTTGTGGGCCAGCAAAGCCGCCCGCACCTCGTCCGCGTACGGCGCCGCCGCATGCACCGCGGGCAGGCCGGGCGGCTCCGGCTCCGGACGCACGCGGCACGGCGGGGCTCCGCCCAGCGCCGTACGGCACCGGGGGCACAGCACCGCCCGAGCCGTGCCGCAGCCGCCGCACTCGGCGGGCAGCACCAGGTCCGTGAGGTCCGCCCACCCTCTCCGCCATGTCCGCCGTGTCAGGCATGTCCGCAATCCGCGCATGGCCACCACTGTGCCCCTGCCCGCGAAGCCCCGCCAGGCCTGTGGAAAACGTCGGCCGGCCCTCTGTGGAAAACCCCGTCGGACCACGAAACGGCGGACGCCTCACCCCGGCCGGACGGGAGGCCTCACCCCGGATAGACCGGTGCGGTCCCCTCGCTCACCTTCTGCCACTGCAGCCCGGACGGCAGCCGCACGATGAGGTCCTCCGAATACGCCACCAGCGGCAGCCGCTCGTCCTCGGTCGCGGCGATCTCCTTGACGCCGGTCAGGGCCGCGGGCACCGATGCCTCCGGCGTCGAGCCGTCGACCTGGACGTATCCGATCTGCTGGACGCCCCCACGCTCGCGCCCCACCACTACGAGCCGCGCGTCGCCGGCCCAGGACATGGCCGTGACCTCCTCCAGCTCGGGGGTCGCGGAGCGCAGTTCGAGCACGGTGACCGCGGGCACGTCGCCCGCCTTCCCGTCCCGTTCGATCCGCCCGATGAGCAGCGACCGCTTGCCGTCCTTCTCCACGACGAGCGCGATCCGCACCCCGTCGGCGGCCACCCGCACGGCCTGGACGCGCCCGTCGAGGCCCGGGGTCCTCACCTCCACCGGATCGCCCGCGCCCTCCTTCAGCAGCAGCAACCGCGGGTCGGCCGGGTTGCGGTCGGCGATCCACAGGTCGCCCTGCGCATCCCAACTGGGCGGGGTCAGCCGGTCCGACTCCTTCTTGCCCTGGCTGGTCAGCACGGGGTCGCCGAGCGAACCGCCCGACACCAGCGAACCGACGTACAGCAACTTGTTGTCGAGACTGATCCCGGCCGCGCTGTGTTCGTCGCGCGACACCGCCACCGACCGCAGGGCCTGCTGCCCCTCGCCCAGCGGGCCGGGCACGGGTTCGGCCCGGGTCCCGTTGCTGCCGGCCGCGATCCGTACCAGGCGGTCCTGGTCGTCGACGAAGTACAGGTAGTCGGGCGGCTGCGCAGAACCGCGCGTCGCCACCGTCTCGGCTCGGTCCTCGGAGAGCGAACACAACTGCTCACCGCCCGAGCGCAGCTCGACCTCCTGCACCGCCGGGGTGAGGTTCCGCAGCGTGAACAGGAGCTGCGCGGCCATCTCGTCACACTTGTCCGCGCCGGCCCGCGCCGCCTTGTCGTTCAGCGGAACGGTCAGCTTGCTGCGGTCGTCGGGTGTCAGCGAGCCGGCGTTCTTCGCCAGCGCCGTCCCGGTCGGGAAGCTGGACCTGACCACGGGGCCCAGCAGCCTCGTCGGCCCGCTGAGCAGGGAACGCACCACCTGGGTCATCGGATCCACCCGCCGGCGCACGTAGACGGGATCGGCGACGGCCGCCGGCTCCCGCACCGGTCCCGTCTCGGCGTCCGCCCGCACCGGGGTGTTCGAGGCGAAGTAGTACCGGTTGACCGACATGTAGTTGCGCTGGAAGTCCGACTTGCCCATCACGACGCCCGGCGGCAGCGAATCGATGCGCCACTGCTTGGACTTGCCGTCCCGAGTGAGGTGCACCGACTCGCGGTACACGCCGTCGGCCGGCGCGTACGACTGCTGCGCGTCGACCGTGGCGACCCTGGTGCCGGTCAGCGTGACCGAGTAGTCGTTGGCGTCCTCACGGTTGCCCGAGTGGTCGGACTCCGTTCCCGGCCCGCCCGCGAGCACCGTCGCCGACTCGTCCGGCCGCCAGTTCTTCGCGGCGTCGCCGGTCAGGTACTTGCGCGCCGTCTCATAGTGCGGATCGTCGCTGGTCAGCGCCTCCAGGAAGCCCTGCACGATGTCGGCGGGCGGGGCGTCCTCCCGCGGCGGCATCGCGAACACCCGCACCTGCGGGTCCTGCCGGGGCGTGGACTCCACGCCCCTGAGATCCCCGCTGTCGGGCATGGCCGCACATCCGGCCAGCAGTACGACACCGCTGACGGCGTACGCCACCACGCGTGCCGGCCCCCGCCGACCGCCCCTCCCGCGGTCAGCGCCCACGAGATGCCTCCCCCTGCCTGCTCGAGTCCTCGGGACCGGCGTCCTGGCGGCCCGCCGCCTCCGGTGCCGGTCCGCCGTCCTGCTTCCGCGCGCCCGACACGGGCCTCGGCACCACGCGCGCGCCGTTGCCCGGCAGTGCCGTCGGATCCGCCGTGGGTGCCACCGCGGCCTGCCGCGGCGTTATCGGCCCCCGCGCGGACACCGCGGAGACCTGCCCGGCCGGCACCTGCGCCGGGACGCCGACCGACTTGTCCGTGCCGCGCGCCACCGCCGGGTCGGCGAGGCCCGCGTCGTTGAGCCCGCGGTTGCGGCGCGAGTCCGTCGGCTCCAACGGTATCGGTGACCCCCTGAGCGGCTCGTCCGCCGTCCTGGGCAGCGTCAGCCGGAACTGCGAGCCACCGCCGGGCTCGCCCCAGGCCTGCAGCCAGCCGCCGTGCAGCCGCGCGTCCTCCAGGGCGATCGACAGCCCGAGCCCCGTACCGCCGGTGGTACGGGCGCGTGCCGGGTCGGCCCGCCAGAAGCGGCTGAAGACCCGGGTGGCCTCGCCCGGCTTGAGTCCGACGCCGTAGTCGCGCACCGCGACGGCGACGGCGCCCCCGGCGGCGGCGAGCTTGACGACGACGTCCCGGCCCTCGCCGTGCTCGACGGCGTTGACGACGAGGTTGCGCAGCACGCGCTCGACCCGCCGGGCGTCCGCCTCGGCGACGACGGGCTGCTGGTCGCCGACCACGCGTATCCCCGTGCCCTTGCGCTCGGCGAGCGGCTCCGCACCGCTGACGACGCGCCGTACGACCTCCCTGAGGTCTATCGGCTCCGCCTCCAGCGCGGCGGCGCCCGCGTCGAAGCGGCTGATCTCCAGCAGGTCGGCGAGCAGCGTCTCGAACCGGTCCAGCTGGTCGGCGAGCAGTTCGGCCGACCGCGCGGTCACCGGATCGAAGTCCACGCGCGCGTCGTGGATGACGTCGGCCGCCATCCGTACGGTCGTCAGCGGCGTGCGCAGCTCGTGCGACACGTCGGAGACGAACCGCCGCTGCATCCGCGACAGGTCCTCCAGCTGGCTGATCTTGAGCTGGAGGTTCTGCGCCATCTTGTTGAAGGCCTCGCCGAGCCGGGCGATGTCGTCCTCTCCGGTGACCTTCATCCGTTCCTGAAGCCGTCCCGCGGACAGCCGCTCGGCGATGCTCGCCGCCATCCGGACGGGCGTGACGACCTGGCGCACCACCAGCCAGGCGATGGCCCCGAGCAGCACGACGACGAAGAGCCCGGCGGTCGCCAGAGTGCCCCTGACCAGACTGAGCGACTTCTCCTCCTGGGTGAGCGGGAAGAGGTAGTACAGCTGGTACGGCTCGCCGTTCGGGTCGTTGACCTGCTTGCCGATGACCAGTCCGGGCTGGGAGGGCTGATCGGAGTTGTAGACGATCCGGGTGTAGCTCTGGGCGGCCGCGGTGTCGCCGTCGATCCGCTCGCGCAGGGCCTCGGGGACGCTCACCGCCCAGTCGACCGATCCGGAGGCGCGCGGACCGCGTCCGCTGCCGCTCTCCCCGCCCATGGGGAGGGTGACCACGTCGAAGGCGCTCTGGCCACCGCTGGAGAGCGACTTCACCAGCTCGCTCATCCACTGGATGACGTTCTGCGAGGGACGCCCGTCCGCGGGGGTGCCGTCGTCGCCGTTGGTGCTCGCCGCCTCCTCGGCCTTCTGCTTGGCCGCCGTGAAGCCGCCGGTGGCCTGGCTCTGGGAGGCCTTCACCTTGGCGTCCAGCAGTCCGTTGCGGACCTGCCCGATCACCACGAAGCCGAGCAGCAGCACCACGCCCAGCGACATCAGCAGGGTGGTGGCGACGACCTTGAGCTGGATGTTGCGCCGCCACAGCCGCATGACCGGCAGCAGGGGACGGCGCACCCAGCGCATGAACAGACGGAGCACCGGGCTGCCCTGCACCCCGCCGTGCAGCAGCCCGCCCTCCAGCACACGACCGAAGAGGCGGGAGCCGGCGCTCGGGTGGCCGACAGGCCGTCCGGCGCGGGCCCCGGACCCGGGCGCCGAAGCGGCACTGTCCCTGGCCATGTCAGCTCGGTCCGGCCTTGTAGCCGACGCCGCGGACGGTCACCACGATCTCCGGCTTCTCCGGGTCCTTCTCGACCTTGGAGCGCAGCCGCTGGACGTGCACGTTGACCAGGCGGGTGTCGGCGGCGTGCCGGTAGCCCCAGACCTGCTCGAGGAGCACCTCGCGCGTGAACACCTGCCACGGCTTGCGGGCCAGCGCCACCAGCAGGTCGAACTCCAGCGGCGTCAGCGCGATCGACTGTCCGTCCCGCTTCACGGAGTGACCGGCCACGTCGATGACCAGGTCGCCTATGGCGAGCTGCTCCGGCGCCGGTTCCTCGGACCTCCGCAGCCGCGCCCGGATCCGGGCCACCAGCTCCTTCGGCTTGAACGGCTTCACGATGTAGTCGTCGGCGCCCGACTCCAGACCCACCACGACGTCGACGGTGTCACTCTTCGCCGTCAGCATCACGATCGGCACACCCGACTCCGCCCTGATCAGGCGGCACACCTCGATGCCGTCCCGTCCGGGCAGCATCAGGTCGAGCAGTACCAGGTCGGGCTTGGTCTCCCGGAAGGCGGCCAACGCCTTGTCGCCGTCGGCTACGAAAGACGGCTCAAAACCCTCACCACGCAGCACAATGCCGAGCATCTCGGCCAGTGCGGTGTCGTCGTCGACGACAAGGACTCGTCCCTTCATAAACGACATCATCCCATTAGCTAATCGTTACCTGGCGTGACCTGGCACACAGCAAGGCCAGGGCCTCTGTCGTCACGGGCGAAACCACACCCTCCTCGGTGACGATCGCCGTCACCAGTTCGGGCGGAGTCACATCGAACGCCGGGTTGTACGCCTGGGTCCCCAGAGGTGCCACCGGAATCCCGCCTCCCGCTCCCGCCACCGGCACCTGAGGTGCTGTGACCTCGGTCACTTCATATCCGGGGCGCTGTTCCACTTCGATGGACGCCCCGTCCGGCGTGTCCGGATCCACCGTCGTGACCGGAGCCACCACGACGAACGGCACATGGTGGTACCGCGCGAGCACCGCGAGCGGATAGCTCCCCACCTTGTTCGCGACCGAACCGTCGGCCGCGATGCGGTCCGCGCCGATCAGTACCGCGTCCACCTCACCCGCCGCGAACAGCGAACCCGCCGCGTTGTCGGTGAGCAAGGTATACGCCATGTCGTTGCGGGCCGCCTCGTATGCCGTCAGGCGAGCACCTTGCAGCAAGGGACGCGTTTCGTCCACCCACAGGCGGCGCAGCCGTCCCGACCGGTGCGCCGCGAGCGCCACCGCGAAGGCGGTCCCCTCACCGCCCGACACCAGCGAACCGGTGTTGCAGTGCGTGAGGACGCGGTGCCCTCCGGCGGGCAGCAGCTCGTCGAGCAGGGCGAGTCCGTGCGCGGCCATCCGGGCGCTGGCCTCGGTGTCCTCCCGGTGCAGCGCCCTTGCCGCGGACAGCGCCGCCCGGGCGGCCTGCCGGGTGTCACCGGTCCTGGCGAGCGCCTCCCGGTGCGCGGCCTGCGCCCGGCGCACCCCGACGGCGAGGTTCACCGCGGTCGGGCGCGCCCCCGCCAGCGCCGCCGCGGCCTCCTCGACCTCGAAGCCCCGCACGGCGGCGAGCGCGACCCCGTAGCCGCCCGCGATGCCCAGCAGCGGTGCCCCGCGCACGGCGAGCGAGCGGATCGCCTCGACCAGCGCGGCCGGGTCCGTGCAGACCAGCTCGACCTCCTCGGCGGGCAACCTGGTCTGGTCCAGCAGCACCAGCACCGGACCCTCGGGGGGTTCCTCCCAGCGAAGGGCCGGTATCCCGGTGGGCCGCTTGTCCTCGCCGTTTCGCGCGTCCTGATCAGCCATGCGGTCAGTCTGCCCCCTGTACGACGGACAATTGAAGGTGCGCAGGCCCTACCGCGCCCGGTCCGCACCCGACGCCCCCATGGCACGATGGGCGCCAACCCGCCGCCGCGACCGCGGACGCGCACCGTGAAGGAGCGACGATGAACGACACTCCGGGCTGGGCATCGCCCGGATCCGCCCCGTCCGACGGGCACGAGCCCGGCGCGTCCGGTCCGGCCGGGCCGGCCGACCGCCCCGCCGGCCCCGATCAGCCCGCGCCGCCCGCGGACCGGCCGGGTGCGGAACCGACGAGCCCCGGCACGAAGTGGTCCAAGGAGCAGCCGCCCCCCGGCCAGTGGTCCGCGCCCACCGGCCCCGCGGACCGGGGCCAGGCCCCGCCTCCCCCACCGCCCGGCCCGGGCTGGGGCACCCCGCCGCCCGGACCTCCCGGAGGCGGCTACGGAGGCTACGGCGGCCCGCGCGGGGGCCACGGCGGCTACGGCGCCCCCGGTGGACACGGCGGCTGGGGAGGCGGCTGGGGCGGTCCTCCGCCCGCGGCCAAGCCCGGCGTGATCCCGCTCCGCCCGCTCGGCGTGGGCGAGATCCTCGACGGTGCCGTCTCCACCATGCGCACCTACTGGCGCACCGTCCTCGGCATCTCCCTGACCGTCGCCATCTTCACCGAGGTCATCGTCGTGCTGCTCCAGGGCCTCGTCCTGGACGACACCGGCAGCGAGGCCCTCAACGACCCCGACGCCACCCTGAGCGAACTCGGCGACGCGCTGGCCGACACCACGATCAACTCGGGGGTCATCTTCCTGATCTCCCTGATCGGCACCGTACTGGCCACGGCCCTGCTCACCACCGTCACCAGCCGCGCCGTACTCGGCAGGCCGGTGACCACCGGCGAGGCGTGGCGCGACGCCCGCCCCCAGGTGCTGAAGCTGTTCGGCCTGATCCTCCTGCTGCTCCTCATCGTCGCCGGACTCGTCACGGCCGGTATGACACCCGGTCTCCTCGTCACCGCCACCGCGGGCGGCGAGGCCGGAGTGGCCCTGACCGCCCTGGGCTTCCTGGCGGGCGGCGTCGTCGCCGTCTGGCTCATGGTCCGCTTCTCGCTGGCGTCCCCCGCGCTGATGCTGGAGAAGCAGGGCATCAAGAAGGCGATGGGCCGCTCGGTGAAGCTGGTGCGCGGCTCCTGGTGGCGCGTCTTCGGCATCCAGCTGCTCGCCACGGTCATCGCCAACGTCGTCGCGTCGATCATCGTCATCCCCTTCGCCTTCCTCGCCGCGACCCTCGGCGGCGACGGCGTCGGCGGCTTCCTGGACGGCACCGGCGACCTCGGCTGGACCTTCCTCGTCGTCAGCGGCATCGGCTCGGTGATCGGCTCCATGATCACGTTCCCGATCACGGCGGGCGTGACCGTGCTGCTCTACATCGACCAGCGCATCCGCCGCGAGGCCCTCGACCTCGAACTGGCCCGCGCCGCCGGGGCCCAGGGCTCCGGCCCGCAGGGCTCCGGTGCCTCCGGCGCCGTCCCGGGGAGCTGACGGGGTGAGTCCGACGGGGGGAGTTCTCACGGAGGTGCTGACACGCACCGCCGCACGAACGGTGTCGCGCTCCGGCGACGAACCACCGGTGACGATCCCGCGCGACCCCGCGCGCGACGCCGCCCGGCGCGAGCTGTCCAAGCGGATGTACCACGAGAACGACCCCAGCTGGTTCCAGCGGGCCCTGAACGCCTTCTGGGACTGGATCGAGGAGCTGTTCGGCAAGGCGTCCACCGCGACACCCGGCGGCACGCTGGGCCTGGTGGTCGTCGTCGTGGCCGTCCTGGCCGTGCTGGGCGCCCTCTGGTGGCGCCTGGGCACCCCGCGCCGCGGACCCGTCTCCGCCCCCGTCCTCTTCGACGACCGTCCCCACAGCGCCGCCGACCACCGCGCCGCCGCCCAGGCACACGCCGCCCAAGGACACTGGAACCAGGCCGTCCAGGAACGCATGCGGGCCGTCGTCCGCGCCCTCGAGGAACGCGCCCTGCTCGACATCCGCCCCGGCCGCACCGCCGACGAGGCGGCCACCGAGGCCGGCCGGGCCCTGCCCGACCACAAGGACCGGCTGCGCGCCGCCGCACGGGACTTCGACGACGTCGCGTACGGCGGCCGGCCCGGCAGCGAGGAGTCGTACCGGCGCCTCACCGAACTCGACCACGACCTGGACCGCAGCAAACCGCACCTGGCGAGCAGCACGGCCGGCCACCGCACGGGCGACGCCACGGACCGGGACACCCGCCGGGGAGCCGCCGAATGACCACCGAGGCCACGCTCCCCACCACCGCGGCCTCGCCCACCGCCCGCCAGGTGTGGACCCGCGCGCGGGGCATCGCACTCGCCCTCGTCCTGCTGCTCGTCGGGGCCGTCGCCATCGCGGTCGTCCGCTCCGACGCCCGGCACGGCGAACTCGACCCGCGCTCCGCCGACCCCTACGGCAGCCGCGCCGTCGCCGAACTCCTCGCCGACCGGGGGGTCTCCACGCGCGTGGTCACCACCCTGGACGAAGCGCGGGCCGCGGCCGGACCCGACACCACCCTGCTGGTCGCCGTGCCCGACCTCCTGACGGAGCGCCAGCAGACGCGACTGCACTCCGCGACGACCGGCTCCGGCGGACGCACCGTCCTGGTCGCCCCCGGCGGCCCCGCCGTCGAACGCCTCGCTCCCGGCGTCACCGCCGACCCCGCGCTCAGCGTCGACTCGACACTGGCCCCCGCCTGCGACCTGCCCGCCGCACGGCGCGCGGGCAGCGCCGACACCGGCGGCATCCGCTACAGCACCCACCTCGAATCCGACGCCTGCTATCCCAGCCGGCGCCTGGCCACCCTCCTGCGCATCCCCGACCCCTCCACGGAGGCGTCCGCCGAGGGCTCCCCGGGCGACACCGTCGTCCTCGGCGCCCGCGACATCCTCTTCAACAACCACCTCGACGAGCACGGCAACGCCTCGCTCGCCCTCCAACTCCTCGGCTCCCGCGACCACCTGGTCTGGTACCTCCCCTCCCTCTCCGACCTCCCGGACCCGGACGACGAACGCGGCTTCTTCGACCTGCTCCCGTCCGGCTGGCTCTGGGGCACCCTCCAACTCTTCGTCGCCGCCGCCCTCGCCGCCCTGTGGCGGGCACGCCGACTCGGCCCCCTGGTGCCCGAAAAACTCCCCGTCGCGATCCGCGCCTCCGAAACCGTCGAAGGCCGCGCCCGCCTCTACCGCAAGGCGAACGCCCGCGACCGCGCCGCCACCGCTCTTCGCTCCGCCACCCGCACCCGCCTCGCCCCTCTCGTAGGCGTCCCCGTCACCCAGGCGGACTCGCCCGAGTCCCTGCTCCCCGCCCTGTCCGCCCACCTCCACGGCGCACACGGCGACGGACAAGCCCTGCACACCCTCCTCTTCGGCCCGCCGCCCGGCGACGACGCGGCCCTGATCGCACTCGCCGACCAACTCGACGCCCTCGAAAGAGAGGTACGCCGTCCATGATGGACCCGACCACTGACAACGCCGGGCAGACCGCGGCCCCGGGCAATGCCCGCGCCGCCCTCGAAGCCCTGCGCGCCGAGATCGCCAAGGCCGTGGTCGGCCAGGACGCCGCCGTCACCGGTCTCGTCGTAGCCCTGCTCTGCCGCGGCCACGTCCTGCTCGAAGGCGTCCCCGGCGTCGCCAAGACCCTCCTCGTCCGCACCCTCGCCGCGGCCACCGAACTCGACACCAAACGCGTCCAGTTCACCCCGGACCTGATGCCCAGCGACGTCACCGGCTCCCTGGTCTACGACGCCCGCACCACCGAGTTCTCCTTCCAGCCCGGCCCGGTCTTCACCAACCTCCTCCTCGCCGACGAGATCAACCGCACGCCCCCGAAGACCCAGTCCTCCCTCCTCGAAGCCATGGAGGAACGCCAGGTCACGGTGGACGGCACCCCCCGCCCGCTCCCCGAGCCCTTCCTCGTCGCGGCCACCCAGAACCCGGTCGAGTACGAGGGCACCTACCCCCTCCCGGAAGCCCAGCTGGACCGCTTCCTCCTCAAACTCACCGTCCCCCTCCCCACCCGCCAGGACGAGATCGACGTCCTCACCCGCCACGCCGCCGGCTTCAACCCGCGCGACCTGCACGCCGCCGGCGTACGCCCCGTCGCGAGCGCCGCCGACCTGGACGCCGCCCGCGCGGAGGCCGCCAAGACGACCGTCTCCCCGGAGATCACCGCCTACGTCGTCGACATCTGCCGCGCCACCCGTGAGTCGCCGTCGCTCACCCTCGGCGTCTCCCCGCGCGGCGCCACGGCACTGCTGTCGACGGCCCGCGCCTGGGCCTGGCTCACGGGCCGCGACTACGTCACCCCCGACGACGTGAAGGCCCTGGCCCTCCCCACCCTCCGGCACCGCGTACAACTCCGTCCGGAGGCCGAGATGGAGGGCGTGACCGCGGACTCGGTGATCAACGCGATCCTCGCCCACGTCCCCGTTCCCCGCTGATGGCACTCACCGGACGCGCCGCGCTCATCGCGGCCCTGGCCTCCGTCCCCGTCGGTATCTGGGACCCCAGCTGGACGGGCATCCTCGCGGTCAACGCCCCGCTGGCCGCGGCCTGCGCCTGCGACTTCGCCCTGGCCGCCCCCGTGCGCCGCCTCGGCCTCACCCGCTCCGGCGACACCTCTGCCCGTCTGGGCGACACCGCCGACGTGACCCTGACGGTCACCAACCCGTCGGGGCGCCCGCTCCGGGCCCGCCTGCGCGACGCCTGGCCGCCCAGCAGCTGGCAGCCCAGCACCGAAACGGCGGCCTCACGCCACAGCCTGACAGTGCCCGCCGGCGAACGCCGCCGCGTGACCACCCGCCTGCGCCCCACCCGCCGCGGCGACCGCCACGCGGACCGCGTCACCATCCGGTCGTACGGCCCTCTGGGCCTCCTCACCCGCCAAGGCACCCACCGGGTCCCCTGGACCGTCCGTGTGCTCCCCCCGTTCACCAGCCGCAAACACCTCCCCTCCAAGCTGTCCCGGCTCCGCGAACTCGACGGCCGCACCAGCGTCCTCACCCGCGGCGAGGGCACGGAGTTCGACAGCCTGCGCGAGTACGTCCCCGGCGACGACACCCGTTCCATCGACTGGCGCGCGACGGCCCGCCACTCCACCGTCGCCGTACGCACCTGGCGCCCCGAACGCGACCGGCACATCCTGCTCGTCCTCGACACCGGCCGAACTTCGGCCGGTCGCGTGGGAGACGCCCCTCGCCTCGACGCCTCCATGGACGCCGCCCTGCTCCTGGCCGCCCTGGCCTCGCGGGCCGGCGACCGCGTCGATCTCCTCGCCTACGACCGCCGGGTGCGCGCCCTGCTCCAGGGCCGCACCGCGGGCGACCTCCTTCCCTCGCTGGTCAACGCCCTGGCGACCGTGGAGCCGGAGCTGGTGGAGACCGACGCGCGTGGCCTCACCGCCACCGCTCTCCGGTCGGCCCCTCGACGGTCCCTGATCGTCCTGTTCACGACCCTCGACGCGGCCCCGATCGAGGAGGGGCTGCTCCCCGTCCTGCCGCAGCTGACCCAGCGCCACACGCTCCTCGTGGCCTCGGTGGCCGACCCGCACATCTCTGCCATGGCCGAGGCCCGCGGCCACACGGATGCCGTGTACGAGGCCGCGGCGGCGGCACAGGCCCAGTCGGAGCGCCGCCACATCGCCGACCAGCTCCGCCGGCACGGCGTCACGGTCGTCGACGCGACCCCGGACGAGCTTCCTCCGGCACTCGCGGACGCCTACCTGGAACTCAAGGCCGCAGGTCGCCTATAGAAAAAGGCGGGGCCTTGTGGCCCCGCCCAGTTCAGTATCGTTTCAACGACTCCTGAACGCAGAAAACCCCGCACCGTTCCCGGTGCGGGGTTTCCTCGCAATGATTGTTCGGCGGCGTCCTACTCTCCCACAGGGTCCCCCCTGCAGTACCATCGGCGCTGTAAGGCTTAGCTTCCGGGTTCGAAATGTAACCGGGCGTTTCCCCTACGCTATGACCACCGAAACACTATGAAACAGACAACCAACCGGTGACCAACACGGTCTGATTGTTCGTGGTTTCAGAACCAACACAGTGGACGCGAGCAACTGAGGACAAGCCCTCGGCCTATTAGTACCGGTCACCTCCACACCTCACGGTGCTTCCAGATCCGGCCTATCAAC